>NZ_WVUG01000598.1 GCF_017614965.1 Streptomyces griseorubiginosus | reverse complement strand
CAGAGGTGTATAAGAGACAGGTGCTGCTTAGCGTGGCAGGCGTGAGCCTGCGAACCGCCTCCGAGCAGACCGTGGCCCGTCATGGCTGGGTGCAGGCCCTGGGCGCGGTGCTGGCCGCGCTGATCGCCATGGGGGTCGTGGCCGCCCTGGGGTTGTGGGCGGCCGGAGCGACGGATCTTCCCCAGGGCGCGTTTCCCCGGGTGGCGGCGGCGACGGTGGTCACGGCCGTCGGCGGCACGATCGAACTGTCCGGGGACGCGGGCGGACTCGCCTCGTCCTCGGCCGGGCTGACCGTGATCCCGCTGTCCGTCACGCTGACCGGTGCGCTCGTGCTCGCCGCCGGCTTCCTGCGCCCGCTGCGGCACCGGGCGGTCACCGGAGCGCCCGAACTGGCCGGATGGGCGGCCCGGATCGCGGTCCTGTGGCTGCTCGCCCTGCTCGGTCTGGCCTTCGGTGCCCGCCAGACCTTCGCCCTCTCCCTCGGCAACGGCACGCTCAGCGACGTCGGTGACCTGTTCGACGTCTCGCCGAAGGTCGGTTTCAAGACCGACGTACCGCAAACCCTGCTGTTCGGCCTGCTGTGGCTGGCGGGCGTCCTGGTGCTGGCCCTGCTGGTCTCACGCGGGGCGCCGCTGCCCGGCCGGTTGCTGCGCTTCCAGGAGTCGGTGCGTCCGGCCGCGTACGCGATGGTGGCCCTGCTCCTCGTGTACGTCGCTCTCGGTGTCGTCGTCGGCCTGGTGACCGCGGCGATTCGCGGGCATGCCGTGGAGACCCTCGCGGTGATCCTGCTGGGCATGCCGAACCTGGTCTGGCTCACCCTCACCCTCGGCCTCGGCGCGACCTGGCACGGCAGGGTGCAGGGGCCGTTCGGGCTGCCCATGCCGCACGTCCTCGACGAGGTGCTGCGCACCAAGGACGTCTCCACGCTCAACCTGAGCACCCTCTCCGACTACGACAGCCGAGTGTGGTGGCTGGTCGTCGTGGACGCGGTGCTGCTGCTGGGCGCGGCCTTCGTGATGGCGGCCCGCTCCCCGTCCCGGACGCGCGCCTGGCAGCATGCCCTGCACATGGCCGTCGCCCTGGCGCTCACGGTCTGGATGATCTGCCTGGTCGGCCGGATCTCCGCGCACTACGGCCTGTCGGTGCTGGGCATCGGCGACCTGGGCGGGCGTCTGGGCGGGGACCTGTTCCTCACGCCCCAGGTGTGGAGCGCGCTGGGGCTGGCGGTGCTGTGGGGGCTGGTGACCGGGTTCCTGGGCGCGCTGCTGGCGAGGCCGGTACGGCGGAGGGGTGCCGCCGCAGCGGTGTGACGTGGGGTCAGACCCTGTCCAGGGGCCGGTGCGGGCCGCTGGGGAGTTCCGCCTCGATCCTGTCGTCGGGACGCACCACGCCCCCTTCCCGCACGACGGTCATGATCCCGGCCTTGCGCACGACCTTGCCGTCCTCGTCCCTGCCGACGACCTGCTTGAGCAGCCCGCCCTGGAACTTGTCGATCTGCATGCAGGGGTTGCGCAGACCGGTGACCTCCAGGACGGCGGAGTCGCCGATGCGCAGCAGGGTGCCGACCGGCAGGCCGAGCAGGTCGATGCCGCGCGTGGTGATGTTCTCGCCGAGCTCGCCGGGCGCGACCTTGAACCCGGCCTCGCCGACCTCGGCGAAGAGCTCCTCGTGGATGAGATGCACTTGGCGCAGGTTGGGCTGGGTGGGGTCCTGCGCGACCCTGGACCGGTGCTTGACCGTCACCCCGGCGTGCACGTCCCCCTCCACCCCCAGCCCGGCGAGCAGCGTGATGCTGTCCCGGTTCGGCTTGGTGAAGGAGTACACCCCGTTGCTGCTGACCGCCGTCACGCTTCCGCTCATCGTCGGACCCCCCTCGTCGGTAACGATCAATCATGAGCCTAACCCGGGCTCGGACGCCCGAACAC
>NZ_WVUG01000597.1 GCF_017614965.1 Streptomyces griseorubiginosus | reverse complement strand
GCCGTGACGCCGGCGGTCCCGCGGTCGTACGGCGGCTCGGGCGGCGGGGGCGGTGGTACGGGTCGACGGACCACCGCCGTACGGCAGTCGAGCCCCTCCTGGTCCCAGGCGTACGCCGTGCTGGTCATCCCGCGCCTCGGCCTGCGCGTGCCGGTCGCCGAGGGCGTCGGCAAGCAGGCGGTCCTCAACAAGGGGTACGTCGGCCACTACCGCGGCACCGCTCAGCCCGGCCAGGCGGGCAACTTCGCCCTCGCGGGCCACCGCAACACCCACGGCGAGCCGTTCCGCTACCTCAACCACCTGCGGATCAGGGACGTGGTGGAGGTGGAGACGCGCGAGGCGACGTACACGTACTCGGTCGACAAGACCCTGCCGCAGACGTCGGCGCGGGACTCCGGGGTCATACGGCCGATTCCGCGTTCCGTCGTCAAGCCGGGTCACGGCTACGGGCAACCCGGCTACTACATCACGCTGACGACGTGCACACCGGAGTTCACGTCCCGGTACCGGATGGTGGTGTGGGGGAAGCTGGTGTCCATGCGGCCGAGGGGCTGACTCATGGACGGGCGTGGGGAGTTCAGCCGAGTCGGCCTCAGCCGAATAGGCCGGGTCAGGCGCGCTCCCGCAACGCCGGCACCGCCACCGCCGCCAGCAGCGCCAACCCCGCCGACACCACCAGGGCGACGTTCGCGCCGTGACCCAGGCCGCCCCCGGAGGACGTGACGATGGCGATCGTCAGGGCGACGCCGGCGCAGGAACCGATGTAACGGAAGGTCTGCTGGGCGCCCGAGCCCATGGCCGCGCGGGCCGCCGGGACGGACTCGACGGAGAGCAGGGGCAGGGCGGCGTTGAGCAGGCCGCTGCCCACGCCCCCGAGGACGAGGCCCGGCAGAAGGCGGTGCCAGGTGCCGGAGTCGATGGCGCCGAGCATCGTCAGGACACCGGCGGCGTGCAGGGTGAAGCCCGCGGCGAGCTGGTGGCGGGGCGGCACGCGGCCGGCCAGGCGCTTGGCCTGGAGGGCGACCAGGAAGGACAGGCCGGACCAGAGCAGGAACAGCCAGGCCGTGTCCATGGGGGTCAGGCCGAGCACCTGCTGGAAGAGGACCGGGAAGAAGCTGAAGAGGCCGATCACCGCCAGGCCCGTGAACAGTCCGCCGGCCGAGGAGGCCAGGAAGCCGGGGCGGCGCAACAGGGTCAGGTCGATCATCGGGGTCGCCGTGCGGAGTTCCACCAGGGCGAACAGGCCCAGTAGGACGACGGTCGCCAGGAACAGCAGGCCGACCTCGGGGCGCAGCCAGCCGTCGCGGCCCAGCGTCAGCGCCGCCACCAGGGAGACCAGCGCCAGGCCGAAGGTCAGTGCGCCCACGATGTCGGGGCGTCCGCCTCTCGGGGAGCGCGACTCCGACAGAGTACGGACGCTCAGCGCCGTGACCAGCAGGGTCGCGGCGCCCAGGACGCCGTACGCGAACCGCCAGCTCGGCAGGGAGCCCGCGAGCAGGGGGCCCGCCGCGATGCCGCCGCTGACGAAGGCGCCCCAGACGCCGGTCGCGTGCAGGCGGCCGCGGGGGGTCGGGAAGGCGTGCACCAGCAGGCCGAGGCTGCTCGCCAGGATCGCCGCGCTCGCCGCGCCCTGGGCGACGCGGGCCAGGGTGAAGAGCCAGGTGGAGGAGGCCAGGGCGCCCAGGGCCGTGGTGATGCCGAGGGTGAGGGTGCCGAGCAGGAAGATCCGGCGGCGGCCGTAGTCGTCGGCGAGGCTGCCGGCGACCAGGAGGAGGGCGGCGAGGCCGAGCGGGGTGCCGTTGATGAGCCAGGCCTGCGCGGAGAGCGGTGTGTGGAGGGCGGCGGCGGTGTCGGGGAGCGTGACGATCGGCGCGGTGTACGTCATCAGCGTCACGGCGGTCGCCGCGCTGGTCAGGGCGAGGGTGGCGCGGGGATGAGGGGGCGCCTCGGAGTGGGGTACGGCGG
>NZ_WVUG01000596.1 GCF_017614965.1 Streptomyces griseorubiginosus | reverse complement strand
GCCCCGCCCGGCGCCCCCTCGGGCGCGCACCCGGTCCGGGGCTTCGTCGTCGACCCCGGGCCCGGCGCGCTCGCCGACGCCGCGGCCGATCTGCTGCCCGACGGCGTGCTGTGCCTGGACCGGCTCGGCATGATCCTGTACGCCAATCCGCGCGCCGCCCAGCTGCTGCGCTGCCCGCGGACGCGGCTGCTGGGCCGCTCGCTGTGGGAGGGCGTGCCATGGCTGAGCCAGCCGGCCTTCGAGGACCATCTGCGCGGCGCGCTGCTCTCCCCGAACCCGGTGCGCTTCCACGTCGGCAGGCCGGCCCCGGACACCGACGACGATGACACGGCGCCGTACGACGGTGCGTGGCTCGACGTGTCCGTCTACCCCGGTCCGTCCATCCTGACGTGCACGTTCCGGCCCGCGACCCGGGTGGCGGACTCGGCCGCCGACCTCGCGCCCGAACCCGGGGTGCGGCCCGGGACGTCCTCGGACCGGATGCCGTCGATGGCGCCGCTGTACCGGCCCATCGTCCTCGCGATCGCGCTGACCGAGGCGGTCACGGCGCGGCAGGTCTCCGCGGTGGTGATGCGGGAGCTGCTGCCCGCCTTCGGCGGCCGGCGACTCGCCATCTACCTGCTGCAGGACCGGCATCTCTACCTGGCCTGGGAGAGCGGTTTCCCCGCAGGGTTCCTCACCCCGTTCGAGGGCGTGGGGCTGGACGCCCATCTGCCCGGCGTGGAGACGCTCACCAGCGGCCGGCCGCTCTTCTTCGACTCCATGGACCAGCTCGCCGCCGCCTATCCCGGCATAGCGCTGGACGCCAAGGAGGGCGCCCGTGCCTTTCTGCCGCTGATCGCGTCGGGGCGGCCGGTCGGCTCCTGCATCCTGGGCTTCGACGGGCCCCGGAGCTTCAGCACCGAGGAGCGCACGGTGCTGACGGCGCTGGCCGGGCTGATCGCCCACGCCATGGAGAAGGCGCAGCGCTACGAGAGCGAGGCCGCGCTCGCGCGGGGGCTGCAGCAGGCCCTGCTGCCGCGCCGGCTCTCCGCGCATCCGCTGGTGGAGACCACGGGGCGCTATCTGCCCGGCACCCAGGGCATGGAGGTGGGCGGGGACTGGTACGACGTGGTGGAGGCCGGGGACGGGCTGGCACTGGTGATCGGGGACGTGCAGGGGCACGGTGTGCAGGCCGCCGCCACGATGGGGCAACTGCGCAGCGCCGTTCGCGCGTTCGCACTCGGGGACCGTCCGCCCGACGAGGTGCTCAGCGGGACGAACCATCTGCTGATCGACCTCGACCCGGGTCAGTTCGCGAGTTGCTGCTACATCCGGCTGGATCCCGTGTCGGGGCTGGCCAGGGCGGCCCGCGCGGGACATCCGCCGCCTCTGCTGCGCCGTCCCGACGGTCACACGGAGGTCGTGCACCTGCCCGGCGGGGTCGTGCTCGGCGTGGACCCGCAGGCGCAGTATCCGGTCGCGGAACTGCTCATCGAGCCCGGTGCCGTGCTGGCCCTGTACACGGACGGGCTGGTGGAGCGCCCGGGACTGGACATCGACGAGGGCATCTCCGCCCTGCGGGTCGCGCTGGCCCGAGCCGGCGCCCCGGCCGCCCGCCCGGGCCGCCGCCCCCTCGCCGGCGTCGCCGACCGCCTCACCGCGACGGCCCGCCACACGGCCGACCGTCCCGACGACATCGCCCTCCTGCTCGCCACGCGACGGATGGTGCGGCGAGACGGGCGGTGAGGGTCGTCCGCGCGGGTCGCGACGCCGCCGAGCCTCTGACACGCCCCTACCGGAGATCGGCGGGCGCCAGGCGGCGCGGGCAGGGCGAGCGGACGCGGGCGCACGCACACCGGAGAACCGGTGGTGCCCGGGCCTCAGCAGCCCGGGAGCGGCCCCGGCCGTCCGCGCCCCGCACCACCGGTGGGCGCCCCGCGCCCCGGCGAGCCGAACCGACGAGGGCGACACGGCAGCAGTCGGCCCCACGCCGTCCCCCAGCC
>NZ_WVUG01000595.1 GCF_017614965.1 Streptomyces griseorubiginosus | reverse complement strand
GTCGCCGACCCCGCCCCCGTCTCGCCTCGGATTCGGTCGGCCAGGGGCATCGCGCCCGTTGCCTCGGCGGACCGTAGTGCGGCCTCGCGGTGGGCGTGGGCTCGGCGGTCGTCGCCCATGGCCGCCGCCAGCAGGGCGAGGTGGCGGTCGACGGGGCCGCGTACCGCCGCGCCGATGCCCTCGACCACGTAGAGGCCGGCGTAGGGGGCGAGGAGGTCGTACAGGGCGGAGGCGCAGGGGTGGTGGCCGGTCGCGGCCACCGTCTCCGCGGCCTGGGCCACCATCGGCAGCCACTCGCTGTCGCGGGGGGCCGTGCCGAGGTGGGGTGCCACCGCCGACAGACGGCGCGCGGCCTCCTCCAGGCGGCCGAACTGCGCGGCGAGAAGCGCGAGCGACACCCGCGGCCACAGACCGGGGAGGCGGTCGAGGGGCGGCATCACGGCGAGGAGCCGCGTCATGCCGTCGAGGTCGCCCGTGGCGGTGTACAGGCACCAGCGCTGGGTGCCGGCGAGCAGCGCCGCGTTGGCGCTGCCGGCCTCGCGGCCGAGGGCCTCCACCTCGTCGAGGGCGGCCGCGCAGTCGTCGTAACGGCCCTCCATCAGGGCCCGCGAGCCACGCCACAGCGGCACGTACCAGGCGTACAGGGGCCGCCGCAGCGGTCGTACGACCGCCTCGTACGCCGTCACCTCCGCGTCGGCCGCCGCGAACGCGCCCGTCTCCGTCAGGGCCACCAACCGCAGTCGCCGGCCGAGGAGTTCGAGGACCGGGTCGCGCAGGTCGCGGGCGGTCGTCACGATCCGCGTGGACCAGGCGAGCCGGTCGCGGCAGTGGTCGGGACCGGAGAGCGCGTCGCAGAGGGCGGCGAGGGCCGGTCCGAGAACCGCCGGGTCACCGGTCTCCTCAGCGACACGGACGGCTTCCTCGGCGAGGGCGACCCGACGCGCCTCGGTCTCGACCAGCCCGCCGGCGAGCGACAGACGGGCGGTGACGGCGGCCCGGAGACCGGCGTGCGCGGGCTCGCCGGCCACCGCGTCCCGCGCCTCGACCAGCAGGTCGACCTGTTCCCGGTCCGAAAGGTCCACCTCGAACCCCACGGGCCCGGTCCCCAGTCCGAGCGCGGCCCGCGCCAGCAGGTCCCCCCGTCCGAGCTCCCGTGCCACCCGCGCCGCCCGCAGCAACGCCTCCCGGGCGGCCCCCGGCTCCCCGGCCCCGAACCGAGCGGTCCCGAGCCCGATCAACACCTCGGCGAACTCAGGCTGTTCACCGGGGGACGCGCCGCCGTCCTCGTCGGTCTCCACGGCACCGTGCCCCCATGCCTCCCCGTGACCCCATGCCTCCGCCGCCCGCTCGTACCAGCGCGCCGCGTCCTCGAACGCGTACAGCGCCTCCGCCCGCGCCGCGGCCTCGCGGGCGAACCGGGCTGCCCGCGGGGCGTGTTCGGGGCCGGCGAGGAACAGGTGGTGGGCGACCTCCGCGGGGCCCGTGTCCCGGCCGCGGCGGGCGTAGCCGGCCAGGACGTCGGCGGCGGTGTGGTGCAGGGCGCAACGGTCGGCGGGGGTGAGGGTGTCGTACACGGCGTCCCGCAGCAGGTCGTGCCGGAAGGCGCCCCGGTCCACCGCCGCCCCGGCCGACAGCCCGGCCTCGGCCGCCTCACCGAGCAGCGTCCGTACCTCCGCCAACGGCACCTCCGCCGTCTCGGCCAGCACGTCCAGCCGGAACCGCGTGCCGAGCACCGCGGCGACGTCCAGCACGCGTGCCGCCCGCGGCGACAGATCCGCCAACCGCTCCTGTACGGCGGCCCGTACGGTGACCGAGGACGCGCCGGTACCGTCGACGGCCGGCGCAACGCTCCAACTCCCGGCCCTCAGCGACTCGGTGACGAAGAAGGCCTCACCACCGGTACGTTGGACGAAGGACCGCAGCGCGTCCGCCTCCGGCGCCGTCCCCGTCACCGCCTCGACCAGCTCCGCGACGTCCCGCTCCCCCAACGGCCCGACGCTCAACACCAGCCCCCGCC
>NZ_WVUG01000594.1 GCF_017614965.1 Streptomyces griseorubiginosus | reverse complement strand
GGTCCGTGCCGGTCGGTGTCCGGGACGTGGGGGCCGTAGTCGTCGGGGTCTCCGTCGACGTGCCGCTGCGCTGGGCGGGGACCACGTCGGCCCGCTCGCCCGGCGGCGATCCGTCGGCCACGGTCCCGGCCGCCGAGGCGAACCGGTCGTCCAACGTGTCGGCCGCGGGGGTCGGCCCCGTGTCCTCGGTGGAGTCGTCGTACAGCTGCCCCCACCAGTCGTCCTCGTGACCGGTGGGACTTCCCCCCTGCTGGCTCATGCCCCCAATTGTCCACCCCGGGGCCCGGATGAAAACGGGGCAACGGGAAAAACCGCCGCGGCACGCCGAGTCGAACGCCGTGTCGAGTGACACGTCGAACAGGAAAACGGGAAACAGGCCGCCGGACGTTTCCACCCCCCTCGGGAGAACCGACCGGCGACACCGGAGTGCCCCGGGCCCGGATCCCCTTCGCGCCGGCCGCCGTACCCCGTACCGGATGCTGACCTGCGTTTTCTGTGTCGCTCCGGCACCCTGGGCACATGGGAGTGTGGGACCTCCTGCTGGTCGGTCTGGTCCTCCTGCTCGGCCTGTGCGGAGTGCTGGTGCCCGGGGTGCCCGGGTCGTGGCTGGTGTGGGCCGGGATCCTGTGGTGGGCGCTGAAGGACCCGCGGCCGGTCGCCTGGTGGGTCCTGGTCGGCGCGACCGTGGCGCTGTTCCTCTGCCAGGGGGTCCGCTGGGCGCTGCCGCCGCGCCGGCTGCGGGCGAGCGGCGCCACACCCAGGATGGCGGTGTACGCCGGTACGGGCGCGCTCCTCGGCTTCATCCTGCTTCCCGTGCTCGGCGCCATCCCGGGCTTCATGGCCGGCGTCTACCTCGCCGAACGCCTCCGTCTCGGCCGCCACGGCGAGGCGATGGCGGCCCTGCGCAGGGCGATGCGCTCGGGCGGCGCCGGCGTCCTCGCCGAGTTGTTCACCTGCCTGCTGATCATGGGCGCGTGGCTGGGTGCGGTGATCGCCGGATGACGTAGGTCCCGCGGACTAGGCCGAGGATCCGATGTGGAGGCGCGGCGGGCGTGTTTGGGTGAGGGGCATGAGCGAATTCAGCGAGGCCGAGCGCGCGTATCTGAAGTCGCAGCGGCTGGGACGGCTGGCCACCGTCGACCCGCACGGGCAGCCGCAGGCGAACCCGGTCGGCTTCTTCCCGCAGGACGACGGCACGATCCTGGTCGGCGGGTACGCGATGGGCCGCACCAAGAAGTGGCGCAACCTGCGGGAGAATCCGAAGGTCGCGCTGGTCGTCGACGACATCGTCAGCCTGCGCCCGTGGAAGGTGCGCGGCGTCGACATCCGCGGCGAGGCGGAACTCCTCACCGGACCGCACGAGTTGGGCCCGCACTTCAGCGAGGAGGTGATCCGTATCCATCCGCGGCGGATCCACAGCTGGGGGCTGGAGGACTGAGCCGCCGCCGCGGCTACAGGCAGCCCTCCAGGGTGAGCAGGCGCACCTTCCGCTCCAGCCCGCCCGCGTAGCCGGTCAGTGAGCCGTTCGCGCCGATCACCCGGTGGCAGGGCCGGACGATCAGCAGCGGATTGGCGCCGATGGCACCGCCCACGGCCCGTACGGCGGCCCGGGGCGCCCCGATCCGCGCGGCGATCTCGCCGTACGTCGTGCTCGCCCCGTACGGCACCGCGTCCAGGGCGTTCCACACCCGTTCCCGGAACTCGCTGCCCGCGGTGCTGAACGGCAGCCGGAACTCCTTGAGTTCTCCGGCGAAGTAGGCGGCGAGCTGTTCCTCGGCGGCCCGGAAGGCGGCGGGCTCGTGCCGCCAGCCCTCCCGCACCGCGGGGCCGTTCTTCTGTCCCGGCACGGAGACGGAGGTGAGCGCGCCGGCCGGGTCGGCGGTGAGCAGCAGCGGGCCGAGGAGGCTGTCGACGCGGGTCCATACGGTGGTCGTCACAGGTCAGTCCAACTCTCCTGCTGTGCGCAGGTGTCGCAGGGCATAGGAGCGCCAGGGGCGCCAGCTGTCGGGGACGTCGGGGC
>NZ_WVUG01000593.1 GCF_017614965.1 Streptomyces griseorubiginosus | reverse complement strand
CCGCACCCCGCAGCAGCGCGGCGGCGGACCCCGGCCCCCCGCACCGCGCAGGAAGCCGCGCTGGGCCATGCGCGCGGTGACGACGCTCTCCGTCGTCGTCCTCGCCTCGGCCGGGATCGGGCACGCGGTGGTCACCAGCCTCGACGCGGACATCGCCCGGGTCGACCCCTTCAAGGACATGAAGAACCGTCCGCGCGCCGGCAACGGCATGAACGTCCTGCTGGTCGGCACGGACGGCCGGGACCGGATCACCCAGCGCGAGCGGCACCGGTACCACCTGGGCGGGGCGCCCTGCCACTGCACCGACACGATCATGATCGTGCACATCTCGGAGGACCGGGAGCGGGCCAGCGTGGTGAGCCTGCCCCGCGACTCCTACGCCGAGGTGCCGGACTCCCACGGACACGGCACGCACCCCGTCAAGCTCAACGCGGCCTACGCCGAGGGCGGTCCGAACCTGACCGTGCGGACCGTCGAGAACATGACCCATGTGAAGATCGACCACTATCTGGAGGTCGACTTCATCAGCTTCATGAGGACCGTCGACGTGCTCGGCGGAGTGCGGATCTGCACCCCCGCGCCCCTGAAGGACTCCTACACCGGCCTGAACCTCCCCGCCGGCACCCACACCCTCCTGGGCGGCCAGGCGCTGCAGTACGTCCGGGCCCGCCATGTCGACGGCGCCTCCGACCTCGGCCGGATGAAGCGCCAGCAGCGCTTCCTGGCCGCGCTGATCGAACGCGCCACGTCCTCCGGGACCCTGCTGAACCCGATGCGGTTCCGCGACGTCACAACCGCGGTGCTGGGCTCGGTCCGCGCCGACAAGGGCTTCGGCACGGACGAACTCCTCGACCTGGGCCGGGCGATGCGCAACTTCTCCCCCTCCTCCTCGGAGTTCACGACCGTCCCCGTCGGCCAGATGGGATACGTCGTCAAGGGCGTCGGCTCGACCGTGAAGTGGGACACCGCGCGGGCCGCGGCCCTCTTCCGCGACCTCCGCGACGACAAGCCCCTCACCGTGCACCGGCCGGCCGCCGCCAAGGTGGCCGAGGTGGAGGTGGCCCCGCAGCGGATCCGTGTCCAGGTCGAGAACGGCACCGCCACGGCCGGGCTCGGCAAGCGGGTGGACGCCGCGCTGGCGGGCGCGGGTTTCGTGACGACCCGTACGCCCGTGAACGCGGCCGACCGCACGCGGAAGCGGACGGTCGTCGCGTACGACCCCCGCTGGGACCGCTCCGCCCGGTCCCTGGCGGCGGCGCTGCCGGGCAGCGAGCTGCGCGCGGTCAAGGGGCTCGGGCCGACCCTGAAGGTGATCGCGGGGGCGGACTTCACGGCGGTGCGGAAGGTGCGGGCGCAGGATGCGGCGCAGGGGCGGTTCCAGGCGGTGACCGGGGATCAGGTGGTGTGCCCGTAACCCCAATGGCGGCGTTACGGAATGTGCACGCCCGTGTCCTGTGCGGCGAATAATGCGGATTGGTCGCGTCCGCCCGATGGCGTCCGGGTCCGGAGGGGCGTAGGACGGGAGGCACACGGGGCCCGCCCCGGGCCCCTCACCCTCCCAGGAGGAGCCATGACCCAGACCGGACCCATGAGCGCCATGAGCAAGGAGATGCAGGACTGCGTCGAGGCGTGCATGTCCTGCCACAGCATGTGCGAGGAGACCATGAGCTCCTGCATGCAGATGGGCGGCCAGGCCCAGATGCAGGTCATGCGTGCGCTGATCGACTGCTCCGAGATGACCCGTATGTGCGCGGACATGATGATGCGCCGCTCCCCCATGGCGGCCGAGATGTGCGCGCTGTGCGCCAGGGCCTGTGACATGTGCGCCGAGGCGTGTATGGCCATGCCCGACGATCCGCAGATGATGCGATGTGCCGAGGCGTGTCGCCGGTGCGCGGAGATGTGCCGCGCGATGGCGGGCGCCACCATGTGACGACGCCCACGCCGACGCCGACGTCGTTGGGTTGGGCGCCCCTCGCCAGGGGTGCCCGACGCGGCCCGCCGGTGGGTGGGTCGGGGGC
>NZ_WVUG01000592.1 GCF_017614965.1 Streptomyces griseorubiginosus | reverse complement strand
GTGCCGGTGCTGGAGGCGGCCGTGGCGGACGCGGTGTGCCCGGCCGAGTCGATGACGACCGCCTTGTAGCGCAGGGGCGTTCCGGCCGGGACGTCCTTGGCGATGGTCTGGGTGACCTTGTACGGTGCGTGGTCGGCGGAGCCGAGCGTCCGCCAGCCGCCGTCGCCGACCTGGGCGGCGAAGACGACCCGGTTGAGCCCGCCGCCGGTCACGTCGGCGGACAGCTCCACCGTGCCGGTGGCACCGGCGCCGGGGGCCTTGAGGGTGAGGGTGGGCTTCACGGCGGGCTCAGCGAGCTTGCCGGCCGCCTTGAGGACGATCGCGGACCCGGCCGGGACGGTGACGGTGACCTGCCGGTCGGCGCCGGAGGTGACGTCGTCCGAAGTGCCGTAGATTCCACGGAACTTCATGCCGGCGGAACCGGTCGCGAAGGTCGCCGACTTCGCCTCGCCTGCGTTGTTGAGGGCGACCACGTACTCCTGGCCGGTCCGGGCGTCGGTGCGCGAGAACGCGTAGACGCCGGGGCCGTCGGCAGCGTACCGCTGGGTCTGCACTCCGTCGGCGAGGGCCGGGTTGTCCTTGCGCAGCTTGCCGAGCGCGCTGATCTGCCGGTACAGGGGTGCGCTCGTGTCGTAGGCGTCGCTCGCGGCGGTGCGGTCGGTGCCGATCTCGTCGTCGTCGAGGTAGTCGGCGACCTTGGAGGCGAACATGGTCTGGCGGGCGTCCTTGTCGCCGCCGGAGCCGGTGAAGCCCTGCTCGTCGCCGTAGTAGACGACCGGGTTGCCCCGGCTGAGGAACATGACCTCGTTGGCGAGTTCGTCCTTCTTGAGGATCTCGGCGTCCGTCGCCTTCGGGTTGTCCTGCTTCAGGAAGTACCCGATCCGGCCCATGTCGTGGTTGCCGAGGAAGGTGACCTGCTCGTAGGCGTTGGCCTTGTCGGTCGTGTACTTGTAGTCGTCCGCGAAGACGCCCGCGAGTTTCTGCGCGCTGCCGCCCTGGGAGGCGTAGGCGCGGGCCGCGTCCTGGAAGGGGAAGTCCAGGGTGGCGTCGAGGCGACCCCGGGTGACGTACGGGGAGGTGACCGACGTGTCGGCGGAGTAGACCTCGCCGAACATGAAGAAGTTCCTACGGCCGTGCTCCGCCGCGTACTTGTCCAGCGCGGTCGCCCACTGGGTCCAGAACTCCATGTTCACGTGCTTGACGGTGTCGATCCGGAACCCGTCGATGGCGAAGTCCCGCACCCACCGCTCGTAGATCTTCTCCATGCCGCTGACGACCTCGGGCCGCTCGGTCCACAGGTCGTCCAGGCCCGAGAAGTCGCCGTAGGTCGCGGACTCCCCGGCGAAGGTCGAGTCGCCGCGGTTGTGGTACATCGTCGGGTCGTTGAGCCAGGAGGGGACCTTCGACCGGCTGGTGACCGTGGGCGTGCGCGGGAACGAGGCACTGGAGACGGCCGGGAACGTCTTCTTCCCGTCCGCGTAGTCGGCGTCGTCGAAGGGCCGTCCGTCCTTGGTCAGATAGGGGAAGGCGCCCTTGGAGAGGTAGTCGTAGGACTTCTCCTTGTAGTCGACGACGTCGGCGGTGTGGTTGGTGATGACGTCGAAGAAGACCTTCATGCCCTTGGCGTGCGCCTTCGAGACCAGGGTCTGAAGGTCCTTGTTGGTGCCGAAGTGCGGGTCGACCTGGGTGAAGTCGGTGATCCAGTAGCCGTGGTAGCCGGCCGAGGCGTTGCTCCCGGTGCCCTGCACCGGCCTGTTCTTGAAGATCGGGGCCATCCAGATGGCGGTGGTCCCGAGACCCTTGATGTAGTCGAGGCGCCGGGTCAGGCCCTTGAGGTCGCCGCCCTGGTAGAACCCCTTGTCGCTGGGGTCGTAGCCGGTGGACAGGCGTGAGCCGGTCAGACCGCCCTTGTCGTTGCCGGTGTCGCCGTTGGCGAAACGGTCCGGCATGACGAAGTAGAACTGCTCGCGGGTGTCGTCGTGCCGGGCGGGCTCGGCGGCGAGCTTCTTGTCGGAGGGCGGTGGGGG
>NZ_WVUG01000591.1 GCF_017614965.1 Streptomyces griseorubiginosus | reverse complement strand
ACGACGCCCGCGAGCCGCCGCGAGGAAGGCCGGTCCGGGGCGGAGGCCGTGGGAAGGCGGAAGCTGCGCAGGGTCGAGCACTGCACAAGGCTTTTAATAAAGCAGTTGCGTTTTATAATCAGCATGGCGCCGTGGGGCGTCAAGACGTCACGAGGTACGAGGAGGTGGCAGTGGCGCAACCGGACCCGGAGGCCGTCTGGCCGCTGAGCGGAGCCGCGCAGCCGGCGGCACCGAGCGCACCGGCCGTGGTCGCGGTGGCGGATCTGCGGGCGACCAACGCCGCGGCCGTGCTCGCCGTCGTACGTTCGGCGGACCCGCACCCGCGCCTGTCCGAACTGGCCAGGGCCACCAACCTCTCCCGCCCCACGGTCGAGGCGATCACCGAGGAACTCGCCGACTGCGGACTGATCGAGGTCGCACCCGCCCTGTCCGCCCGCGGCCAGCGCTCGCCCGGCCGCCCGGCCCGCCGCTTCCGCTTCCGGGCGCACGCCGGATTCGTCGTCGGCGTCGACGTCCGCCCGCGGTCCCTCACCGTCTGCCTGGCCGACCTCGACGGCGAACCCGTCGCGGTGCGGCGCCGGAGGGTCCGCGCCGACCTCACCGGCGCGGCCCGGGCCCGCGCGGTCACGGAAGTGATCGAGGAAGCCATGGCCGAGGCCGGAGCCGACGCGGCCCGGGTCTGGGCCGCGACCGTCGGCACCCCCGGGCTCGTCGACCGCGCCAACGCCCGCGTCCGCCAGGCCGACAACCTCCCCACCTGGGCCGACACCGACATCGCCGGCATCCTCCGCGACCACCTGCACTGCCCGGTCGCCGTGGAGAACGACGCCAACCTCGCCGCCCTCGGCGAACAGTGGCGAGGAGTCGGCCGGGCCTCGCCCGCTGTGCGGGTCGAGGAGGAGGGCGCAGGCGAACGACCGGCCGCCGAGTCGCCGTCTGGAGGACGTCGGGCCACGACCGCGGCCGAGCGACCCGCGGACTCCTCGACGCGCCGGCAAGAGGAGGAACCGCAGCCCGACCCGGGCCGAGAGTCAACCGGCGCGATGGTCGACGAGATGGTGTTCGTGCTGCTCGGCGAGCGCCTCGGCGCCGGAGTCATCACCGGCGGCCGACTGCTGCGAGGTCACCACGGAGCAGCCGGAGAGATCGGCTTCATCCGCTTCCCGGGCCCGCCCGGCACCTCAGACTCCCTCGGCTCACCGGACACCCCCGGCCTGGAACCCCTGCCCGCCGCCGTCGTGACGGCCGCCGCGGCCGGAGAGGCGGACGCCGTCAACGCCGTCGAGTCGTACGGCCGACGGCTCGCCGAAGGCATCGCCCCGGTGCTCCTCGCCCTCGACCCGGCCCTGGTCGTCATCGGCACCAGCCAGTTCCCCACTCCCGAGACCGCTGCCGCCGCCGACATCCTGCTGGCGGCCGCCCGCCGCCACGCGCACACACTGCTGGTCGATCCGCCGCACTGGCAGCTGTCCGCCCTCGGCGACGACGGCGTCCTGACCGGCGCGGTCCGCTTCGCCCTCTCCTCCGTCGAGGTCGTCCTGCGCACCCGCCCGACAAGCCTCGTCGCGCGGGTACGACAGGACGGTGCACCGGGGTGATCCCGGGCCCGGCCCTGCCACGCAGGGGTCGCCGACAGCGCGGGAGCGGATATTCGCCCGCCGCTCGGGTAGGACAGTGGTCCAGCGGTCCGCTCGAAGGGACGTGACGTGCAGGGACTGGTCCGCGTGTCGGTCGGCGGGGAGATCGTCGTGGCCAAATACGGGGATCTGATCGACGACGTACTGGAGGAGCCGCTGTACTGCCCCCGCTGCGGTCGCACGACGGGGCTGACCCTGGTGGCCCGCGGGCGCGAGGCGCACCTGGAGTGCGCGGAGGGTCACGAATGGACCGACCCCGAGGTGGCCGCCTGCGGGGTACGGCAACTGCTCCACCTGGGGGCGCAGGGCGCGGAGGGCCGGTTTCCGGGCGCGGCGGTCAAGATCGACATGCTGCCGCGGATCACCGAGGACCGCACCCTCCACCCGCCCC
>NZ_WVUG01000590.1 GCF_017614965.1 Streptomyces griseorubiginosus | reverse complement strand
AGACACGACAACACCAACTCCCGCTCCCCCACCCCCAACACATCCACCTCAGAGACCCGACGAGTCGGATCCTGGGCCAGGGCGGTGAGGACGCGGGTGAAGCGGTCGACGATGCTCTGCGCGGTGGCGCGATCGAACAGGTCGGTGCTGTAGTCCAGCGCACCGGTCAGAGTGGCGGACTCCGTGGCCGCCGAGGGACGGCGTTCCGCGAGTCGGAAGGACAGGTCGAACTTGGCCACGCCGACGCCGACCGTCAGGCTGTCGACCTCGAGGCCGGGCAGGGAGGCGACAGCGGAGGCGGCACCCTGTTCCGTGTTGTTCAGGGTGAGCATGGTCTGGAAGAGGGGGTGCCGGGCGAGCGAGCGCTCCGGGTTGACCGCCTCCACCAGCCGCTCGAACGGCAGATCCTGATGCGCGTACGCCGAAAGATCCGCCGCACGCACCCGTTCCAGCAACTCCCCGAACGTCGGATCACCCGAGACGTCCGTACGCAGCACCAGCGTGTTCACGAAGAACCCGACCAGCTCATCCAGCGCGTCATCCGTACGACCCGCGATCGGCGTCCCCAGCGGGATGTCCGTCCCCGCACCCAACCGCGACAGCAGCGCGGCGAGCGCCACCTGGAGCACCATGAACAGGCTGGAACGGCCCTCGTGGGCCACGCGTGCCAGACCGTCGTACACGTCCCCGGGCAGTTCGAACTCGATGCGGTCGCCGCGGTAGGAGGCCACCGCCGGTCGCGGGCGATCGAACGGCAGGGGCAGCTCTGCGGGCAGATCGGCCAACTCATGCCTCCAGTAGGAGAGTTGGCGGCTTATCTCGCTGTCGGGGTCGTCCTCGGAGCCGAGCACCTCGCGCTGCCACAGGCTGTAGTCGGCGTACTGCACCGGCAGCGGCGCCCACTCAGGAGCCGCGCCCCGCACCCGGGCCGCGTACGCGGACGTGAGATCACGCGCCAAGGGGCCCATCGACCAGGCGTCGCCCACTATGTGGTGGACGACGACGAGGAGGACGAACTCCTCGTCGCCCAGCTCGAACAACCGGACACGCAAGGGCGGTTCAGTGGTCAGCTCGAACGGTGCGCGAGAGGCGCGGTCCAGTTCTTCGTGCAGGTGCTCCTCGTCCGTGGCGGTCACCGCGATCTCCGCCTCCGCGGAGCCCAGAACTATCTGGTACGGGCCCTCGGCGTCCTCGCCGAAGACGGTGCGCAGGCTCTCGTGCCGGGTGACCACGTCGGCCAGGGCCAGGCGAAGGGCCTCCCGGTCCAGTGCTCCCTTCAACCGCAGGGCGACGGGCAGGTTGTAGGTCGCGCTGGGTCCCTCGAAACCGTGCAGGAACCACAGTCGCTGCTGAGCGAGCGAGAGCGGCACCCGGGCCGGTCGCGGTGCGGGGACCACACGGCCGCGCGCCGCGGACGAGGTGTCGAGGACGGCGGTGAGTTCAGCGACCGTGGACGCCTCGAACAGCCGGCGTACGGGTACCTCGGTGTCGAGGACGGTGCGGATGCGGCTGACGAGTTTGGTGGCGAGCAGGGAGTGGCCGCCCAGGGCGAAGAAGTCGTCGTCGATGGTGACCGACTCCAGGCCGAGGACTTCGGCGAACAGGGTGCACAGGATCTCCTCGCGCGGCGAGCGCGGCGACCTGCCGCCGTCCGACCGCGCCCCGTAGTCCGGAGCCGGCAGGGCACGGCGGTCCAGCTTCCCGTTCGGGGTCAGCGGGAAGGCGTCCAGGGTCACGAACGCCGACGGCACCATGTAATCCGGCAGCTGGGCCGCGAGCCGTTCCCGGAGCTGAGTTGTACTGCTCTGCTGGGCTGCGCCCGGGACGAGATAGGCGACCAGGCGTTTGTCGCCCGGCCGGTCCTCCCGCACCAGGACCGCCGCCTGGGCGACGCCCTCCTGCCCGGCGAGGACGGCCTCGATCTCCCCCAGCTCGATACGGAACCCACGCAGCTTGACCTGGTCGTCGACCCGGGACAGGTACTCCAGCTCCCCGCCCGCCGTCCAGCGCACCAGATCCCCCGTGCGATA
>NZ_WVUG01000058.1 GCF_017614965.1 Streptomyces griseorubiginosus | reverse complement strand
AACTCACCAACCACATGGCCGGCGGCGCCGAACTCGCCGCCCTCAAACACGAACTCAGCCAGGTCCGCGGCGTCGACGTCGAGGAACTCCCCGAAGAGGGGGACCTCACCGCACCCGTCGCGGCGGGTCCGGAAGGGAAGGCCTGACATGGCCGGCGCCCTGGACCGCATCCGCGTCGGCTCGGCGCCCGACTCCTGGGGCGTCTGGTTCCCGGACGACCCGCAGCAGGTGCCCTGGGAACGCTTCCTGGACGAGGTCGCCGAGGCCGGCTACCCGTGGATCGAGCTGGGGCCGTACGGCTATCTGCCGACCGACCCGGCCCGGCTCACCGAGGAGATCGCCAAGCGGGACCTGAAGGTGTCGGCCGGCACCGTCTTCACCGGCCTGCACCGCGGCCCCTCCGTCTGGGACGCCACCTGGGAGCACGTCAGCCAGGTCGCCGCGCTCACCCAGGCGATGGGTGCCCGGCACCTGGTCGTCATCCCGTCCTTCTGGCGGGACGACAAGACCGCCGAGATCCTCGAACCGCCGGAGCTGACCGGCGAGCAGTGGGCGTACCTGACCAAGGGCATGGAGCGGCTCGGGTACGAGGTGAAGGAGGCCTACGGTCTCGACATCGTCGTGCACCCGCACGCCGACACCCACGTCGACACCGAGGACCACGTCGAGCGCTTCCTCGACTCGACCGACTCCGAGCTGGTCAACCTGTGCCTGGACACCGGGCACTACGCCTACTGCGGCGGGGACAGCGTCAAGCTGATCGAGACCTACGGCGAGCGGATCGGCTATCTGCACCTCAAGCAGGTCGACCCGGAGATCCTGGCCGGGGTACAGGCCGAGGGCACTCCGTTCGGGCCCGCCGTGGCGCGCGGTGTGATGTGCGAACCGCCCTCCGGCGTACCGGAGTTGGGGCCGGTGCTGGAGGCGGCGCAGAAGCTCGGCGTGGAGCTGTTCGCCATCGTCGAGCAGGACATGTACCCGTGCGAGCCGGACAAGCCGCTGCCCATCGCGGTGCGCACCCGCAAGTTCCTGAGGTCCTGCGGCGCCTGACCACCCGGAGGGGACGACCATGGCCCGGCACGAAACGCTGCGCGTCGCCGTCATCGGCACCGGGAAGATGGGCGCCGACCATGTCCGCCGTATCCAGGAGGTCACCAGCGGGGCCCGGGTGAGTGCGGTCGTGGACGTCGACGCGGAACGCGCCAAGGCCGTCGCCGCCCGCGTCGACGGCTGCACAGCCCACACCGACCCGGCCGCGGCGATGGCGGCGGCCGACGTCGACGCCGTGCTCATCGCCTCCCCGGGGCCCGCCCACGAGGCGGCCCTGCTGGCGGCGCTGGAGCGCGATCTGCCGGTGCTGTGCGAGAAGCCCCTCACCCCGGACACGGCCTCCGCCCTGCGCGTCATGGAGGCCGAGCAGCGCCTCGGCCACCGCCGGGTCCAGGTCGGCTTCATGCGGCGCTACGACGCCGAGTACCAGCGGCTCAAGGCCCTACTGCAGACAGGGCAGTTGGGCCGGCCGTTGCTGCTGCACAACCGGCACCGCAACGTCGCCAGCCCGCCCGGCTGGACCAGCGAGATGCTGATCAACGACTCCGTGGTGCACGAGATGGACGTGACCCGCTGGCTCCTGGACCAGGAGATCACCTCGGTCACGGTGCTGCGACCCACCCCCTCCGCGAACGCCCCGGACGCGGTGCAGGACCCGCAGTTCGTGGTGTTCGAGACCGACGGCGGCGTCGTCGTCGACGTCGAGATCTTCGTCAACTGCGGCTTCGGCTACCAGGTCCAGGCCGAGATGGTCTGTGAACGCGGCACGGCCCGCGTCGGCGACGGCCACGCCCTGGTCACCAACATGGCCGGCCGCTGGGGAGGCACCATCGCCCAGGACTTCGTCGAACGCTTCGCCGACGCCTACGACCGCGAGGTCCAGGCCTGGGTCGACGCCACCCGCCGCGGCGAGGTCACCGGGCCCGGCGTGTGGGACGGCTACGCCGTCGCGGCCGTGTGCGAGGCGGGCGTACGGTCCCTGGAGGACGGCGGCCGGGTACCCGTGGAACTGGTGGAACGGCCGCCGCTGTACCGGGTCAGCCGAGCGCGCGGGTGAACACCACCCGCGGCTGACCGGGCCCGTTGTACTCCTCCTCGACGCGCACGCCGAAACCCAGGCTGCGGTGGAAGGCGATCGAGCCCTCGTTGCCCACCGACGTGATCGCCTTCAGCCGTACCGCGCCCTGCCGCCCCGCGGCCTCGGCGAACGCCTCGTACAACGCGCGTCCCAGCCCCGCGCCCCGGGCGTCGTCCCGCGTCGCGACCAGATGCACGTACCCCGTGCCGCCGGGCGTGACGAAACCGATCAGATAGCCGAGGACGCCCTCGTCCGAGCGGGCCACGAGACAGGTCTCCCCGAACTCGTGCACCAGCGGCAGCAGATGGAGCGCCCGCAGGTCACGCCCGCCCCAGTAGCGGGCGTGATCCGCCAGCACCTGCCGGATGTCGGTGATCCGGGCGGGCGTGATGACGGCCCCCATCTCAGCCGCCGATCACGGTGCGCGGCCGCGGCTCGAACCCCGCCGCCCGGTAGCAGGCGTCGATCAGCGTCATCGTCGCCGCCGCGTCCTGCGGACCCAGCGGCAGCGGGGCACCGCCGCGCACCCGCGCCGCGAACGCCTCCAGCTGGTACGTGTACGAGGACCGGGTGCCCAGCCGCTCGGTCCGCTCGCCCCGCGCCGACCGGACCACCACCCGGTCGTCCAGCTGCGGCAGCACGAAGTTCGGGGCGCTCACCTCGCCCTCGGTGCCGACGATCCGGCAGCTCATCTCCAGCTCGTCGTACGCCATGTGACAACGGGCCGAGCCGGTCGCCCCTCCCGGGAACTCCAGCTCGGCGTCCAGCCACTCGTCGACGCCCGGCGCCCCCGCCCGTTCGCCGCCCCGCGCGGAGACCAGGCGCGGGGCGCCGCCCGCCCAGGGGGCCAGCATCCGCACGGCGTGCAGGCTGTAGCAGCCCAGGTCCATCACGGCGCCGCCCGCGAGGGCGAGGGACCAGCGGGGGTCGGTGTCCGGGGGAGCGGGGATCGCGACCAGCGTCTCCACCCGGCGCAGCTCGCCGATCTCGCCGCTCTCCACGATCTCGTGCAGGCGCCGGGTGACGGGGTGGAAGAGGTAGTGGAAGGCCTCCATGAACACCGTCCCGGCCTTCGCGGCCGCCTCCCGCACCTCGGTGGCCTCCTCGGCGTTGCTCGCCGACGGCTTCTCGCTCAGGACGTGCTTGCCGGCCGCGAGGGCGGCGAGGTTCCACGGGCCGTGCATGCCGTTGGCGAGCGGGTTGTAGACGACCTCGACCTCGGGGTCGGCGAGCAGGTCGGCGTAGGAGTCCACGACCCGCTCCACGCCGTGGTCGGCGGCGAAGGCCTCGGCGCGGGACCGGTCGCGGGCGGCCACCGCGACGAGGCGGTGCCCGGCGGCGCGGGCCGGGTCGATCAGGGCGCGCTCGGTGATCCGCGCGGCGCCCAGGACGCCGATGCGCAGGGGTTCCGCGACCGCTTCGCTCATGACGGGTGTGCCTCCTTGATCCGTTGCTGCGGGTTCAGTGTGCCGGTGGGAAGTGCCGGCGGGCGAGGTCCTGGGCGTGGGCCACCGTGGACTCGATCAGCTCGAAGGCGGGCAGACCGCCCACGTGGTACGTGTTCGCCCGGCCCTGCAGCGCCTCCAGCCGGTCCAGAGCGCCGTCGGCGAGGTCGGCGCTGCCGAAGTGCGGCATGAACGCCCACGCGCGCCGCAGATGCACCTGCTCCAGCCGCCCGCCGAGGGCGGCGACGTCCTCGCGCAGCAGCGCGGATACCTTCTCGGGACGGCCGTAGGAGTAGAACGTCCGCACGTCGCTGCCCGGGTAGCGGTGGTGGTACGAGACGCAGTGGCCCATCGCCTCGCGGCTCGCGGTGTGCCGGCCGAGGAAGTAGAAGGCGTCCTCGGGCAGGCCCGGGGCGGAGGCGAGGGTGGTGTGGTAGGCGTTGGAGCGGACGCGTCCGGCGAGGTCGCGCTCCTCCTCGGTGGCGTCCAGGACCGGCAGGATCCGGTCCAGCGGGACGGCCAGCACCAGCGCGTCCGCCGACACCGGCCCGGAGTCGGTGTGCACCCGTACCCCCTCGGCGTGCCGCTCGACCGCCACCACGCGCACCCCGCACCGCACGTCCTTCAGCTCGTCGGCGACCCGCCGCCACAGTGCGCCGAACCCGCCCACGACGGTGAACGCGCCCGCATGGCCCAGGAGTTGGGGCCTACTGGACAACAGCCCGGTCATCTCGGCGTACTTGACGAAGTACAACGCCGGCACGTCGTCGTCGAGATAGCCGTACCCGGCGGCCGTGTACCCGGTGCCGAACGACTCGGCCATGGACCGCAGTCCGTGCTCGGCCAGCCATGCGCCGACCGGGGCGGCCAGGGCCCGGGCGGAGTGGGCGAGCCCGGGTTCGGCGATGTGCGGGAACTCCCGTGCGCGCAGGGCCCGGTAGCGCGGGAGGGCGTCGTCGCGCAGGAACGCCATGGCCTGCCGGGCGGCCTCGCTGCCCTCGGCGTCGAGGACGCGGTAGCGGCTGGTGCGCTCGGTCTCGACGCCCAGCTCGGCCACCAGCTTGGCGGTCCGCTCGTACATGGGGGTGCAGATGTGGCCGCCGAGGTCGTAGGCGTGCCCGTCGACGTCGACGCTGTGGCACTTCCCGGCCACGGTGTCCTGCTCCTCCAGCACGGTCACGCGGTGCCCGGCGCGCTCCAGTTCCCGGGCGATCGCGAGGCCGCTCGGTCCGGCGCCGACGACCACCGCGCTGCGGTGCCGGGCGGTGCCTTCGTACGGCGGGGACATCGGCTGCTGGCCGGGGTTCATGGTCGTCGCTCCTCGGTAGGCGGGACGTGATCCATCCCTTGCTCATACGGGGAGAGACGCGAGGGTGTTCCGGGCGCCTGACGCCGGTCGGCACCCGGAACAGTGAAGCCGTGCCGGCGCCCGTCAGCGGGCGCGGACCTCGGCGATCGTCACCGGGCGGTGCTCGTGCAGGGACAGCGTGCAGGCGTCGGCGATCCAGCCGGCCTCCAGGGCGTCCGCGATCGTGCACGGCGAGGGGATCCTCCCGGCCACGACCTCCGTGAACGCGGTGAGTTCGGCGCGGTAGGCCTCCGTGAAGCGGTCCATGAAGAAGTCGTGCGGAGTGCCGGCAGGGAAGGTCACGCCGGGCTCGACCGAGCGCAGCGGGAGCTTGTCCTCCAGGCCCACCGCGATGGAGTCCTTGAAGCCGTGGATCTCCATGCGGACGTCGTAACCCCGGGCGTTGTGGCGGGAGTTGGACACCACGCAGATGGTGCCGTCGTCGAGGGTGAGGATCGCGCCGGTGGTGTCGGCGTCGCCCGCCTCCTTGATGTACTCGGCGCCCCGGTTGCCGCCGACGGCGTACACCTCGACCACCTCGCGGCCGGTCACCCAGCGGATGATGTCGAAGTCGTGCACGCTGCAGTCGCGGAAGATGCCGCCGGAGGCGGCGATGTAGGCGGCCGGCGGCGGCGCCGGGTCCAGGGTGGTCGAGCGCACGGTGTGCAGGGTGCCCAGCTCACCGCCACGCACGGCCGCGCGGGCGGCGACGAAACCGGCGTCGAAGCGGCGGTTGTAGCCGATCTGGATCGGCACGTCCGTGCCCTCGACCGCCTTGAGCACCCGCACGCCCTCGGCCATCGTCCTGGCCACCGGCTTCTCGCAGAAGACGGGGATGCCGGCCTCGACGCCCGCCAGGATCAGCCCGGGGTGGGCGTCCGTCGCGGCGGCGACCACGATGCCGTCGACACCGGCGGCCAGCAGGGCCTCCGGCGAGTCCACGACCTCGCCGCCGAACCGCTCCGCGGCGGACTTGGCGGCGTCCGCGAACGGGTCGGTGAGGACGAGCGACTCGACCACGTCGAGCCCGGAGAGGGTCTCGGCGTGGAAGGCGCCGATACGGCCGAGGCCGAGAATGCCGATACGCATGACGGTTGCAGCTCCTTGAACGGTTCTTGCGAGCGGAGGGGAGGTCGGTGAGCGGTTGTCGTGGGCGGAGGAGAGACCGGTGAGCGGTTGCGGCCGACGGAGGGGGAGGCTGTCAGTCGAGGCCGCCGAGGACGTTCTGGTCCCAGTCGATCACCGATCCGGTCACCACGCCCGAGCGGTCCGACAGCAGGAAGACCACGAAGTCGGCGATCTCGTCGGGCTGGCCCAGCTTGCCCATCGGCAGCCTGGCCGCGGCCTGCTCGCGCCAGTCGTCGCCGGCGCCGTGGAAGGCCTTCTGCGTGGCGTCCTCGCCCTCGGTCGCCGTCCAGCCGATGTTCAGGCCGTTGATGCGGACCCGGTCGAAGCGGTGGGCGTGGGCGGCGTTGCGGGTCAGGCCGACCAGACCGGCCTTGGCGGCGACGTACGGGGCGAGGAAGGGCTGCCCGCCGTGTGCCGAGGAGGTGATGATGTTGACGACCGTGCCGGGCGCCTTGCGGGCGACCATGTCCGCGACGGCGGCCTGCATGGCGAAGAACGGTGCCTTGAGGTTGATCGCGATGTGCTGGTCGAACAGCTCCGGCGTGGTGTCGAGGAGGGTGCCTCGGGAGGTGAGTCCCGCGGAGTTGACCAGGCAGTCGATCCGCCCGTACGCGGCGACCACGTCCTGGACGGCGGCCTTGGCCTGCCCGGCGTCCGCGAGGTCGGCGCGCACGAACATCGCCTTGCCGCCGGCCCCCGCCAGTTCGGCGACCAGCGCCTCGCCCGGCTCCGGCCGCCGGCCGGTCACGGCCACCACGGCCCCCTCGCGCACGGCGGCCCGCGCGATGGCGGCGCCCACGCCCTGGCTGCCGCCGTTGACGAGGACGACCTTGTCGTCGAGAAGTCCCATGGGTGTCCGGTGTCCTTTCAGCTCGTGCGCCGCTCGGCGCCGGCCCGGAGCGCGTCCCGCAGCGTCCGCGGGGTCCAGCCCAGGCTCAGCGCCTGGCGTACGACGTCCGCCTGCGAGGGCGGGGCGAGGCCGTCCACCGGCGGGTCGCTGTCGAGGTTGGTGGGGAAGGGGTAGCCCTCGGCGCCGGCGGCGATCACGTTCTCCAGCCAGGCCGTGTCGGCGCCGTCCGCCTTGCGCCGCAGCAGCACCGGGTAGACGGCGTTCGCCACCGCCTCCCGGTCCACGGTCTCCATCGCGCGCCCGAAGGCCGAGGACACCTGGAGCAGGTTGGCCATGCGCCGTACGTCCGTGGTGCGGTTGGTGCCGGCGGCGTGGAACAGCGCCGGGTTGAAGAAGGCGGCGTCGCCCTTGGCGAGCGGGAGCTGGACGTGGTGCTCCTTGAAGTACGCCTGGAACTCCGGCCGCCGCCAGGCCAGGTAGCCCGGCTCGTACGTCTGCGAGAAGGGCAGGTACAGCGTCGGCCCCGACTCGACCGGCATGTCGCGGTGCGCGACCGCGCCCTGCAGGGTGAGCACGGGGGAGAGGCGGTGCACATGCGCCGGATACGCCGCGGCGGCCTCGTCGGAGAGGAAGCCGAGGTGGTAGTCGCGGTGCGCGGTCTGCGCGAGACCGCCCGGGTTGACCACGTTGACCTGCGAGGTCACCTGATAGCCGGGGCCCAGCCAGGCCTCCGAGACCAGGGCGAGCACGGGGTTGGCGTAGTAGTCGGCGAAGGCAGCCGGGTCGTAGAGGGCCGCCTTCTCCAGCGCGTTCCACACCCGCTCGTTCGCACCGGGCTTGGCGAAGTGGTCGCCGGCCGTCGCGCCCGCCGCGTACTGCTCGCGGATCAGCGCGTCGAACACCTCGGTGAGCCGGTCGACCACCGCCCCGTCCGGGAACGCCCCACGGAACACCACGACGCCGGGGCCGTCGCTGAGCGCCCTGACCAGCTCCTCCTGGATGTCCCGGCGGTCCCGGGCCGCACCGAGGCGCCCGGCGTCGTACAGCAGGACGTTCCGCTCCACCCCGCAGGCGTGCGGATAGTCGGCGGGATCGGCCGTCCGCTCGATCAGCGCGCGGAAGGATTCGAGGTCGCAGTCCTGCTCGGACAGCCAGGCACGGCGGTGTACGGCGGTGAAGGACATCTGCGTCCTCTCGGTGACAGGGGCGACTCAGCGCTGCCATTCTTGTCAGCACAAACCCGTCGAACAACCAGCAGGCGGCCATCAAAAACCCCTCAAGGAGACCCGAGGAGTCACCGCATGGGCCATCCCTTCCCGATCCGGGAGATCGCACGTCAGGCGGGCCTGAGCGAGGCGACGGTGGACCGGGTCCTCAACGCCCGGGGCGGGGTGCGCGAGTCCACCGTGCGGGAGGTCCGGCAGGCCATCGCCGACCTGGACCGCCAGCGCACCCAGGTCAGGCTGCTCGGCCGCACCTTCATGATCGACATAGTGATGCAGACCCCCGAGCGGTTCTCCACCGCCGTGCGCGCCGCCCTGGAGGCCGAACTGCCCTCGCTGCACCCCGCGGTCGTGCGCTCCCGCTTCCACTTCCGCGAGACCGGCCCGGTGGTGGAGCTGACGCGGATCCTGGACCGGATCGCCCGGCGCGGCTCGCAGGGCGTGATCCTCAAGGCACCGGACGTCCCCGAGATCACCGCCGCCGTCGCCCGCCTCGCCGAGGCCGGCATCCCCGTCGTCACGCTCGTCACCGACCTGCCCGCGACCGCCCGTCTCGGCTATGTCGGCATCGACAACCGGGCGGCCGGCGCGACCGCCGCGTACCTGATGGGCCAGTGGCTCGGCGACCGGCCCGGCAACGTCCTCACCAGCCTCAGCAGCGGCTTCTTCCGCAACGAGGAGGAGCGCGAGATGGGCTTCCGGGGCGTCATGCGCGCCCGTCACCCCGAGCGCGCGCTGGTCGAGATCGCCGAGGGCCAGGGGCTGGACGCCACCCAGTACGACCTCGTACGGGCCGCGCTGGAACGCGACCCGGACATCCGGGCCGTCTACTCCATCGGCGGCGGCAACATCGCCACCCTGCGCGCCTTCGAGGACCTGGGCCGGGAGTGCGCCGTCTTCGTCGCGCACGACCTCGACCACGACAACACCCGCCTGCTGCGCGAGCACCGCCTCTCCGCCGTCCTCCACCACGACCTGCGCCAGGACATGCGCGAGGCCTGCCACATCGTCATGCGCGCCCATGACGCCCTGCCGCCCGCCGGACCCACCCTGCCGTCCGCGATCCAGGTCGTCACCCCGTACAACATGCCCCCGCAGGCGACGAGTTGAGGCCGCGCGTGACCGCAGTGACCGAAGAGGTGGAGATCGAGGGAGTCCGGCTGCTCGCCACCCTGACAGTGGGCGGCGAGATCGGACTGCTCGCCCTGCACGGCAGCAACGAGGGCGGTACGGCCGAGCTCGCGCGGTCGGTCGCGGGCCGCTGCGGCGCCACCAGCCTGGTCTTCACCCAGCCCGGTGCGCGCCGGCCGGTGCACATCCCCTCCCCGCGCATGGCGGTGGAGCACTGCGCGCTGCTGAAAACCTTCCTGGACCACGTCTCGGTCACGGTCTCCCTGCACGGCCACATGCGACCGGCGACACCGCGCTCGGTCTTCCTCGGCGGCGGCAACCGGCCCGCGGCGCGGCTGCTCGCCTCCGGGCTGAGCGCCCTGCGACCGGAGTTCGACCCGGTCACCGACCTCGACGAGATCCCGCGCTCGCTGCGCGGGCTGCATGCCCGCAATCCGGTGAACCTGACCCGCCGGGGCGGCGTCCAGGTCGAACTCCCGCTCTCCGCCCGGACGGTGCGCTCCGGCGGCTGGGACCCGGAGCTCCCCGACACGCCACCGCACCACGTCGTGGACGCTCTGGTCAAGGGCGTACGGATGCTCACAGAGTGATGGCGTACGCCTTGCGCAACGTCTCGTGCACGGTCCACCTCGTCCGGTCGCCCGCGCGCAGGACGGCCATGTCCCCGGGCCCCACCGTCAGCGTCGGCCCGTCCTCGACCTCGATGGTCGCCGAGCCGCTGACCACCACGAACAGCTCGTCCGCCTCGGTGTCGGTGACCACACCCGGGGTGATCTGCCAGATCCCGCGGAGCTGCCGGCCGTCCGCCGACTCCCAGACGACCTTCCCGGTCACCTCCGGCGTCCCGGACACGATCTGCTCCGGGGCGAGGGGCTCGGGCTCGAGCTCGGCGTCCGGGACGTTCACGACGAAACTGTGGGTCATGCGGCGACCCTAGCGAGCCCCGGGGGCGTCGGGCCGTGGACAGTGTGTGCGGTATCCGCCCAGGTGAGGGGACACATCGTCGCGACTGGCGAGCCCCACGCCACCGGGTGATCGTGGAGGGCATGGCGCAGAGCACGGCGGCCGCCTCCGGGCCGCACCGGCACGACACCCGCGAGACCGTCCTGTTCGGCGGTGTCTACGGCTCGGTCCTGGCCTGCTCCATGGTCGCGGCCCTCTCCCAGTACGGCCACACCTCCCGCGCCAGCCGCCGCTACGACGCCCTGTGGCTGCTGGTGACCGCGCTGGCCTCCGCCCTCGCGCACGGCTACGCCCACTACATCGCCGAACGCGAACCGCACCGCCGCTGGGACGCCGTGCGCACCCTCGCCGACGAATGGCCGCTGGTCACGGCCGTCCTGCCGACGGTGCTGCTGCTCGCGGGCGCCGGCTGGGGCTGGTGGCCGCCGAAGGGCGTGGAGTACGCGGCGTTCGTACTGAACATCGTGCTGCTGTTCACCCTCGGCCTGGTCACCGCCCGCTGGTCGCGCCGCTCCTGGCCGGTGTCGGCCCTCACCGGCGTGGGGGACGCCTTGCTGGGCTTCGTCGTCGTGCTCGCCAATGCCGTCATCAAGTGACCCGGTTCACTGTAAGGTCCTCCCCCGTGGGGACGGACATCGACGGCGCCATCGAGAGCAGATCGGCAGACGGACGCTGGCAGATCGAGGCCGATCTGCTGGACCTCAGGCCTCCGCGGGACTACGACGCCTGGGAGTGCCTGTTCGGCGTGCGCGGAACGGGCGACGTGGAGCGCCCGCTCTTCGCCGAGCGCGGGATCCCGGACGACCTCTCGGAGGAGGTGCGGGAGGCGGCGGTCGGCGACTACCAGTACAGCCACACCTACGCCACCTGGGCCGAGGTCCGCGCCGTGGACTGGGACGCGCCGCTCGCCGCCCGGCCCGCCTGGAACCGGGCGCTCAGACGCGGCCCGGAGGGCGACGAGGTGGTGCGGGTGACTCCCGGCCTGCGCGAGGCGGCGGCCAGGACCTTCGGCGGGGGAGACCTGTTGCTCGCCCCCGCGGAGTGGCCGCCCGGCGGCCAGGTGCGGGTGGACGACGCGGTGTACCGGCCGGTCCTGCTCACGGCCCGGATGCTCGCGCCGCCGAACGAGGGGTGCTGGTCCCAGGTGTGGAGCGCCATGCGGGGCCTCGCGGCCGAGTACGGCGACGAGCAGGTGCGGCTGGTCGTCTGGTTCGGCTGACCCCGGGACGCCGGCGACCGGTCCACCCGGACTCCGTGTCCCCACGCCGGCCGTCAAGCGGAGCCTCGTCCAGGACTTCCCCCGGACGGACGATCCTGACGGCCGCCGTCCCGATGGGCGAACGGCGGCCGTGGGTGCGGCAGTCGGGGT
Source organism: Streptomyces griseorubiginosus (assembly GCF_017614965.1). Classification (GTDB taxonomy): domain Bacteria; phylum Actinomycetota; class Actinomycetes; order Streptomycetales; family Streptomycetaceae; genus Streptomyces; species Streptomyces griseorubiginosus_B. Next base: position 24,750 of record NZ_WVUG01000058.1, on the reverse strand, counting down.
TCCTCGTTCGAGGCGCGCCGGTCGGTGTCACGCGTCGAACGTGACGACGACCTTCTCCGCCGCGCCCGGCGTCATGGCGAGCGCGAACGCCCGCTCCACCTCCGTGAACGGCACCCGGTGACTGACCAGTTTCGCGAACCGCTCGTGATGCTCGACGATCTCCGGCGTCACCTCGAAGATCTCCGTCGGATACCCCTGGGATGCGATGAGCGTCAGCTCGCTGCGCAGCATGCCGCCGAGATCGATGTCCGCCCCCTTCTTCTGCACGGCGACCATGACGAGCTTCGCTCCCCATTTGGCGGCGTCGACGGTGGCGTCGAAGACGGCGGCGACTCCGGCGGCGTCGATGTAGATGTCGGTGCCGGCCCGCGGCTGGCCCAGGGCGTTGACGGCCTCGCCGTGCAGTTCGGTCAGGCGGGCGGTGACGTCTTCGGTGGCGGAGTTGATGACGGCGTCGGCGCCGACGGCCAGCGCGGTCTCCAGCCGTTCGGGGATGACGTCGGCGACGACCACGTGCTGGACGCCGCGCAGTTTCAGCCAGATGGTCGCGCCCAGGCCGATGGGCCCGGCGCCGAAGACGACGACCTTGTCGGCGGGCCGCGCCCCGGAGCGGTTGACGCAGTGCCGGGCGACGGCCATCGGCTCGTTCAGCGCGGCCACGTCGAAGGGCACGGTGTCCGGGAAGACGGCGACCGTCCTGCCGATCTCGGCGTCCTCCAGCAGCAGGTACTCGCTCATCGCCCCGTGCTCGCCACCGCAGCCGATGATCCCCGAGGGCACCCCCTGCGGGTTGACCACCACCCGGTCGCCGACCTTGAGGTCGGTCACCTCGCCGCCGACCTCGACGATCTCACCGGCCGGTTCGTGCCCGAGCGGGATCGACCGCATCGAGCCGTCGGCCCCGACCGGCATGCCACCGATGTGCAGGAAGAAGGTGTCGGTGCCGCAGATCCCGCAGGCACGGATCCTGACCAGCACGTCCTTGGGGCCCGGCACGGGACGTTCGACGTCGACCAGGTCGATGTGGTTCTGGGCGCCGGTCCTGACGGACTTCATGGTGGACATGGGAAGGCTCGCCTTCTGTGGGGTGGGTGGGAGAGGGGGTTTCACCGGTCTCACTGGCTTACTTGACTTAGGCAAGCACATTCTTGTTACTTAAGTCAAGCAACTAACTGTATCCGCAATATGGCGCACAAAATTGTTGACAATCTCGTCTGGCTAGATTTAGGTTCGACACGCACTCACTCAGGGAGGGCAGCGATGCCGAACGAAGCCCGTCCGAGCACCGGGGAGCAGGCCAAACGGCATGCGCTCGCGCGGCTGCGGCAGGCGATCCTGCACGGCGAGATGGCACCGGCACAGCGACTGGTGGAGAACGAGCTCGCCGAGCAGTTCGGTGTGACACGGGCCAGCATCCGCGCCGCACTCATCGATCTCGAGGCACAGGGCCTCGTCGAGCGGATCCGTAACCGCGGCTCGCGGGTGCGGGTGGTGACCGTCGAGGAGGCGGTCGCCATCACCGAGTGCCGCATGGTCCTGGAAGGACTGTGCGCGGCCAAGGCCGCCGCCGTGGCCAGTGACGAGCAGCTCGCCGAGCTGACCGAGCTGGGCACGGCGATGACCAAGGCCGTGGCCGACGGTGAGCCGGTGACCTACTCCGAGCTCAACCAGGAACTGCACGCCAAGGTGCGCGAGTTCTCCGGCCAGCGCACCGCCGTCGACCTGCTGGAGCGGCTCAATGCCCAACTGGTGCGTCACCGTTTCCAGTTGGCGCTGCGGCCGGGCCGTCCGCAGCACTCCCTGAAGGAGCATCTGGCGATGATCGAGGCGATCAGGGCCAGGGACCCGCAGGCGGCCGAGGCGGCCGTCCGCGCGCACCTCACCAGTGTGATCGAGGCGCTGCGCGACTGAACGTGCGACGGCGGGCGCACACCGGAAAACGGGAGTTCGAGCAATGACCCAGGCCAACCCGCCCGCCCGTCCACGTTCCACCCTCGTCGTCACCGCGCATGCCGGGGACTTCGTGTGGCGGGCGGGCGGCGCCATCGCTCTGGCCGCCGCCCGCGGTGAGCAGGTCACCATCGCCTGTCTGACCTTCGGTGAGCGCGGTGAGTCGGCCAAGGCGTGGCGCGAGGGCAGGAAGCTGGAGGAGATCAAGGCGATCCGCCGCCAGGAGGCGGAGAAGGCGGCCGCCGTGCTCGGTGCCGAGGTCCGCTTCTTCGACGCCGGCGACTACCCGCTGATCGCCTCGGCCGGGCTGACCGACCGGCTCGTCGCCGTCTACCGCGAGGTCCAGCCGGACGTCGTGCTCACCCACCCGGCCGAGGACCCCTACAACGGTGATCACCCGGCCGCCAACCGCATGGCCCTCGAGGCCCGCATCCTGGCGCAGGCCATCGGTTACCCGGGCGACGGCGACATCATCGGCGCCCCGCCGGTCTTCTACTTCGAGCCGCACCAGCCCGAGATGAGCGGTTTCCGGCCGGAGGTCCTGCTCGACATCACCGAGGTGTGGGACACCAAGCGCCGGGCGATGGAGTGCCTGGCCGCCCAGCAGCACCTGTGGGACTACTACACCGACCTCGCCGTGCGCCGGGGCGTCCAGCTCAAGCGCAACGCGGGCCCGAACCTGGGCCTGGCGCACACCACCATGGCCGAGGCGTTCATGCGGCCGTTCCCGCAGATCGCGAAGGAGCTGGCGTGAGCGGCGTGATCGTCACCAACCCGCCGAAGGCGGACGCGAAGGACGTCGAGGCGCTGGCCGGGTTCGGGGTGGCCACCGTCAGCGAGGCGATGGGCCGCACCGGCCTGCTGGGCCCGGACATCCGTCCCGTCCAGCAGGGCGTACGGGTGGCCGGCACCGCCGTCACCGTGCTGAGCTGGCCCGGCGACAACCTCATGATCCACGCGGCGGTGGAGCAGTGCGGCGAGGGCGACCTCCTCGTCGTCACCACCACCTCGCCGTCCACGGACGGCATGTTCGGCGAGCTGTTCGCCACCGCCCTGCACCGGCGCGGGGTGCGCGGGCTGGTCATCAACGCCGGCATCCGGGACACCCAGGAGCTGCGCGAGATGGGCTTCCCCGCCTGGGCCCGGGCCGTCTCCGCGCAGGGCACCGTCAAGGCCACCGGCGGCTCGGTCAACGTCCCCGTCGCCATCGACGGACAGGTCGTGCGCCCGGGCGATGTGATCCTCGCCGACGACGACGGTGTGGTCGTCGTCCCCCGTGAACGCGCCCGCGAGACCGTCGGGAGGTCGAAGGCCCGCGAGGCCAAGGAGGCCGCCTCGCGCGCCGCCTTCCTCGACGGCCAACTCGGCCTGGACCGCTACGGCCTGCGCGAGAAGCTCAGCCAACTGGGCGTCGAGTACCGCACGTTCGAGGAGTACGAGGGGGAGCGGCCGTGAGTGACGGGGTGCCCTGTCTGCTGATGCGCGGCGGCACCTCCAAGGGCGCCTACTTCCTCGCGGGCGACCTGCCCGCCGAACCCGCCGAGCGGGACGCCCTGTTGCTGCGGATCATGGGCAGTCCGGACGAGCGGCAGATTGACGGCCTGGGCGGCGCGCACCCGCTCACCAGCAAGGTCGCCGTCGTTTCGCCCTCCGCCGACCCGGAGGCGGACGTCGACTACCTCTTCCTCCAAGTCGCCGTCGACAGGCCCGAGGTGAGCGCCCGTCAGAACTGCGGCAACATACTCGCCGGCATCGGCCCCTTCGCCGTCGAGCGCGGGCTGGTACCGGCGGGGGAGCGGGAGACCTCCGTGCGGATCCGCATGGTCAACTCCGGCGACCGCGCGACGGTGACCTTCCCGACCCCGGGCGGACGCGTCGACTACACGGGGGGCGCGGAGATCTCCGGCGTGCCGGGGACGGCCGCACCGGTCGTCATCGAGTTCCCGGCCGGGGCAGGGCCGTTGCTGCCCACGGGCAACGTCCGCGACGAGGTCGCCGGAGTGCCCGTCACCTGCGTGGACAACGGCATGCCGACGGTGCTCGTCGCGGCCTCCTCCCTCAAGGTCACCGGCTACGAGACGCCCAAGGCCCTGGAGGAGGACGTCGTCCTCGCCGACCGGCTGCGGGAGATCCGCCTGGAAGCAGGCCGGCTGATGGGCCTCGGCGACGTCTCCGACACCACCGTGCCCAAGCTGACGCTGCTCGCCCCGCCCCGGGACGGCGGCGCGGTGACCACCCGGACCTTCATCCCGGTCCGCTGCCACACCTCCATCGGCGTGCTCGGCGCCGCGAGCGTGGCCGCCGGGCTGCGGATCGAGGGCGGCGTGGGCGCGGAAGTGGCCGTCGCCGACACGGGCGGCGACCGCCTCCGCATCGAACACCCCACGGGATTCCTCGACATAGAGAGCAGCATCGACACGACCACCGACGGGCCGCCCCGCGCCCGCCGCACCGCCGTGGTCCGCACCGCGCGCAAGATCTTCGACGGCACCGTCTTCCCCCGCTCCGCCGGGACGGCACCGATCCCCCCGCACCCCCCAGGAGGTCAGCGATGACTCCGCCGCTCGGCGACATCGCCCACATCGGCCACGCCCAGCTCTTCACCCCCGACCTGGACGCCAGCGTCGCCTTCTTCACCGACTACCTCGGCCTCACCGTCAACGGCCAGGACGGCGACACCGTTTACCTGCGGACCTTCGACGACTACGAGCACCACAGCCTCGTGCTCACCGCTCGCGAACAGCCCGGCCTCGGCCGTCTCGCCCTGCGCTCCTCCAGCGAGGAGGCCCTGCACCGCCGTGTCGAGGCGATCGAGGCGGCGGGCGGCGGCGGCACCTGGGCCGAGGACGAACCCGGACTCGGGAAGCTGTACGTGACCACCGACCCGGACGGACACGAGCACGCGCTGTACTGGGAGAGCGAGCACTACCGGGCCCCCGACGAGCTGAAACCGGCGCTGAAGAACCAGCCGCAGGCCAAGCCCAACCGGGGTGTGGGAGTGCGCCGCCTGGACCACGTCAACTTCCTCGCCGCCGACGTGCTGTCGAACGCCGAGTTCCAGGAACACCTCCTGGGTGCCCGCCCCACCGAGCAGATCCAACTCGACTCGGGCCGGATCGCGGCCCGTTGGCTCACCTTCAACAACAAGTCGTACGACGTCGTCTACACCGAGGACTGGACCGGCTCCACCGGCCGGCTGCACCACATCGCCTTCGCGACCGACACCCGCGAGGACATCCTGCGCGCCGCCGATCTCGCCATCGACACGGGCGTGTTCATCGAGACCGGGCCGCACAAGCACGCCATCCAGCAGACGTTCTTCCTCTACGTCTACGAACCCGGCGGCAACCGGATCGAGCTGTGCAACCCGCTCACCCGTCTCGTGCTCGCGCCCGACTGGCCGCTGATCACCTGGACCGAGGAGGAGCGGAAGAAGGGGCAGGCCTGGGGTCTGCGCACCATCGAGTCGTTCCACACGCACGGCACACCGCCGGCCGGCTGAGCCGCCCCCGCGGGGCGCGGAGCCACTCCGAGAACACCGTCGACCGAACTGTCGATGAGATTGTTGACAAAACTGTTGACTCGTCGGCAGTGGCTCTCTAGCGTCTGGCGCACCCGGTATGAGAGGCAACCAACGATGTCTTCCTCCCCCTCCCCGTCCCCCTCCCCGTCCGCTCGCGTCGGCAGGCTCGCCCTGCTGGTCGTCGGCCTGTGCTGGCTGGCCGTGCTCTTCGACGGGCTCGACATGTTCATCTACGGCTCGGTGCTGCCGCACCTGCTGGAGACGAAGACCTTCGGGCTCACCGCCGACCAGGCCGGTGACCTGGGCAGCTACGCCACCTTCGGCATGCTTCTCGGCGCGCTCACCGCGGGCACGGTCGCGGACCGGATCGGCCGCAAGAAGCTGATGACCGCCTGCGTGACGCTGTTCTCGCTGGCATCCGGGATCTGCGCGGTGTCCGGCAGCGTCGCGGTCTTCGGACTCGGCCGCACCCTGGCCGGCGTCGGCCTCGGCGGCCTGCTGCCCACCGCGATCAGCATGGTCTCCGACTACGCCCCGCGCGGCCGCGGCGCTCTCGTCATCGGTCTGCTGATGACCGCCCACCACGCGGGCGGCATCCTCTCCGCCTATGTGGCGAAGTGGCTGGTGGAACCGGTCGGCTGGCGGGCGGCGTTCTCGGTCTGCGTGGCTCCGCTGCTGTTCGCTCCGGTGCTGGTGAAGTGGCTGCCGGAGTCGCTGAGCTTCCTGCTCGCCAAGGGGCGCACCGAGGAAGCCGGGGAACTGGCCGCCCGCTACGAGGTGGAACTGCCCGCCGTGGCCGGCCGCACTTCCGCCGCCGACCGCTGGGACGCGCTGCGGAACCTCTTCCGCGGTGGCGAGTGGATCCAGACCCTGCTGTACTGGCCGGCCTCCTTCGGCGGACTGCTCCTGGTGTACGGCGTCGCCACCTGGCTGCCCACCCTGATGCGGACCGAGGGCTACGAGCTGACCAACGCCCTGACCTTCGTCGTCGTCTTCAACCTCGGCGGCATCGTGGGCATGCTGGTCGCCGGCCGCGCGGCGGACCGGTTCGGCGCCCCGCGCATCTCGGCGATCTGGTTCGCGCTGACCGCCGCCGGCGTCTACCTCCTCAGCGTGCACATGTCGACGGGCGTCACCACCCTGGTCGTCTTCCTCACCGGCGTCTTCCTCAACAGCGCCCAGACGATGATCTACGCGACGGTCTCGATCCGCTCGGCCCCGGACAACCGCGCCACGGCCGTCGGCTGGACCTCCGGCATGGGCCGCTTCGGCGCGGTCTTCGGCCCGTGGCTCGGCGGCCGGCTCCTCGCCGCCGGCCACGCCGACTGGGGCTTCACCGCCTTCGCCCTCGCCGGAGTCTCGTCCATGGTCTTCATCGGCGTCGCGTCCCTGCGCACACCGAAACCCCCCACCCCGGCAACCACCGACCACCCGCTGCTCGCCACCCACTGACCACCGCAGAGGCACAGGCGCGACGCCGGCCCATGGGGCACACGGGATGCGGGAGGGCGTCGGGGGAGTCACGCTCGGGGTATGACGGAGCGATGGGACGTACGGCGGGCCGGCCCCGTCGACGCGGTGCACCGGGTGCTGATGATCCCCGGCGGGCTGTGCTCGACCGGGTTCTACGCCGATGTGATGGCCCAACCCGCGCTCGCCGGGCTGGGCTTGGTCGCCGTGACCATGCCGGGATTCGCCGGGACGCGGGCGCCCGGGGACGTCAGCATGGAGTACTACGCGGAGCTGATGGCCCGGTTCGCGGCCGACAACGACTGTGACGTCGTCGTCGGTCACAGTCTCGGAGCGAACGTGGCCATCGAGATGGCCGCGGCCGGACGGTTCAAGGGGCCGCTGGTCCTGCTGTCGCCGACCTTCTCGCGGGCGGACGAGGCGACGTTCCTCACGGTGCTGAACGCGCTGGGCCGCGTGCCGCTGCTCGGGCCGGCCTCCTGGACCGGCATGCTCAAACTGATGCCCAAGGCGATGAAACGGGAACTGCCCCCGCACCGGGCCGAGGAACTGCTCGCGGACGTGGCCGCCAACGATCCCGCCGTCTGCCGCCGGATCGTACGGCGCTACTACGAGTACCTGGGCCGCCATCCGGCACTGGTCCCACGGCTGTGCGAGGCCGCGGTCCCGGCGTGGGTCGTACGCGGCGACCGCGACGAGATCGGCCTGACCGACGAGGAGCGGAGAGAGCTGGAGGTCTGCCCGCACGTGCGGATGGTCACCGTGCCCGATGCCGGGCACATGGTCGTGGTCCAGCAGCCCGAGCGGGTCGCCGCCGTCATCGCGGAGGCGGCGGCCTGACCCGTCACGGCTCGATCACCAGGTCCTGGGCGTCCGCCCCCGCCTCCCGTATGTGACGGGCGATCAGGGCATAGCTCTCGCGGGCCCGTTGGTCGTCCGAGCCGTCGTACCCGTGATCGACGCCCGGTACGTCGCGGTACTCCACCAACGCTCCCGCCGCCCGCAGGCGGTCGGCGTACCGCGCGCCCTCCGCCCTGAGCAGATCCAGCTCGGCGGTGATGACCACCGCCGGCGCGATCCCCTTCAGGTCGGCCGTGTCCGAGGGGTGCGCGGGCGACACCAGCCGGTCGGTGCGCGACGCCGGGTCCGGGACGTACGACGTGTCGAAGACGTCGGCCATCCAGGGCCGCAGCACCGGTTTGGCGGCGGCGCTGTGCTTGTCGCGGGCGTTCGTCGCCAGGTCCAGCGGCGGATAGTGCAGGACCTGGAGGCCGATGGACGGGCCGCCCTCCTCCAGCGCCTGCCGTGCCACGGCCGCCGCGAGGCCGCCTCCGGCGCTCTGTCCGCCGACGGTGAGCCGGGCACCGTCCCAGCCGTGCTCCGCGCCGTGTTCGGCGACCCACCGCACGATCTCGTACGCCTGCCGGGGCGGCGCGGGGAAGGGATGCTGCGGGGCGACGGCGTAGTCGACGTTGACGACGACCACGCCCGCCTCGGCGGTGAGGAAGCGGCACAGCGGGTCGTCGATCTCCGTCAGGGCGACGACGTACCCGCCGCCGTGGAAGTTGACGTGGACGGGCGGTGTCCCTTCGACGGCCGGCCGGTAGACCGTGGCACGGGCCGGACCCATCGACGTGGGGACGGTCAACTCGCTGACGGTGCGCGGGTATTCGGGGAACCTGGCGTGGGACGCGGCGGCGGACCCGCGTCCGCCGGATTGCCGGTCGGCCAGCCGGGTCAGGCGCTGCATGGTTCTGGCGGCGACGGCGGCCACCGCGGGCCGGGCCAACAGGGACATGCCGGCTCCCTTCGAGGGCATACTTGAGGGAACCAATCATCAGGATTCCTGCTGATCGGTGGAGGGGAAGATAGCACGCCGACGTGTGCCACCGTCGACGACCGATCGGTGACGGTCGTCGGCGTCCGCGCGAACGTGCTCGTGGGGGCCGGGGTCGCCGGTCTCGCGGCACAGCCGGGCCGGTGTCCGACGGCCCCTTCCCGGCGACCTCGCGGAAAGGGGACGTAGAGGCTGATCCGCACCGGCTCAGGGTCCCTCGGTCGTCGAGCCGTTCGCGTCGTCGCGTCCGGCGTCGCTCCGGGCGAGCAGTCGGTGGAGCAACTCCTCATCCTCGCGGGAGAGTTCGGAGACGAAGCGGCTGAGCACCGCCTCGCGGTCGGAGCCGTGTTCCAGCAGCGCGTGCATCTGCTCGGCGGTGTGGGACGCCTCGTCGCGCACGGGCGCGTACGCGTAGCCCCGTCCCGCGCGGTGGCGGACCAGCATCCCCTTGTCGTAGAGGCGCGAGAGGATCGTCAGCACGGTGGTGTAGGCGAGGTCGCCGGGCAGCCGGTCCAGGACCTGCCGGGCGGTCAGCGCGCTGTCGGCCGCCCACAGCGCTGCCAGCACCCCGCTCTCCAGCTCACCGCGGGCCCGCCTGCCGGACGCCTCGCCCTCCCGGTCGCGCACCGCACCTCACCGTCCTTGGTCGCCCGGCGCCTCAGCCTACTCGCTGGACTACTACGTCCTGTAGGACGTGACGGGACCTTCCACGGCCGTCCCCGCCGACAGCCTCACCCGCGTCCGGCGCTCGGCCCGTCGCGCGAGCACCGGCCGCACGGGGTCTGATCAGCGGGCGGTGGCGCGGACCCCGTCCAGGGCGATGGCGAGCACACGGTCGCGCTGGGCGTCGTCGTCGAAGGCCGTCGCCGTGATGCCGGCGACCATCCGCAGCAGGTCGATGAAGTCCATGTCCCTGCGGGCCTCACCCGCCTCCTGGGCCCGTTCGAACAGCGGTCCGCCGGCCGCGTACATCGACTCCCGGCAGGCCTGGAAGATCTCCGACTCGTCGTTGAGCGCCTCACGCACCGCCCGCTTGGTCACCATGTAGTCGGTGAACCGCCGCAGCCACGTCGTCAGTGCCTCCCAGGGCTCGAGGCCGGCGACCTCACCGGCGACCCGGCACAGCTCGTTGACCTCGTCCGCGTACACGCTCTCGAAGAGGTCCCGGCGGGTGGGGAAGTTGCGGTACAGCGTGCCGATGCCGACGCCCGCGCGGCGGGCGATGTCCTCCAGGGACGCGTCCGCCCCATGGGCCGCGAACGCCTCGCGGGCCGCGTCCAGCAGGGCGTCGTAGTTGCGTGCGGCGTCCTTCCGGTGCGGCCGCCGCGACGCCACGATCTCGCCGACGGGGAACGTCACGGATGCCTCCTGAACGTGACTGATACGGAGGGTCGCCTCCGCTACTTGAAGCGGAGGTGTGCCTCCGCTAGAGTGGAGGCGTACCTCCACTTTAGCAGTGCGGGTGCGCCCGCCGTGGATCCGCGCGGCCCGCGCATCCGCCCACCACCTTTCCGCGACCGCTCACCGCGGCCGTCGGCGTGCCCGTAGCCGCCCCGTCGGCGCCCCGGGCCCGTACGACCGTGGCCAGAGAACTCCGGCCGCACCCGTTCGTTCGGAGAGGCTCGTCCATGCCCCGCAAGTCCACCCGTCTCACCTTCGCGGTCCTCGCGACCGGCGCCGGTGTGTTCGCCATGCTGCAGTCGCTGATCGCGCCGGCCCTGCCGACCGTCCAGCACGCGCTGCACACCTCGCAGTCCACCGCGACCTGGGTGATGACGGCCTACCTGCTGTCCGCCTCCGTCTTCACCCCGATCCTCGGCCGCGTCGGCGACCTGATCGGCAAGAAGCGCACCCTCGTCGCCGTGCTGTTCGTCGTCCTGGCCGGCTGTCTGCTCGCCGCGCTCGCCCCGACCATCGGCGTGCTGATCGTCGCCCGGGTCGTGCAGGGCGTCGGCGGCGCCCTCTTCCCGCTGTCCTTCGGCATCATCCGCGACGAGTTCGAGACCTCCCGGGTCAGCGGCAGCATCAGCAACCTGTCCGCCGTCATCGCCGCGGGCGGCGGCGTCGGCATCGTCGCGGCCGGTCCGATCGTGTCCGCCCTCGACTACCGCTGGCTGTTCTGGATCCCCGTCGGCGTCGTCGCGATCACCGCGCTGATCGCCCTGCGCTATGTCCCCGAGTCCCCCAACCGGGCTCAGGGCAACGTCAGTTGGCTGGGCGCCGGACTGCTGTCGGCCTGGCTCGTGGCGCTGCTGCTGCCGCTGAGCCAGGCGAGCGTCTGGGGCTGGGGCTCGATCAGGGTCGTCGGCCTGTTCGCCGCGGCGGTCGTGCTGTTCACCGCCTGGCTGCTGTCCGAGGCCCGCTCCCGCACCCCGCTGATCGACCTGCGCGTGATGCGGCTGCCCGCCGTGTGGACCACCAACGCCGCGGCCCTGCTGTTCGGCGCCGGCATGTACGCGCTGTGGTCCTTCCTGCCCGGCTTCGTGCAGACGCCGAGCTCCGCGGGATACGGCTTCGGCGCCAGCGTCACGACGTCCGGACTGCTGATGCTGCCGATGCTGGTGGCCATGTTCCTCTCCGGCATCCTCAGCGGCCGGCTGGAGCCCGTCGTCGGCGCCAAGTCCCTCCTGACGGCCGGTGCCACGCTCGGCGCCGTCGCCCTCGGACTGCTCGCCGCCTGGCATGACGAGCAGTGGCAGGTCGCCCTGGTCTCGGGCGTGTTCGGCCTCGGCATCGGTCTCGCCTTCGCCTCCATGGCCAACCTGATCGTCGGCAGCGTCCCGGCCTCCCAGACCGGCGCGGCGACCGGCATGAACGCCAACATCCGCACCATCGGCGGCTCCATCGGCGCGGCCGTGACCAGCGTCCTGGTCACCGGGCACCTCCAGCCCTCGGGCCTGCCGTACGCCTCCGGCTACACCCACGGCTTCGCCCTGCTGGCGGTGCTGTGCCTGGCGGCGGCCCTGGCCGCCCTGCTGGTGCCGACGGCACGCGCGGGGCGCCCCGGCCCCACGGCACGGGCGGCCTCCGTCCCGGCCGAGGCCGAGCCGCGGACGGTCACGTCCGGCACCGCGAGCTGACGCCCCAAGCCACGCCCCCCGGCCCGGCGGGAACACCGTCCCGCGTACGGTAAAGTTGACCTGCCTGATCGCACGGGTCACCCCGCGAAGAGGCACCGGGACGTGGCGCAGCTTGGTAGCGCACTTGACTGGGGGTCAAGGGGTCGCAGGTTCAAATCCTGTCGTCCCGACGGTTTCGCAGCGGGTCTGCCGATGACGGCAGGCCCGCTGTTTTTTCGATGCCTGCGCCGGTCTGCCCGGAAAACGCTTGGACCAGGCGGGTTTGTTCCTGGGACACTCCCATCCCTGACCCGCCCGCACTCGCGACCTCAGGATCGGAATGGGATTACCCGATGCTCGCGCGGCCACGCCGCGCAGGGGCTCCGTGCTTCTCGCACTTCGTTACTACGGACGGGAGCTGGCCCGGCTGCGCCGGATGACGGTGCCCGCGCTGCTGCTGCCCGCCCTCGGAAACATCGGCCTCAACTACCTCGCGCCGCTGGTCGTCGCCAAGCTCGTCGCCCGCATCTCCGACGACCACGGCATCAGGCTCGCCGCGACACTGCCGTACGTCCTCGTCTTCGCCGGAGTGATGCTGCTCGCGGAGGGAGTGTGGCGCGTCGGGCTGCACTGCCTCAACCGTCTGGACGCGCTCGGCATCGAGCACCTCTACGTCCTCGGCCTGGACGAACTGTTCGCCAAGGACGCCGCGTTCTTCCACGACAACTTCGCCGGCGCGCTGACCAAGAGGGTGCTCAGCTTCGCCTCCCGCTTCGAGGAGTTCGCCGACACCCTCACCTTCAACATCGTGGGCAGCCTCGTACCGCTGCTGTTCGGCTCGGTGGTGCTGTGGCGCTACCAACCCTGGCTCGTCGTCGGGCTGTTGGCGATGATCGCGGTCACCGCGGTGTGCGTCGCGCCGCTCATCCGGCGCCGTCAGGCCATCGTCGACCAGCGCGAGGAGGCGATCGCCCGGGTGTCGGGCCATGTCGCCGACAGTCTGATGAACATGGAGACGGTCCGCGCCTTCGCCGCCGAGCGGCGCGAGGCCGCCGAGCACCGCAGGCGGGTCGCCGACTCGCGCCGGCTCATGCTCCGGTCGTGGGACTACGGCAATCTGCGCATCGACACCCTGGTCGCACCGATGTCCGTCCTCACCAATGTGCTGGGCCTGTTGCTCGCGGTCGCGCTAGGAGGGGGCGGACACGGCGTGGAGGCGGTCGTGGTCGCCTTCACCTACTACACCAACGCCACGAAGATCATGTTCGACTTCAACCAGATCTACCGCCGGCTGGAGAGCTCGATGACGGAGGCCGCGCAGTTCACCGAGCTGCTGCTGGTCCCGCCCACCGTGCTGGACCCGCCGTCCCCCGAGCCGCTGCTGCCGGCACCGGCCGACGTCCGCTTCGAGCGCGTCGACTTCACCCACGGCGGCGGCGAACCGCTCTTCCAGGGTCTCGACCTGGCCGTGCCCAGCGGCACGAGGATCGGACTGGTCGGCCGCTCCGGCGGGGGCAAGACGACGCTGACCCGGCTGCTGCTGCGGATGATGGACATCGACGCGGGCCGCATCCTGATCGGCGGCCAGGACATCAGCCGGATGCGGCAGGCGGACCTGCGCGGCCTGATCGCGTACGTGCCGCAGGACCCGGCGATGTTCCACCGCACGCTGCGGGAGAACATCGCCTTCGCCCGGCCGGACGCCACCGACGCCGAGATCCGCCGCGCGGCCCGGGCGGCGCACGTCACGGAGTTCGCCGACGCGTTGCCGGACGGCTTCGACACCATGGTCGGCGAGCGGGGCGTCAAGCTCTCCGGCGGCCAGCGCCAACGCGTCGCGCTGGCCCGGGCGATCCTGCGGGACGCCCCGATCCTGCTGCTCGACGAGGCGACCAGCGCGCTGGACTCCGAGAGCGAGATCCTCGTCCAGGAAGCCCTGTGGCGGCTGATGGAGGGGCGGACCGCGCTGGTGGTCGCGCACCGGCTGAGCACGGTCGCCGGCATGGACCGGCTCGTCGTCCTCGACCGCGGCCGGATCGTCGAACAGGGCACCCACCAGGAACTCCTCGCCTCCGCCGGCGCCTATGCCAAGCTCTGGCAGCACCAGTCCGGCGGCTTCCTGACGGACGACAGCCCGGCGGGCGCGGACCTGCACTGAGCCCGGCCCCGGCAGCACCCCGGCTCGCCCGGTCCAACGGTGTGGGTGACAACGTCCGCAGGCTCCCGCGCTCACGGCCGCCGGTCCGCGTCCGGCTCGTGGCTGACGGCCGGCTCGTGAACTCCGCGGGCCGGCCGCCGTGTTGGGGAGCGACGACGGTCCCTCCGGTGCCGAACGGGCATCGCCGGGCAGGAAACGGCCGAACAACGGCGGCGTCCCGCCGCCGGTCGTGCGATATGCGTCGACTCCGCTCAAGCCCCGAGGAGCCGGCCGACCCGCCGATAGCTTCCTCGTGTCGTCGCGCCGGTGATCGTCACCGTGCGGTGTCGAGGAAGCCGCAGGGGAGGTGGGTGGATGGACCCGGGGACACTGGTGGCGCAGGCGCTGGCCGCGGGGGTGGGGGCCGGTCTGAGCGGCGCCGCCTCGTCGGCGGTGACCGAGTGCTACGCCGCCCTGAAGCAGGCGCTCGTACGGCGGCTCGCGGCCAGGCCCGGGGCCCTGGAACGCATCGAGCTGCTGGAGCGCCGGCCGGGCGGATCGGCCGAAGGGCTCGCCCACGATCTCGTCCTGGCCGGTGCCGTGGACGCCGAAGTCGTGGAGCACGCCCGCCGGCTGCTGGCCCTGACCGCCCCGGACGCGGGCCCGCGCGGGACGTACCGGGTCGATCTGCGGGAGGCCCGGGGCGTGCAGGTCGGCGACGGCAACACCCAGCACAACACGTTCGGTTAGGCGCCCGACCGACACCCACGGGCCGCAGAAAGCACCGCCATGATGAGGAACAGCCGGACCAACGGCGCCCAGGCCGGCGACGGCAACGTCCAGCACAACACCTACCTGCCCCCGCAGCGGGCCACGCGCCGCCGCTCACGGGACTACGCGCCCACGGCGACCGTGACCGCGGGCGACCACTCCACGGTCACGCAGAAGAACACCCATCTGAAGTTCTCGGTCCCCGTCATCGGCCCGCTGCTCGGCATGGCCTCCGCACACCCCGTGATCGCCGGCGTGGCGGCGGTGACGCTCGTCGGGGGCGGCGGTCTCGCGACCACGGCCGCGCTGTCCAGCCCGCAGCCCTCCGTCTCGACAGCGCTGGTCCGCGGGTTCCGCATGATGGACCCCGGGGGCACGCCGACCGGCTACGACTTCAGCCACACCCCGCCGGTCCCGGCGGGCACGAGCACCGACGCCATCTACGTCTCGGGCGGCTTCCTGGCCGCGAGCAACGGCAAGCTGGCCTCCTGGAACTCCGACAAGCTTCCCACCGCGGCGGACTGCCGCAAGGCGGTGGCGGAGAATCCCGTGCGCCAGACGGTGACCGCGGTCCACTACCTCACGTGCTACGTCGACCGCAACGGCAACCCCGGCTACATCCTGGTCACCGCCGTCGGAAGCGAGTACACGACCGTCGACACCGCTCATCTCCGCTGACCTCACCGGGAAAGTCCACCGGGGCGTCCGCCATGCGGGACGCCCCTCTTGACGTGGTTCGCGGTCGGATCGACACTCACTGAGGGAATCCTAGTGAATAGGTAGGGAAACATGAGGCGCCTTGAACCGGTCACCGTCCGCGTGGTCCGTTCGCCTCTTCTGACCTCCCGCCGCCACATCGATCTGCTGCGAGTCTGCAGCGCGATCAGGCCCCAGGGCTGAGCCGCGGCCCTTCCGCGCCGGCACCGCCCCCTGGGGGCGCCCCGTCCGGCGCGCACGGGTGAGCCCTGCTCCCAGGACCGCCGCCCCATTCCCGCCCGACGTCGCTTCCGCCGCGCGTACGTCCGCGCCCGCTCCCGGGGAGAGTCATGACCATCGCACCGCTCGCCGCCCACGCCACCGACCGACCCGCGCCCGCCTTCCGGGGCCGCATCGGCCGGGACGCGCGCAGCGGCCACTACGCCGTTCCGGGCCGCTACCGCCTCCATCTGTCGACCGCCTGTCCCGACGGCCTGCGCATCGCCGTCACCCACAGCCTGCTCGGCCTGGACACCGTCTGTCCGGTGACCCACCTGCCCGCCGTGCCCGACTGCCCCGAAGGCGGCCACTCGGCCCTGCGGCCGCTGTACGAGGCCAGCGCCCACCGCTACCGCGGACCGGCCGTCGGACCGGTGCTCAGCGACGACTGGTCCGGACGGATCGTCAGCACCCACACGCCGGACATCATGCGCGACCTCGCCCGCCGTTTCTCCACCGGCGGCACCTCCCTCCACCCGTGCGGCGCGGAGTCGGAGATCGAGGCCGTGGAGCGGATGTGCCGGGAGGGGATCGAGGAGGCGGCGCAGCGGGCCGGGTCGGCCGGCGAGGACGCGGTGGTGTGTGACACGGCACTGACCACCCTGCTCGACACCCTGGGCGCCCTCGACCGCTGGCTCACCGGCCGCACGTTCCTGATCCGTGACGAAGTCACCGCGGCCGACGTCGAGTTGTGGGCCGCGCTGGTCCAGCTGGACACCGTGCACCGCAACCACCTGGACGCCGCCGCCGTCCAGCGCATCGCCGACCATCCCACCCTGTGGGCCTACGCACGCCGGCTCGCCGCCCACCCGGCGTTCGGCGGCCACCTCGACCTCGACGGCATCGAACGCCGTCACCACGCCCGCTGCCGGGGACTGGAGGCCGCCGGAGCGGCCGTACGGATCCTGGACTGGGCGGCCCACCGCACCCGTTAGCCGTTCCACCTGGTGGACGGGCGTTGACATACGTTCGGGCAATTGTTTTAACTAGCAACCAGAACGGTCATGAGCGTCAGCGACAAGCCCTGGCTAGCTGACCGGCAACCCTCGCACCGCGGTGGGGTGCCCCAGGTGACGACCGGACCGGATGACCTTTCGGTAAGCGCGAGGCCCACACGGGCCGGAACAGTGACGGTGACGCCATGTACGCAGCTCCCAGGACGGCCACGCGCCGCCCACAGGGCTGCGTACGGCCGTACCCGAACCCTCTCGTCGCCGATCGCGCCGTCGATCTGCTCCGCGTGAACAGCGCACTGTGTACCGCATCGGGCCGTGCCCGCTGTCGGGGCTGACCTCTTCCCGCAGCCCCCGCACCCCCTGACGAACACCGCGAACGCGGTGTGCCGTCGTCCTTCCCGCCCCCGGTACCCCGCTGTCGCGTCCGCCGCCGCATGCCGCCGCGCCGTCCGGGGTGTCCGACCCAGCCGGAGCCCACCATGAGTGAACCCCCTGGCGCCACCGTCACGCTCGCGCCGACGTCCCCCGCCGACGAACCGTCAAAAGTCCTCACCGCCCAGCGAGTTCTGCCGCTGCGGCGCCCGGGACGCTGGATCGCCACCGCGGTCGTCCTCGTCCTGGTCGCACAGTTCGTGCACGGGCTGGTGACCAACCCGTTCTACCAGTGGGACCGCTGGGGCTACTGGTTCCTGCGCCCCACCATCCTCGACGGCCTGGTGATCACCCTTGAAGTCACCGCCTACAGCGCGGTGTTGGGCCTGCTCGGCGGCATCCTGCTCGCCCTGGCCCGGCTGTCGAGGAGTCCGGTGCTGCGCGCGGTCAGCTGGACGTACATCTGGGCGCTGCGCTCCGTCCCGCTCATCGTGGTGCTGCTCTTCCTCTACAACTTCAGCGCCCTGTACAAGACGTTGAGCGTCGGCATCCCCTTCGGTCCGGCCTTCTTCTCCTTCGACGAGTCGAGACTCGCCACCGACATGGTCGTCGCCGTCGTCGGCCTGAGCCTCAACGAGGCGGCCTACGCGGCCGAGGTCGTCCGCGGTGGCATCCTCTCCGTCGACCAGGGCCAGCACGAGGCGGCCGCGGCACTGGGTCTGCCGAAGAGCTACCAGTTCCGCAGGATCGTCTTTCCGCAGGCGCTGCGCTCGATCATCCCGAACTACGTCAACCAGCTCATCGGCCTGATCAAGGGCACCTCGCTGGTCTTCTACGTCTCCCTGCTCGACCTGTTCGGCTCCGCGCAGACCATGGGCTCCACCTATCCCGGCGACATCGTGCCGCTGCTGCTGGTCGTCACCGTCTGGTACCTGATCCTGACCAGCGTCGTCTCCGTCATCCAGTTCTACGTCGAGCGGCACTACGCCCGCGGTGCCACCCGCAGCCTGCCGCCGACCCCGCTGCAGAAGCTCCGCACCGCTCTCACCGAGCTGCGGGCCCGCATCCGCCGGGAGGCCGCCGTATGACCACCGACACCATCGAGGCCCTGGCGGACGTCGAGGCCGCCACCGTCGAGGTGCACGACGTGCACAAGTGGTACGGCACCCACCGGGTGCTGGACGGCGTCGACCTGACCGTCCGCCCCGGCGAGGTCACCGTGATCCTCGGCCCCTCGGGCTCCGGCAAGTCCACCCTGCTGCGGGTCATCAACCACCTGGAGAAGCCCGAGATCGGCTACGTCAGCATCAACGGCGAGCTGATCGGCGTACGCAGGCAGGGGGAGCGGCTGAAGGAGCTCAGCGAGCGGGCCATCCTCACTCAGCGGAGCCGGATCGGCTTCGTCTTCCAGAACTTCAACCTCTTCCCGCACCTCACCGTCCTGGACAACGTGGCCGCGGCCCCGGTCGCCACCGGCCGGCTCGGCAGGACCGAAGCGCAGGAGCTCGCCCGGGAACTCCTCGGCCGCGTCGGCCTCGCCGACAAGACTGGCGCCTACCCGCGCCAGCTGTCGGGCGGGCAGCAGCAGCGCGTCGCCATCGCCCGCGCCCTCGCGCTGCGCCCCGGCGTCATCCTCTTCGACGAGCCCACCTCCGCCCTCGACCCCGAACTGGTCGGTGAGGTGCTCGCCGTCATCAAGGACCTGGCGACCAGCGGCACCACCCTCGTCATCGTCACCCACGAGATCGGCTTCGCCCGCGAGATCGCCGACCGGGTCGTCTTCATCGACGGCGGCCGGATCGTCGAGCAGGGCCCGCCCTCCGAGGTCCTCGACAACCCGCGGCACGAGCGGACCAGGGACTTCCTCAGCAAGGTCCTCTGACCCGCCGCACCCCTCAGACCTCCCCCCACACCACCCTCATCACCTCCAGCGACAAGGAACGGCCATGCCCACCCAGTTCACCCGACGCAGCCTGATACGCGGCATCACCGCGGCGACCGCCGTCGCCTCCCTGGCCACCGGGCTCGCCGCCTGCGGTGGCAACAGCGACGCGGCCACCTCCACCGACGCCGCCGCCAAGACCGGCGCGGTCGTCATCGGCCAGGTCTCCAACGGCGCCGCCCAGCAGACCTCCATCAAGGTCTCCGAGGTCAAGTCCATCAGCGCCGAACTGCCCGCCGCCGTCAAGAAGAGCGGCAAGCTGGAGATCGGCATCGGCGCCCTGCCGGCCGGCTTCCCGCCGCTGGCCTACGTGGGCAGCGACCAGAAGACCCTCACCGGCGCCGAGCCCGACTTCGGCCGCCTGGTCGCCACGGTCCTCGGACTCAAGCCCGAGGTGAAGAACTCCACCTGGGAGAACCTCTTCGTCGGCATCGACAGCGGCAAGGTCGACGTGGCCTTCTCCAACGTCACCGACACCGAGGAGCGCAAGAAGAAGTACGAGTTCGCCTCCTACCGGCAGGACAACCTCGCCTTCACCGTGCCGAAGAAGAGCACCTGGAACTTCGACGGCAACTACGAGAACCTCGCCGGCAAGACGGTCTCCGTCGGCTCCGGCACCAACCAGGAGAAGATCCTCCTGGAGTGGAAGGCGAAGCTGGCCAAGGAGGGCAAGAAGCTCAACGTCAAGTACTTCCAGGACAGCAACAGCGTCTACCTGGCCCTGTCCAGCGGCAAGATCGACGCCTACTTCGGCCCCAACCCCGGCATCGCCTACCACAACCGCCAGGTGGCCAACACGCCCAACGCCACACGTACGGCGGGCACTTACTCGGGCGCCGGCGCGAGCCTGCAGGGCCTGATCGCGGCCACCGCGAAGAAGGACAGCGGCCTGGCCAAGCCGCTCGCCGACGCCATCAACTACCTGATCAAGAACGGTCAGTACGCCGAGTGGCTCAAGGCCTACAACCTCTCCAACGAGGCCGTGGCCAAGTCCGAGGTCAACCCGCCCGGACTGCCGCTCGACAACTCCTGACCACCGCGCGCCGGGGGCCCCGCCGCCGCTCCGCGGCGGAGCCCCCGCGCCGGACATCCCGAGCCGCACACCGGAGACCGCCACACCATGTCCGTCATCGCCCTCGACGCCAACTCCTCGCACCTCCTGGACAACCCCGCCTGGGCCGCGCTCACCGGCCCGCACGCCCGCTTCGCCGAACGCGTGGGCAACGCCGTCCGCTACCAGCCGGACGTGGCACCTTTCCACGCCCTCTCCGACGAGGACGACCCGCGCGCCTGGGCCGACCTCGCCGCACTCGTCGGCCCCGGCGGCACCGCCGCGGTGCGGGGCGTGACCGAGGCGGCGGAGGGCTGGGAGGTCGTGCGCACCGGGCACGGCGTCCAGCTCGTGGACACCGCCCTGCGCGCCGAGCCCGACCCCGAGGCCGTACGGCTCGGCCCCGACGACGTGCCCGAGATCCTCGACCTGGTCGCCCGCACCGAGCCGGGCCCCTACCTGCCCCGCACCGTCGAACTGGGCACCTACCTCGGCATCCGCCACCAGGGCCGGCTGATCGCCCTGGCCGGCGAGCGCCTGCACCCGCCGGGCTGGACGGAGATCAGCGCCGTGTGCACCGACCCCGCCCACCGCGGCCGGGGCCTGGCCACCCGTCTGGTCCGCGCGGTCGCCGCCGGCATCAAGGAGCGCGGCGAACACCCCTTCCTGCACGCGTCGGCCACCAACGCGAACGCGATCCGGCTGTACGAGTCGATCGGGTTCACCCTGCGCCGCCGTACCGTCTTCTCGCTCGTCCGGCACACCGGGGCCGCCGCGCTGGAAGAAACGGCATAGCCGTGCCGTTGTCCTTGTCGAAGGCGAGTGCTCGGCCCGCGCGGACGGAGGTGCGACACATGACACGTGTACTCCGTGCCGTCCGCCTCCACTCCCGGCCCCACATCGACCTGCAGCGCGTCGCCGGCTCCCTCTGTAGCTCCTGACCCCGTTTCCCCAGCCGCCGTGCGCCCCGACTCCCGCGGGCCGGCGATCTCGTACGGACCTCCAGGAAGGCACCCTCGTGTCCGCAACTCCCGCTTCCCCCCTGCACCTTGCCGTCGCCCTCGACGGCACCGGCTGGCATCCCGCCTCCTGGCGCGAGCAAGTCGCCCGCCCCCGGGACCTGTTCACCGCCGGATACTGGGCCGACCTGGTCGCCGAGGCCGAACGCGGCCTGCTGGACTTCGTCACCCTCGAGGACGGACTCGGCCTGCAGTCCTCGCAGTTCGGCGAGCTCGACGGCCGCACCGACCAGGTGCGCGGCCGCCTCGACGCCGTACTCACCGCGTCCCGCATCGCGCCCCTGACCCGGCACATCGGCCTGGTCCCGACCGTGATCGCCACCCACACGGAGCCCTTCCACATCTCCAAGGCGATCGCCACCCTCGACTACGTCAGCACCGGCCGCGCGGGTCTGCGGGTGCAGATCTCCGCCCGCCCCCACGAGGCCGACCACTTCGGACGCCGCACCTTCCCGCCGATCGACCTGGGCGAACTGCGGAGCCCGGCCGGGCAGGAACGGCTCACCGACCTCTTCGACGAGGCCGCCGACTACGTCGAGGTCGTGCGCCGGCTCTGGGACAGCTGGGAGGACGACGCGGAGATCCGGGACGTCGCCACCGGCCGTTTCATCGACCGGGACAAGCTGCACTACATCGACTTCGAGGGCAGGCACTTCAGCGTCAAGGGCCCGTCCATCACCCCGCGCCCGCCGCAGGGCCAGCCGCTGGTCACCGCCCTCGCCCACCAGACCGTGCCCTACCGGCTGGTGGCCCGCCAGGCCGACGTCGGCTACGTCACCCCGCGGGACGCCGAGGACGCCCGGGCGATCGTCGCCGAGATCCGCGCCGAGCAGGAGGCGGCCGGACGCGCCGGTGAACTCCTCCACGTCTTCGGTGACCTGGTGGTCTTCCTGGACGACGAGCAGTCCGCCGCGGAGGACCGCCGCGCACGTCTCGACGCCCTCGCGGGGGAGCCGTACACCAGCGACGCCCGCGTCTTCACCGGTACGCCCGCCCAACTCGCCGATCTGCTGCAGGAGTTGGCAGCGGAGGGCCTGACCGGGTTCCGGCTGCGGCCCGCCGTCGCCGGGCACGACCTGCCCGCCGTCACCCGCGGCCTGGTCCCCGAACTCCAGCGCCGGGGCGTCTTCCGTACCGCCTACGAGGCCGACACCCTGCGCGGCCTGCTCGGTCTCGCCCGCCCCGCCAACCGCTACGCCGCCGCCTGAAGCCGGAAGGACCGCACCGACATGACCAGCAAGCCGCTGAAGCAGATCCATCTGGCCGCGCACTTCCCGGGCGTCAACAACACCACCGTGTGGAGCGACCCGAAGGCCGGCAGCCACATCGAGTTCGACTCCTTCGCGCACTTCGCGCGGACCGCCGAACGCGCCAGGTTCGACTTCCTGTTCCTCGCCGAGGGCCTGCGCCTGCGTGAACAGGGCGGAAAAATATACGACTTGGACGTGGTCGGGCGCCCCGACACCTTCACGGTCCTCGCCGCGCTCGCCGCCGTCACCGAGCACCTCGGTCTGACCGGCACCATCAACTCCACCTTCAACGAGCCCTACGAGGTCGCCCGCCAGTTCGCCAGCCTCGACCACCTCTCCGGCGGCCGCTCCGCCTGGAACGTCGTCACCTCCTGGGACGCCTTCACCGGCGAGAACTTCCGCCGCGGCGGCTTCCTCCCGCAGCAGGAGCGCTACTCCCGCGCCAAGGAGTTCCTGGCCACCGCGAACGAACTCTTCGACTCCTGGCACGGCGACGAGATCATCGCCGACCAGGCCACCGGCGTCTTCCTGCGCGACGCCAAGGCCGGCTCCTTCGTGCACACGGGCCAGCACTTCGACATCCACGGCCAGTTCAACGTCCCGCGCTCCCCGCAGGGCCGTCCCGTCATCTTCCAGGCCGGCGACTCCGAGGAGGGCCGGGAGTTCGCCGCCTCCTCCGCCGACGCCATCTTCAGCCGGCACGCCACCCTGACCGACGGCCAGGCCTTCTACACGGACGTCAAGAACCGTCTCGCCAAGTACGGCCGCCGTCCTGACCAGTTGCTGATCCTGCCCGCCGCCTCCTTCGCGCTCGCCGACACCGACGCCGAGGCGGAGGAACTCGCCAGGGAGGTGCGCCGCCAGCAGGTCAGCGGGGCCACCGCCATCAAGCACCTGGAGTTCGTCTGGAACCGGGACCTGTCCTCCTACGACCCGGAGGGTCCGCTGCCCGACATCGACCCGGACGTCAGCGGTGACCACATCTCCAAGGGCCGCGCCCAGGTGCGGATGTACCGCGACCCGCTGGCCACCGCCCGCGAGTGGCGCGAACTGGCCGCCGCCAACAACTGGTCCATCCGGGATCTGGTCATCAACACCGGCAACCGGCAGACCTTCGTCGGCTCCCCGGCGACCATCGCCAGGACCATCAACGACTACGTCCAGGCCGACGCCAGCGACGGCTTCATCCTCGTCCCGCACATCACCCCGGGGGGCCTCGACGACTTCGCCGACAAGGTCGTCCCGCTGCTGCAGGAACAGGGCGTCTTCCGCACCGAGTACGAGGGCCCCACCCTCCGCCACCACCTGGGCCTCGCACACCCCGACGCCGCCGACGACCGGGTCGCGTCGTGAAGTTCCTGGCGATCACCCTCATCGTCCACCGGCCGGATCCGGTCACCGGCGAGCTGAAGCCGACCCACGACCGTTTCCGCGAGGTGCTCGACAACGCCCTGCTCGCGGAGGAACTGGGCTTCGACGGCTTCGGCGTGGGGGAGCGGCACGAGCGGCCGTTCATCTCCTCGTCGCCGACCGTCGTCCTGAGCCATGTGGCCGCCCTCACCCAACGCATCCGGCTGTTCACCGCGGTCACCACGCTCAGCCTGCTGGACCCGGTACGCGCCTACGAGGACTACGCCACCCTCGACCATCTGTCGGGCGGCCGTCTGGAGCTGATCATCGGCAAGGGCAACGGCGCCGCCCAGCGCGAGCTGTTCCACGTCACGCCCGAGGACCAGTGGGACCGCAACGCGGAGAGCTACGAGGTGTTCCGGCAGATCTGGCGCCAGGACAAGGTCACCGCGGCGACCCGCTTCCGGCCTCCGCTGACCGACGCCGAGGTGTGGCCGCGGCCCTACCAGCGGCCGGTGCGCGTGTGGCACGGCAGCGCCACCAGCAAGGAGTCGGTGGACCTGGCCGCCCGCTACGGCGACCCGCTGTTCTCGGCGAACGTCACCAACCCCATCGAGCCCTATGCCGAGTTGATCCGTCACTACCGCGAGCGCTGGGAGCACTACGGCCACGATCCGGCGCGGATCGCCGTCGGCGCCGGCACGGCGGGCATCTACGTCGCCCCCACCTCGCAGGAGGCGCTCGCCGCCTACCGGCCGCTGTTCGAGGCCAACCTGGCGTTCTTCAAGAAGGCCGGACTGCCGGTCGTCTTCGAGACCCTGGAGGACTTCGTCGAGCGCAGCTCGGCCCTGATCGGCAGCCCGCAGCAGGTCATCGACAAGGTGCACCGCTACCACGAGCAGTTCGGACACACCGTCGTCCATCTGCACGCGGACGCGGGCGGCCTGACCGACAGCCGGCACACGGCGATCGTCACCGCGAGCGGCCGGGCCGAGCTCGGGAACGTGACGCTGGCCCGGCAGGGCGGCACCGAGCTGCCGCCGCCGGGGGCGTGGACCATCGACCCCGCGCACTCCTCGGTGGGCGCG
>NZ_WVUG01000589.1 GCF_017614965.1 Streptomyces griseorubiginosus | reverse complement strand
GTGGGGCGGCGGTGGCGGCGGGCGGTGTGCGGCGAGGTAGCCGAGCAGGGCGGTGAACACGGCCGCGCCGGTCGCCGCTGTGGCTGTCCATCGGACGCGGCGCGGCAGGGCGCGCCAGCGGTCCCGCAGCAGGGGCCGGTCGGCGCCGAGGACCTCGACGGCATCTCTGTCACCGCCCTCGGGCGGGCTCACCATGCCGCAAGCCTAGGCGCTCCGCTGGTAGTGCCGCGCTGTGCCGTCGGCCGTCCGCGGCGCCGTCGTGGCCGATCGCGCCCGCGCGGCGGAGCCGCACATCGAACGCAGCCCCGCGCCCCTTCGGGGCACTGCCGAACCGCTCCGGACTTAACCATGTCCGCTCAGGCCCCTTGGCCGGCCGGCGGACATCGGCCGAACAGCCCCCTTCTCAGCCCTCGCTCGGTCGTACCTCGGCCCGTGTCGGGCTGGGGCGTCTGCGGCGTATCGGTAGCAGCCACCAGGCCGAGGCGATCGACAGGGCCGCGCCGACGGCGATGCCCTCCAGGCGGGTCGGCAGCAGGTGTTGGGCGTCCTGGCCGAAGTAGCCGAGGAGGAGGGACAGGGCACAGGTCATGCCTGCGGCCCAGTACGCGTAGTTGAAGGGGCGCAGGCACAGCGCGACCGTGAGGACGGTGAACATCAGCGCGACCGAGGCGTGTCCCGTGACGCCGGCCGCCGCCACCCCCACCGCGAGCAGCGTGCCCACGCAGGCGCCCGCGAGGCGCTCGATCCCCTTGCGCAGAACGTCGCCGCGTCCGCGGTTGCCGCTCGCGGCGACGTACGCGGTCAGGACGACCCACGGCCAGTGGTGGTCGAAGAGCGCGGTGCCGAGGGCGAAGGCGGCGGCGATTCCCGCCGCCATCTGCAGCGCCATCCGGGTGCTGGGGCGGGGATGCAGACGCGAGGGACGGGGCGGCTGCTCGGGGGACGGTTCCGCGCGCCAGGGTCCGAAACGGTCGCCGAGCGCCTGTACCAGCCAGACGAACGCACACGCCAGCGCGCCGATCAACGCCGACCAGCCCCAAGTGACCAGTCCGCTCTGCGCCTTGGGCGGCAGCGCGGGGCCGGGGACGACGAGGAGGGCGACCAGCGGAAGCGCCAGCAGCGTGCCGATCTTCGTGGCGGCCGGGCCGTAGCGGCGGATCCAGATGGCCAGCGCCATCCAGGCCGTGTAGACGGCGGCGCCGAGCGCGTAGTGGGAGGCGATGAGTCGGCCCAGGAAGATCGAGGCGCCGGCCGTGGCGGGCAGCACCACCAGTGAGGTCAGGCGACGGCGGATGTCGGCGGTGCGCTGGGTGGCGGACAGGGTGAGGGTCAGGGAGACCGCGAGGACGAGGACGTCGGTGTGGAGTCCGGCGGCACCTTCCAGGACCAGGGCGGCGGCCCAGCAGAGCAGTACGGCGGTCATCGTCAGCGCCGCTTCGTACGCATTGCGTATTAGTTTGGCGGTCACTCGCTCGATGTTACGGGGATTTCAGCAAGCCAGATAGTAAAGATCTGCGTACGATCTCTGCCATGGACCATCTCTCCGACGCCGCCCGGATCCGGCGCGGTGTGATCCGGCTCAACCGTCGGCTGCGGCAGGAGCGCGGGGACGGGAGTCTCAGTCCCAACCAGCTGTCGGTGCTCGGCCATCTGCATCGGCACGGACCGTCGACGCCCGGTGAGGTCGCGGCGGCCGAGCGGCAGCGGCCCCAGTCACTGACCCGGGTGTTCGCGGAGCTGGAGACGGAGGGGCTCATCCTGCGGGCGCCGGACCCGACCGACCGGCGCCAGTCCGTGCTGACCCTGACCGACGCCGGGCGCCTCGCGGTCGAGGACGACATGGCCCAGCGGGACGCGTGGCTGGCCCGGGCCCTCGGCACGCTCGGCGAGACCGAGCGGGGGGTGCTGGCACTGGCGGCCGAGGTGATGGAGCGACTGGCGAACGCGGAGGTCGACGAGCCGGGCGAAGAGGACTGAACTCCCGCTGCTCTGCCTCCGAGCAGGCACGGCCCGCCGCCTCAGAACCCCCCGCCGAAGTCC
>NZ_WVUG01000588.1 GCF_017614965.1 Streptomyces griseorubiginosus | reverse complement strand
GGCGGACGCGGTGGCCCGCACCCGGCGCTGCTTCAGCTCCGGCAGCTTGGCCCCCGGCACCCCCCGCTTGACGCCGATCAGGGCGTCCATCAGCCGCAGGCCCTCGAAGGCGTCCCGGGCGTAACGCACCTCGCCCTGGTAGATCTCGTGCAGGTCCTGCTCCACATACGCCCGGGTCAACGCGGCGCCGCCCAGGATGACCGGGTAGTCCGCGGCCAGACCCCGCTGGTTGAGCTCCTCCAGGTTCTCCTTCATGATCACCGTGGACTTCACCAGCAGCCCGGACATGCCGATCACATCCGCCCTGTGCTCCGCGGCCGCCTCCAGGATCGCCGACACCGGCTGCTTGATCCCCAGATTGACCACGTTGTAGCCGTTGTTGGACAGGATGATGTCGACCAGGTTCTTGCCGATGTCGTGCACGTCCCCGCGCACCGTGGCCAGCACGATCGTGCCCTTGCCGGCCTCCTCGCCCTCCACCTTCTCCATGTGGGGTTCGAGGTAGGCGACCGCGGTCTTCATCACCTCCGCCGACTGCAGCACGAACGGCAGCTGCATCTGCCCCGACCCGAACAGCTCACCGACCACCTTCATGCCGTCCAGCAGGGTGTCGTTGACGATGTCGAGTGCGGGGCGTTCCCGGAGGGCAGCGTCCAGATCGGCTTCCAGGCCGTTGCGTTCGCCGTCGATGATGCGCCGCTTCAGCCGCTCCTCCAGCGGCAGCGCGGCCAGCTCCTCCGCCTTGCCCGCCTTCAGCGACTTCGCGGTGGCGCCCTCGAACAGGGCCATCAGCTTCTGCAGCGGGTCGTAGCCCTCACCACGCCGGTCGTAGATCAGATCGAGAGCGGTGGTGACCTCTTCCTCGCTGAACCGGGCGATCGGCAGGATCTTCGACGCGTGCACGATCGCCGAGTCCAGCCCGGCCTTGACGCACTCGTCCAGGAAGACGGAGTTGAGCAGGATGCGGGCGGCCGGGTTCAGGCCGAAGGAGATGTTCGACAGGCCCAGCGTGGTCTGCACCTCCGGATGGCGGCGCTTGAGCTCGCGGATCGCCTCGATGGTGGCGATGCCATCCTTCCGCGACTCCTCCTGCCCGGTGCAGATGGTGAAGGTCAGACAGTCGATCAGGATGTCCGACTCCCGGATCCCCCAGTTCGTCGTCAGGTCGGCGATCAGCCGCTCGGCGATCTCGACCTTCTTCTGCGGTGTGCGGGCCTGGCCCTCCTCGTCGATGGTCAGTGCGATCAACGCCGCCCCGTGCTCCCGGGCCAGCCGGGTCACGCGGGCGAAGCGGGAGTCGGGGCCGTCGCCGTCCTCGTAGTTGACCGAGTTGATCACCGCGCGGCCGCCCAGCTTCTCCAGCCCGGCCTCGATGACGTCGACCTCGGTGGAGTCCAAAACGATCGGCAGGGTGGAGGCGGTGGCGAAGCGGCCCGCCAGCTCCCGCATGTCCGCCACGCCGTCCCGGCCGACGTAGTCCACACACAGGTCCAGCAGGTGGGCGCCCTCGCGGATCTGCTCCCGGGCCATCTCCACACAGTCGTCCCAGCGCCCCTCCAGCATCGCCTCGCGGAACTTCTTCGACCCGTTGGCGTTCGTCCGCTCCCCGATCGCCAGGTACGAGATGTCCTGACGGAACGGCACCGACTGATACAACGACGCCGCACCCGGCTCCGGACGCGGATCACGCTCGGTGGGGGCGAGATCCCGGACGCGTTCGACGACCTGCCGCAGGTGCTCCGGCGTCGTACCGCAGCAGCCGCCCACCAGGGACAGGCCGTACTCACGGACGAAGGTCTCCTGCGCGTCGGCGAGTTCCGGCGCGGTCAGCGGGTAGTGGGCGCCGTCCTTGCCCAGGACCGGCAGACCGGCGTTGGGCATGCAGGACAGCCGGACGCGGGCGTGCCGGGCCAGGTGGCGCAGGTGCTCGCTCATCTCCGCCGGGCCGGTCGCGCAGTTCAGGCCGATCATGTCGATGCCCAGCGGCTCCAGCGCGGTCAGCGCGGCACCGATCTCCGAGCCCAGCAGCATCGTGCCGGTCGTCTC
>NZ_WVUG01000587.1 GCF_017614965.1 Streptomyces griseorubiginosus | reverse complement strand
GCCCCCCTCCCGATGCGGATTCCCTACTGCGCGCCGGGGCGCACCAGCCCGCTCTCGTACGCGTACACAGCGGCCTGCACCCGGTCGCGCAGCCCCAGCTTCGTCAGGACGTGGCCCACGTGGGTCTTCACGGTCGTCTCGCTGACGAACAGGTCCGCCGCGATCTCCGCGTTGGACAGCCCCCGCGCCACCAGCTTCAGCACCTCCACCTCGCGCTCGGTGAGCGTGTGCAGTGTGTCCGGCACGGGCTCGTCGCCGGAAGGCAGGTGCGTCGCGTACTTGTCGAGCAGCCGCCGGGTGATGCTCGGCGCCAGCATGGCCTCGCCCGCGGCCACCACCCGGATCGCCTGGACGAGCTCGTTGGCCGGCGCGTCCTTCAGCAGAAAGCCGCTGGCCCCGGCGCGCAGGGCCTCCACCACGTACTCGTCGAGATCGAAGGTGGTCAGCACCAGCACCTTCGCCGGGCCGTCCCGCCCGGGGCCGGTGATCTGCCGGGTCGCCTCCACTCCGTCCATCCGGGGCATCCGGATGTCCATCAGGACCACGTCGGGCTGCAGTGCCCGCACCTGGTCGAGGGCCTGGAGGCCGTCTCCGGCCTCGCCGACGACCGCGAGGTCCTGCTCCGCCTCCAGGATCATCCGGAAGCCGGTACGCAGCAGCGGCTGGTCGTCGACCAGTAGGACGCGGATGGCCACGTAACTCTCCTTCGCTAGTCCGGCCCCATTCTGCCCTGCGCGACGTCGGCGGACCCGACCGCCCTCACCGGCAGCGGATACGGTGGGGGAGTGCCGCCGAACTCCGGGCAGTGGGTCTGGTGGTCGCACCAGCCACACAGCTTGGTGGGACGCGGCCGCCAGTCGCCGGACTCGGTCGCCTGCCGGATCGCCTCCCACAGCGCGAGCAGCTTGCGCTCGACGCGCTCCAGGTCGGCGAGGACGGGGTCGTACGTCAGGACGTCGCCGCTGCCCAGATACACCAGTTGCAGCCGACGCGGGACGACCCGCTTCAGGCGCCACACCACCAGGGCGTAGAACTTCATCTGGAACAGGGCGCCTTCGGCGTACTCGGGGCGGGGTGCCTTGCCCGTCTTGTAGTCGACGATCCGCACCTCGCCGGTGGGGGCCACGTCCACGCGGTCGATGATCCCGCGCAGCCGCAGCCCCGAGTCCAGCTCCGCCTCGACGAACAACTCCCGCTCCGCGGGCTCCAGCCGGGTCGGGTCCTCCAGCGTGAACCAGCGCTCCACCAGCTGCTCGGCTTCGCCCAGCCAGCGCGCGAGGCGCTCCCCGCCGGGATCGTCCTCGAACAGCTCCACCACCTCGGGCCGGTTCTCCCTCAGCCGGTCCCACTGGCCGGGGATCAGCGCCTTGGCCCGAGGCGCGGTCCGCTCGCCGGCGGGCGCGTCGAACAGCCGCTCCAGCACCGCGTGCACGAGCGTTCCGCGCGTCGCCGCCTCACTCGGCTTCTCGGGCAGCCGGTCGATCACCCGGAACCGGTAGAGCAGGGGGCACTGCATGAAGTCACTGGCACGGGAAGGGGAGAGACCGGCGGGGGGTACGGCGACGGGGGCACCGGCCACCGCTGCCTCGTCCGGGTCTATCGCCGTCGTTTCCGCTTCGCTTGCGGCTGTCGCATCCGTTCTCGTCGCTTCGGCCCCCTTGGCTGGTGCCCCGGCTTCCGCCTCGGCCTCCGGCGTGACGGCTTCCGCCTCGGCCTCCGGCGTGCCGGACGCCGTCCGCCCGGCCGCCACCTGCGGATCCGGTTGTGCGGCGGCTTCGCCCCTGGCCTGCGCCGCGCCCTCCGTACTCGTCTCCATGACCCCAGACCATACGGCCCGCCACTGACAGTGACCCAGCCGCCGCCGGGACGGCGACGACCGGCGGGGAAACGCGGGGGGTGCCGGGGCGGAACGCGCCGCGACGGCCGCATACCATCGACCCGAGACCCTTCCGCCGTGCAGGCGCGGAAGACGCTTCTAACGAGGGGACATCGTGGACCAGAGCGGCGGGAGCGGGCCGCGGCCCGGCACCGACGAGCCGGCCGAGCACCACGCAGGGCC
>NZ_WVUG01000586.1 GCF_017614965.1 Streptomyces griseorubiginosus | reverse complement strand
CCCGCGGACCCCGCGTCCCGGCTCAGGACCGAACTCGCCGTGGAGCAGCGGCGGCTCAGGGAGTTCGAGGCGGCCGTACCCGAGTCGTCGGCCCATCTGCGGCTCATCGTCCGCGGGATCGAGGCGAAGAAGGAGAAGATCGCGAAGCTGCGGGAGCAGATCGAGGCCACCGAGGCGGCACGGCATCTCTAGCCGGCGGACCGGAGGTGGCGCGCGGGTGCGGGTGCCCTTCGGGGAAGCCGCGGTCGATAGCATGTGCGATATGCCAGATCAGACCGTCGGCAGCACCGACCTGCGTGCCGACTGCGAGCGGTGTTTCGGGCTCTGCTGTGTCGCCCTGCCCTTCGCCGCCTCCGCCGACTTCGCGATCGACAAACGGGCCGGCACACCCTGCCCGAACCTCCGGGGCGATCACCTGTGCGGCATTCACGCCACGCTGCGGCAGAAGGGGTTCAGCGGCTGCACGGTCTACGACTGCTTCGGCGCCGGACAGCGGGTCTCGCAGATCACCTTCGGCGGACAGGACTGGCGCGCCCGCTCGCGGGAGCACGCCCGGCTGATGTTCGACGTCTTTCCGGTCGTACGGCAGCTGCACGAGCTGCTGTGGTACCTCACCGAGGCGCTCACCCTGCCGGCCGCCCGCCCCCTCCACGCCGAGCTGCGCCGCCTCCTGGAGGAGACCGAAAGCCTCGCCGGTCAGGGCCCCGACCGGTTGGCCGCGTTGGATGTCGGCGCGCACCGGCAGACGGTGAACGTCCTGCTGCTGGAGGCGAGCGAGCTGACGCGGGCGGGTGTCCGGGGCCGTAGGAAGGACCGCCGCGGGGCCGATCTCATCGGCGCCCGCCTCAAGGGCGCCGACCTGCGCGGGGCGAATCTGCGCGGCGCCTGTCTGATAGCCGCCGACCTCACCGGTGCCGATCTGCGGGGCGCCGACCTGATCGGAGCCGACCTGCGGGACGCCGAGCTCACCGACACCGATCTGACCGGCGCGTTCTTCCTGACCCAGCCCCAGCTGAACGGGGCCCGGGGGAGCGCCGGCACCCGGCTGCCGGGCTCAGTCACCCGCCCGGTGCACTGGGCAGCGCAGCTCTGACGGAGCCTCCTCGACCGTGGCCGTCGCACCGGCGGTCACCGTGCGGCGGTCCAGGTGCAGCCGCAGCCCGTCCGGCATCAGGGTGAGCCGCTCGGTCACCCGCAGCCGGTACCCCGGGTCGGGGACGAACGCGTAGCGGCGCAGCAGCAGGCCGAGCACCAGGGTCGCCTCGTGCAGCGCGAACTGCCGGCCGATGCACGCCCGCGCTCCGGTGCCGAACGGCTTGAAGGTGTGCGCCGGGCGGGAGCGTACCGCCTTCGGGTCGAAGCGGTCCGGATCGAAGTGCTCCGCGTCGGCGCCCCAAGCCGTGGGGTCCCGGTGCAGCATCGGGGTGAGCACCAGCGTCCAGGCACCCCGTCGCATCGGGTGCTGTCCGGCCAGCACGGTGTCCTGGACGGCCTCGCGGGCGAACGCGGGCGCGGTCGGCCACAGCCGCAGCGACTCGTCCAGGACCCGGCGTACGTACCGGAGCTTGGCCACCTGGTCGTAGCCGGGCGTCGGGGTCTCTCCCCAGACGCGGTCGACCTCCGCACGGGCGCGCGCGGCGACCTCGGGGTGGCGGGAGAGGTAGTGCAGGGCGAAGGAGAGGGCGCCCGAGGTGGTCTCGTGGCCGGCCACCAGGAAGGTGATGACCTGCCGGCGGACGTTCTCGTGGGAGAGCCGTTCGCCCGTCTCGGGGTGGACGGTCTCCAGCATCCGGTCCAGCAGGTCGCCGTCACCGCCCGCCGTGCGCCGCGCGCGGACCAGGTCGTCGACCGTGCGGTTGAGGAAGGCGATGTCGGCCGCGTTGCGCCGCGCGGCGCGCCGGAGCAGCCCGGGGAAGGGAACGGAGTTGAGCCGCTGGGCGTAGGTGAGCGTGCCCACCATCGCGGTGATGAAGGGGTGCGGCCGGGACCGCTCGAAGGAGCCGAAGTCGTGGCCGAACCCGGTCCGCGCGATGGTCTCCAGCGTCAGCTTGGTCATGTCC
>NZ_WVUG01000585.1 GCF_017614965.1 Streptomyces griseorubiginosus | reverse complement strand
ACTCCCGGTAACTGAGCGACACCCCACCCGCCACCACAGCCTCGGCATCCGGCACCGCGGCCACCCGCTCCTCGAACAACTCCACCGCCGAACGCCCCGGCACCTCACACACCGTGTCGTTCCAGTCCACGAGGAGACGGCCGCGTTCAGACGCGGCGAGGATGTCGATGTCGCTCACCCGGATGTCCGGGGACGCGACGGCGTGATCGAGGAGACGCAGCAGCCGGTCGATGAACGATCCGGCGGTGGCGCGGTCGAACAGGTCGGTGCTGAACTCCAGCACTCCTTCGAGCGAGTTCACCTGTCCGGACGCGCTGCGGCGCTCCGTGAACCCGAAGGCGAGGTCGAACTTGGCGACGGACGACTCCACCGGCTCACGCTCGGCCGAGAGCCCCGGCAGTTCACCCAGCGAGGCCAACGCGCCTTCGTAGTCGGTGTTGTTGAGGGTGAGGAGGACCTGGAAGAGGGGGTGCCGGGCGAGCGAACGCTCCGGGTTGACCGCCTCGACCAGCCGCTCGAACGGCAGGTCCTGATGCGCGTAGGCACCAAGGTTCCCCTCACGGACGCGGCGCACCAGTTCGGCGAACGTGGGGTTGCCCGAGGTGTCCGTGCGCAGGACCAGTGTGTTGAGGAAGACGCCGACCAGGTCGTTCAGGGCCTCGTCCGTGCGACCGGCGATCGGTGTACCCAGTGGAATGTCCGTCCCCGCCCCGAGCCTGGTCAGCAGCGCGGCCAGCGCCGCCTGCAACACCATGAACGGGCTGGCCTGGACGTCCTGGGCCACCTCGCTGACGCGCGCGTAGAGGTCCTCGGACAACTGGAACGAAATGCGGTCGCCGCGGTAGGTGGCCACGGAGGGACGCGGCCGGTCGTACGGCAGTTCCAGCTGATCCGGCAGACCCGCCAACGTCTCGGTCCAGTAGGCGAGTTGGCGGCTGATCTCGCTGTCCGGGTCGTCCTCGGAGCCGAGGACCTCGCGCTGCCAGAGGCTGTAGTCGGCGTACTGCACCGGCAGCGGCGCCCACTGGGGAGCCGCGCCCCGCACCCGGGCCGCATACGCGGACGTCAGATCACGCGCCAACGGCGCCCGCGACCACGCGTCACTCACGATGTGGTGCGTGACGAGGAGCAGAACGTGGTCGTGCTCGCTCGGCGCGAACAGCGCGGCCCGGAAAGGGATCTCGGTGGCCAGGTCGAAGGGGTGGCCGGCCTCTCTCGTCAGATCGTCCCGCAGACGTGCTTCGTCGGTCTTCACGACCGTGAGCATCGGCCGGGCCTCGGCCGCGTCCCGGACGACCTGATACGCGCCCTCGCTGTCCTCGGCGAACACGGTCCGCAGGCTCTCGTGCCGCTCCACCAGATCCGCGAGCGCGTCCCGCAGCGCGTCCCGGTCCAACGCACCGGAGAGACGCAAGGCCACCGGAGCGTTGTAGGTGGGACTGGGTCCCTCGAAACGGTTCAGGAACCACAACCGCTGCTGGGCGTACGACAACGGCACGCGCGCCGGACGCGGGTCCACCGCCGTGACAGTACGGCGTACCGCACGGTCCTCGTTCGCGAGGGCCTCGCTGATGCCGGCGATGGTGGGGGTCTCGAAGAGCTGCCGGATGGGCAGTTCCGCGCCCAGCACGGTGCGGATGCGGCTGACGAGTTTGGTGGCGAGCAGGGAGTGACCGCCCAGCCGGAAGAAGTCGTCATCGATGGTCACGCTCTCGACACCCAGAGCCTCCGCGAAGAGCGTGCACAACACTTCTTCCCCGGGGGTGCGGGGGGCGCGGCCCGCTGCCGTCTCCAACTCGGGGGCGGGCAGGGCACGCCGGTCCAGCTTGCCGTTCGGCGTCAGCGGCAGCGCGTCCAGGACGACGAACGCGGACGGCACCATATACGCCGGCAGCTGCGCCGCCGCGTGAGCGTGCAGGTCGTGCACGTCCGCAGCGGTGCCGACGACGTACGCGGTCAGACGCCGATCCCCCGGACGGTCCTCCCGCACGATCACCGCCGCCTGCACGACACCCGGATGAGACATCAACACCGCCTGGATCTCACCCAGCTCGATCCGGAAACCCCGCACCT
>NZ_WVUG01000584.1 GCF_017614965.1 Streptomyces griseorubiginosus | reverse complement strand
ACTCCCGGTAACTGAGCGACACCCCACCCGCCACCACAGCCTCGGCATCCGGCACCGCGGCCACCCGCTCCTCGAACAACTCCACCGCCGAACGCCCCGGCACCTCACACACCGTGTCGTTCCAGTCGACGAGGAGAGTGTGCGCCTCGGACCCGTCCAGCAGGTCCGCCTGGTCGACGGGGGCGTCCGGGGCGTCGACCATGGCCTGGAGCAGGCGCAGATAGCGACGGCCGAGGTCCTCGACGGTGGACTGGTCGAAGAGGTCGGTGCTGTATTCGAGGACGCCCTGGAGCCCGGCTGCGGTGGACGCCCCCTCGGCGAACGCGAAGGAGAGGTCGAACTTGCCCACGCCGGTGTCGGCCGTCGCACGCGAGACCTCCAGGCCCGGCGACCGCGTCACGGCGCTGTCGATGCCGGCCGTATCGGTGTTGTTGAAGGCCAGCAGGACCTGGAAGAGGGGGTGCCGGGCGAGCGAGCGCTCCGGGTTGACCGCCTCCACCAGCCGCTCGAACGGCAGGTCCTGGTGGGCGTACGCCGCCAGGTTCTGGGTCCGGACCCGATCGATGAGCGTGCGGGCCGTGGGCCGCCCCGAGGTGTCCGTGCGCAGCACCAAGGTGTTGATGAAGACGCCGATCAGCTCGTTGAGCGTCCCGTCGGTGCGGCCCGCGATCGGTGTGCCGATGGGGATGTCCGTGCCGGCGCCCAACCGCGACAGCAGTGCCGCCAGCGCGGCCTGCAGCACCATGAACGGGCTGGCCTGGGCGTCCCGTGCGAGAGCGGTGACCCGGTCGTAGAGCTCTGCGGGAACCTCGAAGGGGATGCGGTCGCCGCGGTAGGTGGCGACGGAGGGACGCGGCCGGTCGTAGGGCAGCTCCAGTTGGTCGGGCAGACCCGCCAACGTCTCGGTCCAATAGGCGAGTTGGCGGCTGATCTCGCTGTCCGGGTCGTCCTCGGAGCCGAGCACCTCGCGCTGCCACAGGCTGTAGTCGGCGTACTGCACCGGCAACGGAGCCCACTCCGGAGCCGCGCCCCGCACCCGGGCCGCATACGCGGCGGTCAGATCACGCGCCAGCGGTGCCCGCGACCACGCGTCACTCACGATGTGGTGCAGGAGCAACAGCAGGACGTGTTCGTCGGCGCCGACCTCGAACAGCGTGGCCCGCAGCGGGAGTTCGCCCGACTCAGCCGAGAGGTCGAAGCCGCGCCGGGCGGCGTCGCACAGACGCTCCTCGATCTCCCGGGGGCCTGCCTCGACCACGCTCAGGTCCGGCCGGGCCTCGGTCGCGTCCCGGACGACCTGATACGCGCCCTCGCTGTCCTCGGCGAACACGGTCCGCAGGCTCTCGTGCCGCTCCACCAGATCCGCGAGCGCGTCCCGCAGCGCGTCCCGGTCCAACGCACCGGAGAGACGCAAGGCCACGGGGATGTTGTACGTGGGACTGGGTCCCTCGAAACGGTTCAGGAACCACAACCGCTGCTGGGCGTACGACAACGGCACGCGCGCCGGACGCGGGTCCACCGCCGTGACGGTACGGCGGCTCGGCTCGACTCCGTCACCCATGGCAGCAGCGAGGGCCGCGATGGTGGGGGTCTCGAAGAGCTGCCGGATGGGCAGTTCCGCGCCCAGCACGGTGCGGATGCGGCTGACCAGCCTGGTGGCCAGCAGGGAGTGACCGCCCAGCCGGAAGAAGTCGTCATCGATGGTCACGCTCTCGACACCCAGAGCCTCCGCGAAGAGCGTGCACAACACTTCTTCCCGGGGGGTGCGGGGGGCGCGGCCCGCTGCCGTCTCCAACTCGGGGGCGGGCAGGGCACGCCGGTCCAGCTTGCCGTTCGGCGTCAGCGGCAGCGCGTCCAGGACGACGAACGCGGACGGCACCATGTACGCCGGCAGCTGCGCGGCCGCGTGAGCGTGCAGGTCGTGCACGTCCGCAGCGGTGCCGACGACGTACGCGGTCAGACGCCGATCCCCCGGACGGTCCTCCCGCACGATCACCGCCGCCTGCACGACACCCGGATGAGACATCAACACCGCCTGGATCTCACCCAGCTCGATCCGGAAACCCCGCACCT
>NZ_WVUG01000583.1 GCF_017614965.1 Streptomyces griseorubiginosus | reverse complement strand
GGGGTGCTGCTCGACGATGCCGTGCGGCGGGTACGGGGGCGGGGGCACCGTCGGGTCTGGCTCGCCGTCGCCACCGGTAACGCACGCGCCCGACGGTTCTACGAGCGCCAGGGGTGGGTCGACGAGGGGCCGTTCGACTACCCGGCGGAAGGGCCCGGCGGGCCGATCCCCGTTCCCTGTCATCGGTACGTCAAGTAGCGCAGCAGCCCCCGGCCGTCCGACCGCTCACACCCCGGCCGCCGCCTGTGCCCGGCTCGCGTAGCGGCCCGACAGGGCGAACGGGAGGACGAAGCCCAGCACTTGGGCCGCTATCAGAGGTACGGCGGCCCCGTGGTCGTATCCGACGATGAGCGCGCACGCGACCGCGGCGGTGGCGAAGCCGGTGGCCCAAATGGTGGTCAGGACCATGTTGACCCGGATGAAGCGCGGGGCGTTCCAGTACTCGCGGGGCACCTGGGCGCGGGCGAAGGGCAGGGTGAAGGGGCGGCGTACGGCGAGGGAGGCCGCCGCCACGGCCGCGAGGGTGGCGTTGGCCAGGGCGGAGATCCAGTGACGCAGGCCCGATGACGGGTCCGAGACCGCGATGACGGCCATCACCACGAAGAACACACAGGTGGCACCGGCCAGCAACTCCACGCTTCTGGCCCGCAGTTGGCCGGCGAGCAGCAGCAGGGCGGCCAGGGCGGCGGCGCACGTGCCGAGCCGCCAGTCGACGGGGCTCAGGGCGGCGTAGCACAGCCACGGCGCGAACCCACGCACATAGTTCACCGACGATCTCCTTCACGCAGTCGAGAGCGATGCGATTCCCGGGGACGGGGACATTATGAGAGTGACAGGTCATTCTTGGAACGTCCAGACCTGACAGGTGAAATTGAAGAGGTTGTTAGGGTGAGACGCATGAGTCTGCGCCACGCCCTCCTCGGGCTCCTCGCCGAGAAGCCGGCCAGCGGGTACGACCTGCTCAAGCGGTTCGAGACCTCGCTGGCGATGGTGTGGCCCGCACAGCAGAGCCAGATCTACGGTGAGCTGGGCAAGCTGAACGACAGCGGCCTGATCGAGGTCACCGGCACGGGCGCGCGCAACCGGCGGGAGTACGGCATCACCGACGCCGGGCGCGCGGAACTGCGCCAGTGGCTCACCGAACCGGGCCTGGACCTGGCGTTCCGCAGCGCGGCGCTGCTGCGCGTCTTCTTCCTGTGGACGCTCACCCGCGAGGAGGGCACCGCCTTCCTGGAGGAGTTCGCCCGTCACAACCGGGAGCGCCTGACCGCGCTGGAGTCCATTCGTGACAACGTCGACTGGGTCGGCGATCCGGCGCAGATCTCCGGCTGGCTCATCCTCGAGTACGGCATCCGGGGCTCCCGCACCGCCGAGGAGTGGGCCCACTGGGCCGCCGAGCGGCTCGCCGAGCACCTGCCGGAGACGTAAGACCTCCCGGTCAGCCTTCGGCCGGCTCGTTCCCGCCGCCGTTCAGGCGCCGGAGCAGCCCCAGCAGTTCGGCCCGCTCCCCCTCCCTCAGCCCCTCGAAGCACTCCGCCAGCACCCGGTCCGCCACCTCGTGCCCGGCCGCGAGCACCCGCTCCCCCTCCGCCGTCAGGTGATGCTCGATACGGCGGCCGCGGCCGGGGCGGCGGTCGACCAGGCCCTGGGACGCCAGGCGCCCCACCAGGCCCCCGAAGGCCTGCTCGGTCTGGAACGTCGCCGCGGCCAGCTCACGCGCCGAGGCACCCGGCGTACGGCTGACCGCGCGCAACGCGTCCCATTGCGCCAGGGTCGTACCGACCGCCGTCAACGCGCTGTCCAGTGAGCGGTGTTGGCGGTACTGGGCCTGCTTGATCGCCCGGCCGAGGAGTTGCAGGTCAGCATCCATGACGCAAGCCTACTCCAGAAACTAAGCTTCCTTAATTAAGGTTCCTTAGTTACACTCGTCGGCATGACCCCAGACACCATGACTTCAGCGACCCTGACCTCGGACACCGCGATACTCACCATCGCCGAAGCGGGCCCGGCCCTCGAAACCGGCGCCCGCCCCGTCCTGATCCTCCACGGCGGTGGAGGCCCCCTGACCGTCGCCCCCATCGCCCGGCACCTGTC
>NZ_WVUG01000582.1 GCF_017614965.1 Streptomyces griseorubiginosus | reverse complement strand
CCCGCCTGAGGCTCCACCGCCGCCCCCGCCGCGTCGCCATGCTCTCGGTCCACACCTCCCCGCTCCACCAGCCCGGCACCGGCGACGCGGGCGGCATGAACGTCTACATCGTCGAACTCGCCCAGCGCCTCGCGGCCATCAACATCGAGGTGGAGATCTTCACCCGAGCCACCGCCGCCGCCCTCCCGCCCACGGTCGAGCTGGCCCCCGGCGTACTGGTCCGCCACGTCGACGCCGGCCCCTACGAGGGCCTGGCCAAGGAGGACCTCCCCGCCCAGCTCTGCGCCTTCACGCACGGTGTGATGCAGGCATGGGCCGGCCACCGCCCCGGCCACTACGACCTCGTCCACTCCCACTACTGGCTCTCCGGCCACGTCGGCTGGCTCGCGGCCCAGCGCTGGGGCGTCCCCCTCGTGCACGCCATGCACACCATGGCCAAGGTCAAGAACGCCAACCTCGCCGACGGCGACACCCCCGAACCCGCGGCCAGGGTCATCGGCGAGACCCAGATCGTGGACGCCGCCGACCGCCTGATCGCGAACACCGCCGAAGAGGCGACCGAGCTGATCCACCACTACAGCGCCGACCCCGCCAAGGTCGCGGTCGTCCACCCCGGCGTCAACCTCGACCGCTTCCGCCCGGCGGACGGCCGAGCCGCGGCAAGGGCCCGCCTCGACCTCCCCCAGGACGCCCTGATCCCGCTCTTCGCCGGCCGCATCCAGCCCCTCAAGGCGCCGGACATCCTCCTCCGCGCGGTGGCGACGCTCCTCGACGAGCGCCCCGACCTCCGCTCCCGCATCGTCGTACCCGTCGTCGGCGGCCCCAGCGGCAGCGGCCTCGCCAAGCCGGAGGGCCTGCAGAAGCTCGCCGCCCGCCTGGGCATCGCGGACGTCGTACGGTTCCGCCCGCCGGTCGGCCAGGAGCAGCTGGCGGACTGGTTCCGGGCCGCGTCCGTGCTCGTCATGCCGTCGTACAGCGAGTCCTTCGGGCTGGTGGCCATAGAGGCGCAGGCGGCCGGCACCCCGGTGCTCGCGGCAGCGGTGGGCGGACTCCCGGTGGCCGTCCGGAACGAGGAGACCGGTTTCCTCGTACGAGGCCACAACCCCGCCGACTACGCGCGCGTGCTCCGCGCCTTCGCCGACGACCCCACGCTCACCCCCCGCATGGGCGCGGCGGCGGCCGACCACGCCCAGTGCTTCGGCTGGGACACCGCGGCCGCCGCGACGGCGGACGTCTACACGGCCGCGATGCAGACGCACCGCCGTCGCGTACGCTCGCAGCATGGCTGACGAAGCGAAGGTGAGGCAGATCGTCGAGGAGGCGCTGAAGGACGCCGAGGTCGAGTGGGAGAGCCCCGCCCCCGGCAACTACGTGGCCCAACTCCCCGGCACCCGCAAGCTGAAGACGACGGTCTCCCTTCTTGTCGGCCGCCACTCCCTCTCCGTCAACGCCTTCGTCATCCGCCACCCCGACGAGAACGAGCCCGGAGTCCACCGCTGGCTCCTGGAACGCAACCTCAAGCTGTACGGCGTGAGTTACGCGGTGGACCACCTCGGCGACATCTACGTCACCGCGAAACTCCCCCTCTCCGCGGTCACCCCGGAGGAGATCGACCGTCTGCTCGGCCAGGTACTTGAGGCGGCGGACGGCAGCTTCAACACGCTCCTGGAGCTCGGTTTCGCCTCGGCGATCCGCAAGGAGTACGCCTGGCGGGTGTCCCGGGGCGAATCGACGCGCAATCTCGACGCGTTCACGCACCTGACCCAGCGCCCCGCTGACTGAATTTCAGGTCCGTACCTAATAACCTTCGCACGCCCCTTCCGGGCTTGCGGGCTGCCGTGGCATGCTCACGCCTGACGCAGATCTGAACGTCGTTCACATCCATGAAGAGCCGCATGGAAGGACGTACGGAATGAGCACCGCGCACCACGGCATGACCAGACGGAGTCTCCTCGCCGGAACCACGGCGGTGGCGGCCGCGGCGATCACCGCCACACCGGCGCTCGCGGCGCCCCGGACGACCGTCGGCCAAGTCCCCGGCCAACTCCCCGGCCAAGTCCCCGGGGAAGTCCCCACCCTGTGGCGGGAGTTCGTCCGCACCCCCTTCACCC
>NZ_WVUG01000581.1 GCF_017614965.1 Streptomyces griseorubiginosus | reverse complement strand
GGGGTGCGGTGGGTGGCGATGGTGTGGGTGACGTCGATGATCCGGGTGATCATTTCTTGTTGCAGGGGTTCGGCCCAGGGTAGGGGCCGGCCGCCGAAGGGTGTGCCCCGCACCAGAGTGAGGGCCTTCTCCAGGTCGGTCAGGCCCGCGGGGCCCAGGGGAAGTGCGTGTTCGGCGAGTTGGAGGAATCGGGTCCAGTCGCAGCGCACGCTGTCAGCGAGCCGGTAGGGGTCTGCTCCGGTTTTGCGGCGGGGTACGTAGGGGTTGCCGGTGGGGTCGCTGCCCAGGCAGCTGCGCAGGCCCTGCAGGCGTGCGTTGAGGGTGGCTGTCGACCAGGGGCTGGTGGGGTCCATGTCGGTACACAGTGCGTCGGCGGTGCGGCCGGGGCGGAAGTACAGCAAGG
Organism: Streptomyces griseorubiginosus; assembly: GCF_017614965.1. GTDB lineage: Bacteria > Actinomycetota > Actinomycetes > Streptomycetales > Streptomycetaceae > Streptomyces > Streptomyces griseorubiginosus_B. Next base: position 1,715 of record NZ_WVUG01000581.1, on the reverse strand, counting down.
CGGCGAGCTGCGCCATTTTGGGGCCGTGACCGGTGTGGTCCACGCCGTCGACTTCGACCGGCCCCAGGACGCGGATCTCCGGGGCGTGCAGGGTGTGCGCCTCGCGCTCTGCCTCCTCGGGCAGCGCGGGCTCCGTCAGGGCGGTCCCCGGGGCGTCAGCTGGTGCGGCGTCGGTGGCCTGCGTAGTGGCCGGGAACCCGGGGGGCGACGACACCGCTGTCTGGGCGCCCGGTCGGGCCTCGTCGTCGCGCCGGGTCGACGATGGGGTGGGGGAGAGGAGCCGGAGCCCGGCGGGATCGGTGCTGGCGGCGAGCAGGGCCGGGAAGACCCCGCTGCTCATCTCCGTGGCCGCCGGTGACGGGATCGGGGCGGTCGTGGTTGCGGGCGCGCTGGGCTCCTTCGGTGAGGAGTGAGCGGGCTGCTGCGCCCAGTCGGGCTCGTCCGGGACGTCCTGCCAGGGCCCGTCGGCCGGGTGGAGCGGCTGCCCGGACACCCGCAGTGCCGTGGTGATCTGCTGGTAGGCGGCGTGCTGGAGGCGCTGCACGGTGATGTCGACGCCGGCGTAGTCGAGGGTCTGCGGGTCGCTGCGGGAGGCGTTGAGGATCTCCGCTTCGGGGAAGTGCGCGGTCGTCGTGCTCGCGGGGGCGATCAGGGTGACGGGGACCGTGCCCGCCTTGTCGATGACGTCGGCGAACTGCCAGGCCGCATCGTCGTCCAGGGAGGACGCGCACAGCAGCAGGTACGGCTGATGCCGTATTTCGGGCATCTGGTGTGCTTCCAGGAGGCGCATCCTCAGGTCGCGCAGGGCGTGCGTGGCCTGGCGCATGTGGGCGATGCGCGTGGTGGGCAGCAGGTGGGGCAGGTCCTCGCCGAAGCCGACCGTCATGATCTCGACTTCGCCGGCCCAGGGGCTCATGGCGAGTTCCAGGGCGAGGGAGGTGCACACCTCGGTGATGTGGAGCGGGTTGCCGTCCAGCAGCAGCGCGGGCAGGGCTTTGAGGTTGAGCAGCAGCAGGTCGCCCGCCTCGGTGTGGCCGATCGTGACCAGCCCCGGATACGGGGCCGGCACGTCGCGGGCGGCTTCTTCGTCCAGGAGGGCGGCGTCGGCGGGCAGGGCCCACCAGCCGGCCTTCCCGGCCACGAAGGGCGCTCCAGCGTCCAGGGTGAGGTCCTCGGGCAGCACCTCGATCGTGCGGGTGCCGATCCGGGCGGCCCGCAGCGGCGGCGGGACCATGTCGGCCTCCTGTTGCTGGGCCGCGTGGTGGGCCAGGGTTTTGAGGGCCACGTCCAGGCGGGCGGCGCCGCCCGCGTCGGCGGCCGCGGCCAACTGCGCCTCCGCGGGGGAGGTTTGTGCTGCGATGGCGATCTTCTGGCCGGGCGTGCGGCGGCGGCGCTGCAGGGTGCGGCGCAGGGCGAGCGCACCGGTGATGGCGGCCGCCAGCAGTGCGCCGGCACCGAGAACGGTTCGCAGGTTCAGCGGGTTGTCGGCCGGAGCGGGTGCCGGCGTCTTCGATGCCGAGGCGGCGGGAGAGGAGGCAGCAGCGGAGCTGGGCGCTGGGGTTGACGCCGGCGGGGAGGTGGCAGAGGGCGACGCGCTGTCGTTGGGCTGCGTCGAGGAGGCCGGTGCCGAGGGTGATGCCTGATCGTGTCCGGGCTGCTTGGCAGGGCGACGTGCCGTTGTGCTGGGGGCCGACGACGGGGGTGCGGGGGTGGTG
>NZ_WVUG01000580.1 GCF_017614965.1 Streptomyces griseorubiginosus | reverse complement strand
CCCCTTGCCCCCGCCACCGCTCTCGCGCATCAGCCGCAGCGCGGCCCGGGTGCACCGGAAGGTGCCGTTCAAGGTCACGTCCAGGACCCGGCTCCACTGTTCGTCGGTCATGTCGACGAGGGGCGACGTGCCGCCGAGCCCCGCGTTGTTGACGACGACGTCCAGGCGTCCGTGCTCGCTCACCGCCGTCTCGAACAGGGCCCGCACCTGGCCCTCGTCGGTGACGTCGCACGGCACCGCGGCCACCGCGCCCGGGAAGTCCCGGGCCAGCTCCGCCTCGTACTCCTTCAGCCGCCGCCCGTGGGCGTCGCTGATCAGCACGCGGGCGCCCTCCTCCAGGAAGCGGCGCGCGGTGGCGCCGCCGATACCCGCTCCGGCCGCCGCGGTGATGACGGCGGTGCGGCCGGTCAGCAGGCCGTGCCCGGGCACGTACGCCGGAGTCTCGACCGTTGTCATAGGGCCACGCTAATCTACCAAACACTTGTTAGGGAAGGAGGGCGACGACCGTGGACCTCACCGACTCGCGCGCCGACGAGGAGTTCCGCGCGGAGGCCAGGGCCTGGCTCACCGCGCATGTGCCGGCCGACCCGCTGCCGTCCCTGGAGACCGCGGAGGGCTTCGCGGCGCACCGGGCGTGGGAGGCGGAGCTGGCCGCGGACCGCTGGTCGGTGGTCAACTGGCCGGCCGAGTACGGCGGCAGGGACGCCGGACTTCTGCGCTGGCTGGCCTTCGAGGAGGAGTACTGGGCGGCGGGCGCGCCGGGGCGGGTGAGTCAGAACGGGATCAGTCTGCTGGCGCCGACCCTCTTCGACCACGGCACCGAGGAGCAGCGGGCGCGGGTGCTGCCGTCGATGGCCACCGGCGAGGTGATCTGGGCGCAGGCGTGGTCCGAGCCCGAGGCGGGCTCCGATCTGGCCTCCCTCAGATCACGGGCGGTGCGCACGGACGGCGGCTGGCTGCTGACCGGCCAGAAGACCTGGTCGTCCCGGGCCGCCTTCGCCGACCGCGCCTTCGGCCTGTTCCGCAGCGACCCGGACACCCCGAAACCCCACCAGGGCCTGACCTACCTGATGTTCGGCCTGCGTGCCCCGGGTGTCACGGTCCGCCCGATCGGCCGTCTGGACGGGAAGCCGGCGTTCGCCGAGCTCTTCCTGGACGACGTGTTCGTGCCGGACGAGGACGTGATCGGCGCGCCCGGCGAGGGCTGGCGGATCGCGATGTCGACGGCGGGGAACGAGCGGGGGCTGATGCTGCGCTCCCCGGGCCGTTTCCTCGCCGGTGCCCAAAGGCTCCGCGCCCTCTGGGAGGAGCGGGGAAGTCCGTCCCACGCACACGACCAGGTGGCCGACGCCCTGATCGGCGCCCGCGCCTACCAGCTCTTCACCCACGCGGCGGCCTCCCGCTTCCTGGACGGCGACTCCATCGGGCCCGAGTCCAGCCTGAACAAGGTCTTCTGGTCCGAGTACGACATCGCGCTGCACGAGACGGCCCTTGACCTGCTCGGCGAGGAGGGCGAGTCGGCGGACACGGCGTGGGCCGAGGGCTACGTCTTCTCCCTCGCCGGCCCGATCTACGCGGGCACCAACGAGATCCAGCGGGACATCATCGCCGAGCGCCTGCTGGGCCTGCCGAAGGGACGCCGCTGATGCGTTTTCTGCTCGACGCCGAACAGCGGGCGTTCGCGGCCTCGTTGGACGCCCTGCTCACCGCCTCCGACACGCCGTCCGTCATACGGGAGTGGAGCCGTGGCGAGCGGGCGAACGGGCGCGCGCTGTGGCGCCGTGTCGCCGAAGCGGGCGTGTTCGGCCTCGCCGTACCGGAGGAGTACGGCGGACTGGGCGTCCGTCCCGTGGAACTCGCCGTCGCGTTCGTGGAGTTGGGGCGGCACGCGGTACCGGGACCTGTGGTGGAGACGGTCGTCGCGGCCGCCCTGCTCGGTGAGCCGAGCCCGTCCGCCAAGCGCCTGCTGCCGTCGCTGGCCTCGGGCGAGGCGCTGGCGACGGTGGCGCGCGAGGGGTCGTACGCCCTCGACGGGGAGGCGGCGGACGTCCGTCTCTCGCTGGCCCCCGACGGCCTGCGCCTCGCCCCCGGTCACGGTCCGGTACGCCCCTCCCTCGATCC
>NZ_WVUG01000057.1 GCF_017614965.1 Streptomyces griseorubiginosus | reverse complement strand
TCCCCTGGCTCCTCACGGCCCTGGCCCGCCGCCACTCGACGGCCCGCCCCACGACCGACGAGATCCCAGGCGCCGAGCGCATCGCCCTGCTCGTACGGGACCGCCTGGCGGACGAACTCCTGGAGCCCCCCTCCCTAGCAGCCCTCGCCACAGAGCTGAACCTGTCCCGCTACCAACTCCTCCGCGCCTTCCGTACGACGATGGGCATACCGCCGTACGCCTGGCTGGCCCAGCACCGCGTGACCCGCGCCCGCCGCCTCCTGGACGCGGGCCTGCGCCCGGCGGAGGTCGCGCCCCTGGTCGGCTTCGCGGACCAGGCCCACCTGACGCGCTGGTTCCGGAGGGTGCTGGGGGTGACGCCGGCGGCGTACCGCAACAGCGTTCAAGACGGCAGGTAGCGGCTCGGCCGATCCTGTCCGCATGACTGCACGCGGCTGGTTCCTGTTCTCCCTGATGGGAGTGGTCTGGGGTATCCCGTACCTGATGATCAAGGTAGCGGTGGACGCTCCGTTGTCCCCCTCGATGGTGGTGTTCACGCGATGCGCGCTGGGAGCGCTTTTGCTGCTCCCGTTCGCGATCCGAGGCGGCGGCCTGCTCCGCGTCCTCCGCTCCCACTGGCTGCCGATGCTGGCGTTCGCGTGCATAGAGATCATCGGACCCTGGTTCACCCTCACCGACGCCGAACGCCACCTGTCCAGCTCGACGGCGGGCCTGCTGATCGCGGGCGTACCGATTGTCGGGGTCGTGCTGGCCCGCTTCTTCGGCAACGCGGAGCGGCTGGGCGTACGTCGGATGGTGGGCCTGGGGCTGGGCCTGGCCGGGGTGGCCGTCCTGACCATCCCGCACCTCACAGGCGGAGACGCCCGCTCCTTGGTCGAAGTACTCCTCACGGTCCTCGGCTACGCAACGGCCCCCCTGATCGCATCCCGCTGGCTGAAGGACGTCCCCACCCTGCAACTGACGGCCCCGTGCCTGGCCCTGGCAGCCCTGGTATACGGCCCCTCGGCGGCCCTCTCCTGGCCGTCCACCCTCCCCTCCGCCTCCGTCCTGTCGGCACTACTCGGCCTGGGCGTGATCTGCACGGCCCTGGCCTTCGTCGCGTTCCTCGAATTGATCAAGGAGGTGGGCCCGACGAGGGCGACGGTCTTCACATACGTCAACCCGGCGGTCGCGGTCGCGGCCGGAGCCCTCTTCCTGGGCGAGGACCTGACGTGGGGCATAGGGGCGGCGTTCACGCTGATCCTGGCGGGCTCGGTACTGGCGACGGCGGCGGGCCCGGTGACCGCTGCTCCCGCCGACCCCACCGGTCCGTCCGCTCCGTCCGGTCCATCCGATCCGTCCGCAGGCACCGGCACACGCCGGGTAGCATGGTCATCACGGCAGACGAGCCGGGCGGACGGCCGCGTGGAGTCCCCTTGAGGGGCTCCCCGAGGAACGTCCGGGCTCCACAGGGCAGGGTGGTGGCTAACGGCCACCTGGGGCGACCCACGGGACAGTGCCACAGAAAACAAACCGCCCAGCACTTCGGTGCCGGGTAAGGGTGAAACGGCGGTGTAAGAGACCACCAGTGCCCAGGGTGACCTGGGCAGCTAGGTAAACCCCACCCGGAGCAAGGTCAAAAGGGAGTTCCTTCCAGGGATTGGAACGGGGCTCCTGCGGGGACGTTCGAGGGCTGCCCGCCCAAGTCCCCGGGTAGACCGCACGAGGCCGGTGGCAACACCGGCCCTAGATGGATGGCCGTCACCCCGACTCCCGCGAGGGACCGGGGAACAGAACCCGGCGTACAGCCCGACTCGTCTGCCATCGGGGCTCTGGCCTGGGCAGTAGCCCGGTCGGGGGCCCTTTCCCGCGTCGGGCGGTTGTGAGGTGAGGGCCGGGCCAAGCGGAAACTGACTCTCTCCGCTGTGGTGCCGTTGGAGCGGAGGACCGCGCAAGGGTGGTGAGTCGGCAGAGCGGTGGTGTCGGCCCGGCCTGGAGCCACGAGGCAGGAGTGAGTCCCTGCGCCTTGGTCCCGGGCCGCGGAGGTGGCGGCGTACGCCTCGTACGTCCATCAGCGTGACTTCGCACAGCAGCGCACGCGGACGAGACGCGGCGTTGTGGCCCTGTCTGTGGACGGGGTCTGTTGGCGGGGGGCTGAAGCAGTCCGGGCGAGGCGGCCGTCGCGTCCGGTATATGGCGTGGCTCGCCTTCTCGGGCTTTCTGTTAACGCCCTTACGATCTGACACCCTGTCGCAGGTGACGCCGGCTGGGCTCAGTCGGCGGTGACGTCGGCGTCGGCAGGGAGGTCCGCGAGCTCGGCCAGGTCCCGTCCGCTGTCGTCCACCCAGTATTTGGTTCCGAAGGCATAGCGGGGCCGATTCCCCGTCAGCTCCTCGACCATCTTCTTGACGAGTGACGTCGGCGCGTAGACCTCATCGTCGTACTCCCACCGCAGGGGCCTACTGCGGTCGCCCGTCCAGGTGGCACGGCCGCGCCTGGGGTCTTCGGCCACCCAGGTGTCGAGATCGTCGTTGTCCCAGGCCAGAGACTCCGGGTACGAGCGGAACCGCAGTATCTGGCCGGACTTCACCGATCCGTTGTCGAGGATCCGCAGCACTGCTTTGCGGTTGCGAGTGCTGTTCGCCGCCCGTTGCGCCGTCTCGGCCTTCTCGGCGCGGGCGGGAACGACGGTGAACTCCTCGAGCCCGGGGACCGGATAGAGCACCGAGGTGGTCATCACATGCGCTGCTCCGGTGTCCCACAGCCGGAATTGGACCAGCTTGACGTCGAGGCCCATCTCGTTGAGCCACACGGTCGATGAGGTCACCTGCCGCGGGAAGGACCGGGCGACCAGGATGAGTCGAGGCTGCTTGAGCAGTGCGGCATCCAGCTCGTCGCCGCAGTGCTCCCGGATGCGCCGCAGCGCGTCCTGCGTGTCGCACTGGGGGTCGGTGCGCCGGAGGAACTCGGCATGGATGCGGGCCAGATCCTCTTCGGTGAACCGGGACACCATGGCGGCGTAGGTGACGGCCTGCAGATGCACGTCGTCCGGGGCACCGTCGCGTTTGAGTTCGATGACGACGAGATGGCCTTCGGAATCGAGGGCCATCAGGTCCAGCCGGTCACGGACCCTGTCCCCGCCCGACGTCGCCCACTTGTCGTATTCCTCGGTCAGGATGAGGAGGCCGGGTTCGATGAGGGACGGGTCAGCGATGATCCACTGCTGGAGATCGGCCCGCTCTCGCAGCCCCAGATCAGACAGCCCCACCTCCCGGGCCTCGGCAGGCTGGGCCCCGCCGATGACCGACACACGCTCGATCGCCACTTCCCCTCCCCGGGCCGCCAGTCACCTCTTGACCTGTGACCTTAATCGAGTTGCTGAGGTCTGGTTCTGATAGTCAGCGTCACCCGGCGGAGGGGTGAAGCATCAGCTGAAGGAGACATGGTTCCGCGCGTCAGTACCTGAATCAAACGCCCGCGCTGGGCGGACGGACTGCCGAGGTCGTAGACCGGGCGACGGAGTCGGGTGCTTCGTTCGCTGTTCCTTAGGGAGCCGCGCACTGGACACACCGAGGCTTCGTGAGCAGCGAGAAAATCGTTCTGTAGTTAACGCTTCACGCATTGGTGCGCTGACCGTAGAATCCGCCTCCAGGGGGGATCAGCGGGACTTGTGCGGCCACCAGGACAGTACGGACGTCTGTGGCCGCGCTTTGCGTTGGCGGCAGTGGGGACTGCCGTTGGCGTCGGTGCTCCGTTGGCCCAGAAGCGACAACATCAGGGACCAGCGTGACGAACTCGGGTGACTTCGGGGGCAGCCAGGAACTCGACCGCCTCAAGGCGATGCTTGAGAGCTGGCGGACGTCGCTGGTGGACCTGAGCGGCCGCAACCGGCTGCTCAATTTCCGCCACACCAAGTCGGCGACACTGGAGATCGCCACTCCATCCGCGCAGGAGCTCGTCGAAGGCCTGGCCCGTGGCTGGGACTTCGCGCCGCTCCCGGACGAGGAGCCGGAGGCCGGCGAGGGTATGCGATCCGGCGATGTGGCCCTCGCGAAGAAGGGCGACCGCACCGACGGAATAGTCACCCAGAAGACCGCCGCGCCTTCCCTTCTGCGAGCGTTGAACAGTCTGCGCGCCAAAGCGATGCAGGTCTTCAACGATTACGGCTTGTGGACCCTCAACCTCGGCATCGGCATGCTCCGTTGGCGTGAGGACGGAGGTGAGACAGGCAGCGACGCCCCCTTGGTCCTGATGCCGGTGGTCATTGAGCGCGCCCGCAACGGCCGGCTGCGCCTCAGGGCGAGCGACGACGAGGAACCGCGCCTCAACCCGGCCCTGAAGGTGAAGCTGGAGCAATTCCATATCGACTGGACGCCGGTCGCCGAACAAGACCCTTCGGACCTGCAGGCGGTGCTCTCCGCCGCGGCTCGCGCGGTGGCGGGCAAGGCCGGATGGCAGATCTCCGACCGTGTCGTGCTCGCACTCTTCGCCTCCCACAAGGAGTCGATGTACCAGGACCTGCTGGACAACGAGGACCGCGTCCTCGGCAGTGACCTCGTACGGGCGATGGCGCTCGGCCCGAACTCCGGACTCGCCTCCGACCGTTTCGACTTCGAGGAGATCGAGCTCGACCGGATCGACGAACTGAGCCCGCCCGAGGACAGTCCGCTGGTGCTCGACGCCGACGCCTCGCAGCGGCAGGCCGTCGCCGCGGCCGTGGCCGGACAGTCGTTCGTCCTGGACGGCCCGCCCGGCACCGGCAAGAGCCAGACGATCACGAACATGATCGCCGGTCTGATGCACGCAGGCCGCAGTGTGCTGTTCGTCAGTGAGAAGGCGGCGGCCCTCGACGTCGTTCTCGACCGGCTGAAGTCGGTCGGACTCGACTCGTACGCCCTGGCGCTCCACAGCCACAACACCAGCCGCAAAGCGGTGGCGCAGGAGCTGGGCCGGGCTCTCGCGGAGGAGCCGCGCGCACCGCAACTGTCACAGCAGACCCTGGCCCAGGCCAGGGAACTGCGCCTTTCTCTCAGCGCCTACGCCGAAGCTATGAACGACGTCCGCGACCCGCTGGGACGGACCCTGCACGACGTGCTCGGTCGAGTCGGGCAACTGTCCGAGGCGCCGGTGGCCTATCTGAGCCAAGGTGACGACGCCCCCACCGGGACAGGGGCGACGTTTCGCGCTGAGACGCTCAGCGACGAGGACCTGCCTCTGATCGTCGAGGCGACGAAAGCCATCTCCGACGCCTGGGAGGCGGTCGCCGATCCCTCGTTCCCCTGGCGCGACCTGCGAGCCGGCCTGCCGCATCCACGTCCTGTGCTGGAGCAGGCGCGGGCGGCGCGGGACGCGCTGACGGCGGCGGTCGACCGGTACTGGAATCTCGCGCCTGGGGGAGTGCCCGTCACGGACGAGAGCGGAATCGACCGTCTGATCGCGCTCCTGCGGCTGCTCGACGTGCGGAATCCTGCGCCGGAAGCGTGGTTGACCACGGATGCCTTCGCCGACGAGGTGGACGACCGGGTCGACGCCTTCCTGGCGGAACTGCGCACGGTGCAGCGTACGAGCACTGCCGTCCGCGCGGCGGTGGGCGAGCGTTGGCAGGAGCTGTCCACCAGGCTGACGGCTGAGCCGGGGGAAGCCGAGAAGACGCTCTCGGCGATGGCGCCGCGCGGCCTCGACCTCGCCGGACTCACTGAGGAGCAGGCGCGACAGCTCGCCAGGGAGTTCGACGCGACCGCTGGTGTGCTGGAGCGGACCCTGCAAAGCCTCAACCACGTCAGCCAACTCACCGGGCTCACGAACCCCGGTATCCCCGAGGAAGCACGTCATCTGTGTGACGTGATCGCCGTGGCCGGCACCGAACACCGCCCTCTCGAGCAGTGGCTGGTCCCTGAAGGCTCCGAGCGGGCGGAAGAGGCGGCGATCGGGGCCGCCGCTGACGCACTGAGCGACTTCTTCACACGACGGGACCAGGTCCTCTCTGCCCAAGCCCTCGCGACGGACCACGCGGGCCCCGGGTGGGCCGAGCTCCGTCCTGAAGTGAGCGCAGAGCGACCGGCCAACGAGCAGGCCCTCATCGCACTGGAACCGCCCGGCGCCGACATCGCATCGTTGACCCGCCGCGAGGCCGCGGAGCTGACCGAGCGGTTCGCCACGCTCGCCGACGCCCTTGAGATGGCCGCCGAGCACGCCGACTCGGTGGCCGAGCGCCTCGGGTGCGGCCGGCCGAAGGCGACGTCCGAGGCCGAGGACCTGGCCACACTCGTGGAGCTGGCCACAGCCTCGGACCGCACGCTCGAAGCATGGCTCGACCCCCGGGCACTCCCCGGTGCCCAGGCAGCCGTCGCAGAGATCTCCGCGGCCGCCGAAGACCTCGCCGCCGCGGAGGAGGCGGCACGCGACACCTTCCTGCCCGAAGTCGTCTCCACGCCCGAACTGCCCGAAGCAGTCCACCGGCTCATGGAGGGCCGCCAGGGACTCGCCGGCATGCTGTCCAGCAGCATTCGGGCCGACCGGAAGCTCGTGGCACAGCTGACGCACGGCGGCTCCTGGCGCGGCGAACTGTACGACAAGCTGCCACTCGCCGACACCTGGTGCACCGCACACGGGAAGCTGCGCTCGCTGGCCACGGCGCACGCCGAGCTGATCGGCCGTTATCGGGGCACGACGTTGCCCGACGTCCCGGCACTGCGCAAGGCACTCGCGCACGCAGAAGCGGTCCATGCACTCGCGCCGGAAACCGTCGCCGACCCCTACTGCCGGAGCTTGCTCGCCACTCACCTGGCCGACGGCCGAGAGGCACAACCCGCACTCGTCGAGCAGGGCGCGGCGCTGCGCAGGGAACTCGCCACTTGTCGAAGGGACTTGGACAGCCAGTCTCTGGCACCGCATGCTTCCGACCTCAGCAAGCAGCCGCTCCACGACGCTGCCCGCTGGCTGCACGCCCACCTCGCTCCGTTGCGACAGGCCGTCGCGCTGATGGACACCGTGGCCTCGGTCGGTCGCCGGGACAGCGGCCTCGGTTCCGAGCACACGCTCGCCTCCGCGCGCACGGCGGTCACGGCCGCGCACGCGGCACAGACGGAGACAGAGGCGTTCGCCGCTCAAGCCGTAACCGACCGCAGTCTTCTCGGTCCCTGGTACCGGGGCCTCGACACGCTGGCGGAAGACCTGCACGACGCCGTGCCCAACGGTGTGACGGGCTACGAGCCCATGGGACAGCTCTTGCGCCGCGCCCTCGACCTGACCCGACAGCAACCGGGCCCGTACGCCACAGAACAGCAGCGCGACTTGCTCGGCCGGTACGCCCTGGAAGGACACCTTCACACCGAAGCTCTGCGGGCTGCCCTGGACTCCGCTGGGCTGATCGCCCGTCTCGCACCCGACGCGCTCAAGGAACCAGCACGCCGGACCAGGCTCGTCGAGGTCCTGGCCGACGGCCGACCCGAACCGCGCGAACTCCTGGCACAGACGCACCAGATCCGCCATGACATGGACCGCTGGCAGGAGTTCACCGGGCAGCCCCAGGTCGCGACGGTCGGCACAGCGCTTGCCGCCCGCCCTCTCGAACGGGCGTCGAGCTGGCTTCGCGCTCACCTGGAGCCCTTCGAGGACGCGGCCGACCTCATCCGCTCGACCGCCCGCGTCCTGGACGAGGAGACGGGCCTCACTCTGTCGCGGGCGCGGGAAGCGGTGGCCGCCGTCGTCTCCGCCCGCGCCGCCGAGTCCGCCTTCGCGGACAAGGACGCCACGTACCGAGGCCTTCTCGGTTCCCTCTACCAGGGCACCGAGACAGACCGCGATGCGATCCTGGACGCCCTGGACTGGGCCCAGAAGGTTCGCCGTACCGCACATGGCGGCCACTCCGCGCCCCTGTCGCAACCGGCGGCCCGGCTGATGCTGGCCGCGTCGGCCGATCCGTCCGTCGCGGCCCGCGCCAACGACTGGAGGGGTCAGCGCGAGACCCTCACCGGGTACTTCGAGCCTGAACGGGCTGAGGAGCTGCGACGCGAACTCGCCGAATCCCTCACCGCTGCCAAGTCCGTCCTCTCTCGCCTCGACCGCGACCCGTTCGGTCCGGAGGCGTGGACCAGTTGCGCCGACGCACTGACCCAGCTGCGCCGCTACCACCTCGACGGGCTGCCCGACCAGCTCGCACGCCGTGAGGTTTCCGCCGAGGACTTCCCCGCCGCCATGGAACGTGCGGTGCTCACCGCGTGGGTCGAGCACCAGCTCGCCACCGACCAGAGGCTGAAGCCGATGCGGGCCGTGGAACGCGACCAGTTGGTGGAGCGCTTCCAGAAGGCGGACCACGACCTGGTGGCCGCGGCGCACGCCGAGGTCATCGCCGCGTGCAACTCCCGCCGCCCTCGCCGGACATCGGTGGGTCAGGCCGCCGTGATCCGCCGCGAGTCCGAGAAGCAGCGGCGTCACATGCCTGTACGGCAACTGCTCCAACAGACACGCGACGTCGTACGGCTGGTCAAGCCCTGCTTCATGATGAGCCCGCTGACGGTCAGCCAGTTCCTGCCACCGGACTTCGTGTTCGATGTCGTCGTCTTCGACGAGGCGTCCCAGGTGCTGCCGCAGGACGCGGTGAACTCCGTCTACCGGGGCAAGGCCCTCATCGTGGCGGGCGACCAGAAGCAGCTGCCGCCCACCTCGTTCTTCAGCGCGGCCAGCGACAGCGGCGACGGCGACGAGTGGGACGAGGACGCCACCGACAGTTTCGAGTCCATTCTCGACATGTGCAAGGCCAGCGGAGTCCTGCGCGGGCTGCCCCTGCGCTGGCACTACCGCAGCCGGCACGAGAACCTGATCGCTTTCAGCAACCACGACTTCTACGACAACTCCATGGTCACGTTCCCCGGCGCGCTTGAACAGGGACCGGACATCGGCGTGGATTTCATCAAGGCGGACGGCGTCTACGACCGCGGCGGGAGCAGCGACAACCCCCTCGAGGCCGCCAAGGTGGCCCAGCGCGTCATCCACCACTTCGACACCCGCCCCGAGCACACCCTCGGCGTGGTCGCGCTGTCGAAGGCGCAGGCGGAGGCAATCGAGGAGGCGGTGCAGAAGGCGAGGGTGGCCCGCCCGGACCTCGACCACCACTTCACGGAGGGCCGGCTCGACGGTTTCTTCATCAAGAACCTCGAAAGCGTCCAGGGCGACGAGCGCGACGTCATCATCCTGTCCATCGGCTACGGCCCCGACCACCGGGGCAAGTTGCTGTCGACCTTCGGCCCCATCAACAGGGACGGCGGTTGGCGACGCCTCAACGTGGCCGTGACCCGCGCCCGGCGCCGCATGGAGGTCATCGCCTCCTTCCACGGAGGCGATCTGCCGGACAGCGCCAACAAGAGCGTGCAGCACCTGAAGCGGTACCTGCAGTACGCCCAGCACGGTCCTGCGGTCCTCCAGACGGAGGCCGCCGATCCGGGGGCGGCTCCGGAGAGCCCCTTCGAAGAGGAGGTCATCGGCGTCCTGCGCGGCTGGGGGTATGAGGTCCAGCCGCAGGTGGGGGTGGCCGGTTTCCGCATCGACATGGCGGTACGGCAGCCGGGGGCGCCCGGCACGTACGCGCTGGGCATCGAGTGCGACGGCGCCATGTACCACTCCTCGCGGGCGGCTCGCGACCGCGACCGGCTCAGGGAAGCGGTTCTCCGCGACCTGGGTTGGCGGCTGCACCGAATCTGGGGTACGGACTGGTACAGGAACCGCCGGGATGCAATGGCGCGGCTGCGGGTCGCGGTGGAGGCGGCGTGTGCGGAGGATCCGCATGCGGTGCGAGTGGCGCCACCCGCGGGGCTGGACGACAGCGGCGACTACCGTGGCAATGGTGACAGTACGGCAGATCCCGCGGGCGGCCCAGTGAGCGCGGCGCGCGGAGAGTCTGCCGAAGGGGGATCAGCTGGTCCGGCAGCCCCGCGAGTGGAATTCGTGACGGTCGACGCCGGCCCTGCGCCCTGGAGCCGTCCCTACCAGGAGGTCGACCCCGTCCTGTTGGCAGAGGTACGTGTCCGATCGAGTAACCAGCGGGGCATCCGGGGTACGGAGTTGCAGGATCCCGATGCCCTCGACGTGGTGGCGGATGTGGCGTTGTGCGTGGTCGAGGTGGAAGGGCCTGTCGAGAAGGAAGTGATCTACACCCGAGTCCGACTCGCGTGGGGCCTCGGACGAGCAGGCCAGGTGGTCCGCGACCGCATCGACCGAGCTCTTCGTCGCTTGCTCAAGCAGGGCAAGATCGTTCACGTCGGTACGGCCTACGGCAGGCCCGGCCACAAGACGGAGTTCGCCCGCACCCCGACGGAGCGGTGTGCCCGACGAGTGGCGGAGGTTCCCGTGGCGGAGCGGCAGCTCGTGCTGACAAACGTGGTCGACGAAGGACCTGGTGTACACCGCGAGGACCTGCTGCGGGAGGCCGCTCGTTTCTTCGGGTGGGCGCGGCTCGGAGCCGATATCCGGGATGCGCTGACTGGCGACATCGAGGCGTTGATCGCCGCCGGGGACTTGATCGAGTCGGAGGGCGGTCTGATGCCTGCGGAGGGTTCTTGATCCGTTGCGGCAGGCCTTCTCGTATCGCCCAGAGGGCCCGCTGGGCTGGCAGGGACGGGACAAGCGTCATGCGATGTCCCGTTAACAGCGGTCCGAATCTTGGGTGCCGTTCGGACTTTGCCACGGTTCCGAGGTCGATCAACGAGGACGCCACGTCATCAACACTTCGGCGAGAGCGTCCCGTTGAACCTCCGCTGGCCGTTCGGGCGTGCCAGAATGTGCAGCGAAGTGCTTACACCTAACGGCAGAGGCCCCCGCGCGTTCCCAACATCGACATCTCATCCCCCGCGCAGAGCGGCCGAATTTTCCACGCAGAGTGGCGAAGCACGAGTATCGGACGCAGCGGTGCGGGCCCGGGGGACAGGCCAGCCCCCCCCGCCCTCGACGTTGTGCTGTCTCTGACTATTGGTCCCTGGCCTGTTCCTCAGCCCCCGGCCGCCAAACGGGAGCGAGGCACACACCCACCCGAACCGGAGGGTCCAAGCTAGCCCGGTTCCGATCGGAAGGATTTTGCGATGGCCAGCAATTGTGACCCGTGAGCCGCGGGCTGCTGATCACGCTGGGCGCCAGTGCTGCCACAGCGTCGGTCGCAGCCGCTCCCTGGATCGCCGTTGCTCTACTGGGCGTGCCCCTGATCGTGATCGCTGGCATCTTCATGCCGGCCGTCTGGTCGAAGAGGCCCACCAGGCGGCGTGATGCGCGCCTTCTCTCCGAACGCATTCTGCGTGTCCTAGAGCGGAGGCGCTGATGATCCCCTCACGAGCCACACGAGCGCCCCCCTTCTCCGTCCGCCCCGTTGCCTGTCCTGAAGGCGACGGGGCGGACGCAATTAAGTGCCACACTGGCCACATCCGCTGAGAGAACGCGGACGCCACCGAGGTCGACCGACTCCAGAGGGGCAGAGGCCCTGCACTCCGGGCTTCGGACGTTGATAGGGGAGACCAGGCACGGCGTCCGCGGCCGCCACTGCGACCACCGGTACGACTGTCAGTACCGCCAGGTACCCTCAGACACATCGTCAACGCGGCCCGACGGGCTTCCGCTCCACCCCGGTGGAGTTTCAAAGGACATGCCCCCACCCGCACGAGTCTTTTCGTGCTGCCTGGGGGAAGTCCTTGCTATTCCGCGCGTCCGCGAAAACGGTCGCCGTCATGGCACTCGACGGTTCGCTGTTCCTGCACCTCACCGACCAGTTCGTCCACATGCATGGTTATCGGCCCGGCGCCTCGGAGGTGCGTTCCTGGGAGCGCAGCATCCCCGTCCTGGCCGCCGCACTCAACGACGCCGGCCTGGGCGACGTGGAGGTCATGCTGGAGTACGCGCTACCGCTGAACAGCAAGCGCGCCGACGTCGTCCTCGCCGGAGTGCACCCGGTCACAGGAGAGCCGTCCTACGTCGTGGTGGAGCTGAAGCAGTGGAGCCAGGCGCTGCCCCACGAGGACGACCCCACCCTGTGCCATGTCGACGCCTATGCCCATCCGGTCCTCAACCCCATCGAACAGGTCCGCCGTTACTGCGAGTACCTCGTCAATTTCAATGGGGCGGTGGCCGAACACGCGCGCCGGGTGGCCGGAGTGGCCTATCTGCACAATGCCACCGAGTTCGGCGTGACCGGGCTGCGGCAGATCGAGCGTGACGGCCACGGACTGCTCTTCACGGCGGAAGGCCGCGGTGCTTTCCTCGACCACCTTCGTACGAGGCTGAGCGACAGGCATCCCGGGGCCCAGGCAGCGGACGAACTTCGCGCGGGCGCCACGGTGCCGTCGAAGCAGCTCATGTCCGTGGCTGCCAAGGAGGTGCGCGAGCGAACCCAGTTCGTCCTCCTCGACGAGCAGCAGGTCGCGTACCGCCTGGTGCTGAACGCGGTGGAGAAGGCGAAGCACGCCGACCGCAAGGAAGTCGTCATCGTCACGGGCGGCCCCGGCACTGGCAAGAGCGTCATCGCTCTCCAACTGCTCGGCGAGCTCTACCGTCGAGGGGTACCGGCACTGCACGCCACCGGCTCGCAGTCCTTCACGAAGACGATGAGGAAGGTTGCCGGAGCCCGCAAGCGCGAAGTCCAGGACCTGTTCAAGTACTTCAACAGCTTCATGACGGCCGAGAAGAACAGCCTCGGTGCCCTGATCTGCGACGAGGCCCACCGCATCCGGGAGACCTCGGCCAACCGTTACACGCGCGCCGAGAACCGTACCGGCAGGGCACAGATCGACGAACTCATCGACGTCGCCTACGTGCCCGTCTTCTTCCTCGACGAGCACCAGGTCGTGCGCCCCGGTGAGATGGGCACCGTGGCCGAGATCAAGGCGGCAGCGGCGAAGCGGGACATCCCGTGCAGCGTCGTCCCGCTCGACAGCCAGTTCCGCTGCGGAGGCAGCGACGCCTACCTGCGCTGGGTGGTCCGCCTCCTCGGCCTGGAGTCGGGCGGGCCGGTCGTGTGGGAACCCGACGGCCGCATGCAGTTGCTGGTCGCCGACAGCCCGCGGGAGTTGGAAGCCTTCCTCGAGGCTCGCCGGACCCAGAATTACGGCGCCCGTATGTCCGCGGGCTACTGCTGGCGCTGGTCCCCGGAACCCAAGCCTGGCGCCCCGCTCCCGCCCGACGTGGTCATCGGGGACTGGGCTCGCCCCTGGAACCTGCGAGGGGACCGCGCCGTCTCCGGCGCGCCCCCGGCCGCCCTGTGGGCCACCGACCCGGCGGGCTTCGGACAGGTCGGCTGCGTCTACACCGCCCAGGGCTTCGAGTACGACTGGTCCGGCGTGATCATCGGCCCCGATCTGCTCTGGCGCGGCGACCGCTGGGTCACGGATCGGACGGCGTCGAAGGACCCGGTCTTCAAGAAGTCCACCCCCGACACCGATGTGGACCGACTGATCCGTAACACGTACAAGGTCCTGCTGACCCGGGGCATGGTGGGCACGATTGTCTACTCGACGGACCCGGAGACGCGGGAGAAGCTTCGGGAACTGGCGGGTGGGACGGCCCGAGATGCGGTGCCGGCCTGAGAGGCATGGCCGGTGCTGAGGGAGCTGCAATTCATGGACGCTGCCGATCTAGATCTTCGAGACCCCCCTTGCCGACCCGGTGCCGCTTCTGGTCGGCGGGACGGTACTGCTGGGCCATTGGGCCCGCCGGACGCTCCTGCCGAGCCCGAACACCGGAAGGGATCACTGACTTCTCGGATGGCGCGTCTCCGGGCCCTCGCGCACCGCGGCCTCCTGGAGTAGCGCCTTTCGGGATGGTGGGAGGCCGGGGCCGAACCCGACGGCCGCCAGGTCGGCGGAGGTGGCTCGCCCCGGGCCCCACCTCATCCCACCGTCGGGCTCGGTGACACCGTGCTGTTCGCCGGCGGTGTGAGGACGGCCTGCGGCTGGCCCGCGCTCGGGGGCGGTGGCGTGAGGTCCTGGGCCGGGAGATTGGGGGTGGCGGTCTCCTGGGTGAGGACCTGGGTGAAGTCGACCAGGCCGGTTTTCTCCACGGCGGAGATGTGGTTCAGGACCATGTTGTTGGCCTGGTTGGCCAGGGCGCGGATCAGTGTGTTCCTCGTGGTGGTGCGGACGGCGGCGATCGTGGTGAGGAACTGGCCGTTCGTCGTGCGGATGGTGGTGGCCATGTCCGTGGCGAACTGCTTGCCGCTTTCGCCGTTCAGGCGGGACTCGAAGTCCTGCTGTTGGGGTGATGGCTGGTTGGGCAGCGTGATGCCCAGCTGGGCGGCAGCGTTGCGACAAGCGGCGTCCAACGCGGCGTCCCCGGCGACCAACTGCTCCCCGGCGCTTCTGACCGCCTTGGTCGTTCCCTTCTTCAGCGCCTCTTCACCGACGGGGTACTCCCACAGGTCGGCTGCGCGCACCTTGACCACGAAGTCCCGGTCCGCTGCCGTCAGTGGCCCGGTCGTTGGGTGCGCGATGACACGCGACGGTGCGCTGCTGACCTTCTGGACTCCGAGCATGGCGGGGTAGAGGAGGGAACCGAGGGTGAGGCTGACCGCGCCACCTATGAAGAGAGTTCCCGCCGCCTTCCGTGAAACGAGCACCGTGTCTCCTGATCCGGTTCATCGGATCCCGCACACACCGCAATTACGGATGTGGGGTACTGAAGAACCTCTTGGCCTCGTCATGGGTTGGCAAAGGGATCGGATGGTCGGTGACGGTTGGCGGGCCGCAGGTCCGTTAGACCCCAACTACGGGCAGAGAAAGGGCCGTTAGGCCCTAGAGGGCGGGCGCCTCACCGTCGATCATGTAGCGGCGGCCGGGAAGGGCCAGGTCCATTCCCGCACTTCTGGTGCTTTCCGGTCTCGAAGACACCCACGTATGTCATGCTCCGCTCCTGGCGTTCCAGTGCCGAATCCCCGAATCTCAGGCCATACCACGTTCGCGGTCGCGTCGGACCGCACTCGTCGGGGTTCACGGTTGGCAACTTCCTGCCAGTGATTCGGCCTGTGTGGCGGAAAGGCGCGCGGGCCCGCGAGCACGGACGGCGAAGGCAGACGCCTTCCCTCCGGTTGCGGTCACGCACGCCATCAGGGTCGTCCTGGCCTCTTAGGTTCGGCTGGGCGGTGGCTGACTGGTCGCCGCGCAGTGGACACGAGGGAGGAACGAATGGCCAGGATCGCGGCGAGGGGCAGAGCCGTGGCGACCATGGCGGCGACGCTCGTTCTGGGGGCGGCAGGTGTGACACAGGCACATGCGGCGCCGGTGGACCAGGGCCGGTCGACGGTCGTGCGGGCCGAGGCCGCGGAGGTGGACTACGACACCTGGCAGAGCGATGTGCGCAAGGTGATCGACGAGGCCCGCCCCTACGTTCAGCGGCGGCTCGACAACACCGCCGGGCAGAAGCCGGCGATCGTTCTCGACATCGACAACACGTCACTGGAGACGCACTTCCAGCCGTTTCCGCCGACCCCTGCGGTCAAGCCGACACTGGAACTGGCGCAATACGCCCACAGCAGGGGCGCCGCCATATTCTTCATCACCGCGCGTCCCGACCTGATCGGGTTCATCACCAAGGCGAACCTGGAAGCGGTGGGGTATCCGGTGACGGGTCTGTACCAGCGGGGCCTCGGCGATCTGTTCGGTGACAAGGCCGAGTTCAAGACGGCGAAGCGCTCCGAGATCGAGGGCCAGGGATACACGATCATCGCCAACATCGGGAACAATGCGACGGATCTCGTCGGAGGTCACGCGGAGCGGACCTTCAAACTGCCCGACTACGACGGGGCCCTGGACTGACCGGAAGCGTCCTGGGAGGCCAGTGACCGACATCCCCTGACGGGATGGCGCCTTCGGCCCGGCCAATGCACGTGCGGGCCGGAGGCGCTCGCGATCGATGGTCCGGTGGAGTACAAGAAGAGCTTCCGTCATCACAATGAGGTTTTCCGTAATTATTGCCCGACAGGGGTGTTTGACGTTACGGAGCTGTCCTGGGTAACGTCGAGACAACGGGAATGGCTCAGGCAGTTCCGGACCGGTCTTGAGACTGATGTCCAGTTTGTCGCCTGCGTCTATTTAACGGGGGTGTAGGTCGAGATGCGGAACGTCCGCTGTATTGTGCGTATCGCTCGTTTGCCTGTCCATGGGCTCTGTCCGGCACCTCGCTAGGTTTTTCTCTGGCTGTTCGCATGAGTATCGCCCCGTGCCGGGGGTCTTTGGTGTGCAAGGGCGCCCGGATTGGCGGGGACTCCTATTGGTCAAGCTTCAGGGGGAGCTGTGCCCAGTACGTCAGTCAATCCCGAGATAACCACCGATTCCAGGGCCGACGCAGCCCATGCGGCCCATTCGGAATCGAGGCCCTTCAGCGACGAAATCGAAGGGGCACTGCTGCAGGCCCAGAAACTCGTGGAAATCGCGGTGGACCGCCACCGGAACGTGGAGCGGTTGGTGGCCTCGCTGGAACCGGACGAGACGTCGGTGGGCGTCGCGGCGGAGGAGATGATCGCCTCGGCCCGGCACCATCTCGCTGTCGTCCTCTCCGGGGAGGGCGAGGGCGAGACGCGCCAACTGGTCGACCGGCTCGGCCGGGCCACCGCACGCGGGGTGAACGTCAGGCTGCTTGGCCGGGCCGGCCTGCTGCGGGACCGCCGCTTCCTGGAGCACCTGGACAAGTACGCACCCGGCGTCGACACCCGCCTGGTCAGAGCGCCCTTACAGGAGCTGGTGCTCGCTGACAGCGTTGTCGGCGCGGTGTGGATCCGCAACGGAGTCGCCGTACGCGAGGCGGTGGTCGTGCGGGCTCCGGCCGTGCTGCGCAACCTGTGCAGCCTCTTCGCCGTGTCGTGGTCGAGCAGCGCGGCGCTCTCCGACCACCGGAGGCTGAGTGAACGCTCGCGCAGTGCGCTCGGCCGGCGCATCCTCCTGGCCCTGAGCTCGGGCCGCACCGACGAGGCCGCTGCCCGCGAACTCGGCGTGTCGGTCCGCACGTACAGGCGCAACGTCGCGGAAATAACGCGTGAGCTGGGAGCGAACTCACGATTTCAGGCCGGCGCCCGGGCCGTCGAACTCGGGCTGCTCTCCCCGTCGGCCGATCCGCTGCCTCCCGGTACCGGCCAACTGGCGCGGTAAGAACTTGTCACACTGACCTTTGACAATACGGAAAGCCTCAGGTCTCTGGCAGCTTGCTGTAGTTCTCCTTGTGGTGCGGACAGTGGGGATTGCAGGATCTTCCTGCCTCCACAAGAGGCTTCTCAGCCGCTATCTGCGAGGAACGGCATCGATGAGTGACGTGATGATCGAAGCTAGGGAGCTGGGCAGAACGTTCGGTGCCACACGAGCACTCGACGACATCAGCTTCCGAATGGAAAAAGGGCGAATTCTCTGTCTGCTCGGTCATAACGGAGCGGGTAAAAGCACACTGGTGAGTATTCTCGCCACCCTGCTGCCGCCCACGAATGGGACGGCGCGGATCGCGGGATACGACGTGGTGCGCGAGGCACGTGAGGTACGTCGCCGCATCGGTCTCACGGGCCAGTTCGCGGCCGTGGACGAGAGCCTCACCGGACGCGCGAACCTGCTGCTCGTGGCACGTCTGCTCGGGGCCGGCAAGAAAGAGGCGGCGGCACGTGCCGAGGAACTGCTGGACATGTTCGCGCTGACCGAGTCCGCCGACCGGCCGGCGGGCACGTACTCGGGAGGAATGCGGAGACGGCTCGACCTCGCCAGCAGCTTCGTGGGCCGGCCGCAGGTGCTCTTCCTGGACGAGCCCACCACGGGGCTCGACCCGGTCAGCCGCAACGCCCTGTGGGACCTCGTCCGCACGCTGGTGAGCGCGGGCACCACTGTGCTGCTGACCACCCAGTACCTGGAGGAGGCCGAGCAACTGGCCGATCGGGTCATGGTGCTCGCCAAGGGAAGGTGCGTCGCGGACGGTTCGGTCGCCCAGCTCAAGGGACAACTGGGCGGTAGCACGGTCCGGGCCACACTCGCCGATCCCGGCGCCACCGCTGCCGCACTCACCGCCCTGCGGACGGCGGGACTCGACCCCTGTCCGGGCGAACCCGCGGGAACGGTCACCGCCGGAGTCGAGGGTTCCGTCGGACTCGCCGCGGCCGTCCGCGCGTTCGACACCGCGGGAGTGGAGATCACCGGCATCTCACTGTCCGAACCGACACTCGACGACGTCTACTTGGCCCTCGCCGATCAGCGGACCGCTGTTCCGGTCCCCTTCTGAGACCGACCACATCCGCCCCCCGACACCCGAGCCGCTTCATGAACCTGTGGACCATCCGCCGGCTGACCGACGCCTGCCCCGCCCCCGTCGTCGCGCCACGTGAGCCCCTGGGACCAGCGCCCCGTCGCACGTGGATCCGGAGACTCCGCCCGACGCGCAGCGCCCTCACCCCAGCCCCCCACCGACGGCCTTGAACTTCCAGGGAGCCCTCCATGACGGCGATCACGCCGACGTACCACTCGATCACCGAGGCGACGATGATGCCGCGTCTGGTCCGTCTCGGCCCCAACCTGTACGGCGCGGTCTTCTCCCTCATGAAGCTGCTGCCCGCGCGCTACATCCTGCGAAACGCCCACAGCCGTGGCGAGCTGGACGCCGAGACGGTGATCGTCGAGACCACGTCGGGCACCTTCGGCCTCGCACTGGCGATGCAGTCCGCCCTCATGGAACGTGAGTTGATCCTGGTCAGTGACCCGGCCATCGACGCCAACCTCTATCGAAGGTTGACCGATCTCGGCGCCGAGGTGGAGATCTGCCAGGAACCGGCGCCTGTCGGCGGCTACCAGGAGACCCGACTGCGCCGGCTTGCCGAGATCCGCGCCGAACTCCCCTCGACCTTCTGCCCCGAGCAGTACAGCAACCCCGACAACCCGCGCTCCTACGGTGTGGTCGCCGAGCAGATCGCCCGCTCGCTCGGCACGGTCGACTGCCTCGTCGGGCCCGTCGGCTCGGGTGGCTCGATGTGCGGCACGGTCCGCGGACTGCGCGAACTGACCCCGCACACCCAGGCCATCGGTGTCGACAGCCACCGAAGTGTGCTCTTCGGGCAGCCCGACGGCCCCCGTGCCCTGCGCGGCCTCGGCAACAGCCTGTGGCCGGCGAACCTCGACCACTCCGCCTTCGACGAGGTGCACTGGTGCTCGGCGCCCGAGGCGTACACGTACACCCGCCGACTGCACGCCACCCACGCCCTGTTCCAGGGGCCCACCAGCGGCGCCGCGTACCTGGTCGCCCAGTGGTGGGCCGCGCGCAATCCCGGCGGACTGTGCGTGGTGATGCTCCCCGACGAGGGCTATCGCTACCTGGCGACCGTCTACAACGACGCCTGGCTCACCGAGAACGGCCACACCCTCCCCAGTCCGCCCGCCGAGCCGCTCCTGGTCGACTCGCCGGCCGACGCCGGTGACGTCTGGACCCGGATGATCTGGGGCAGGCGCACTTATGAGGACGTGCACGGCACGGTGCCGCGCTCCGGCGGGTCCCTCGCGGACCCGGTGCTGTCATGACCGGCACGGGCCGGCTCAGCCGCACGCTCGGCGCCCGGACCGCCCGCGTCGTCTACGGCGAACCGGGCCCCGACGCCGTCCGCCAGGAGCTGGGCCACACCTCGACCATCGACCTCGCGCACGTGGTGATGCTCACCGAGTGCAGGCTGCTGCCCCGGACCGCGGCCGGCACTCTCCTGCGCACCATCACCGCGCTGCGCGCCGACGGTTTCGCCGAACTCCACGACCGTCCGGCACCGCGTGGCCTCTACCTCATGTACGAGAGCCATCTGATCGAGCGGCTCGGCGCGGACGTGGGCGGCAAGCTGCACACCGGCCGCTCTCGCAACGACATCAAGGCGACCATCACCGCCATGCGGCTGCGTGAGGTCCTGACGGACCTGCTCGGTGAACTGCTGCGGCTGCAGGCCGTGCTGCTCTCCCGGGCCCGGGCCCACCAGGACGTGGTCATGCCCGTCTACACCCACTTCCAGCCGGCGATGCCCGTCACCTTCGGCTACTACCTCGCCGGGATCGCGACGGCCCTGGACCGGGACATCGCCGCGCTCCGGCACGCTGCCGACGAGCAGAGCCGATGCCCCCTGGGGGCGGGCGCCGTCTCCGGCACGGACCTGCCCATCGACCCCTCCCGAACGGCCGAACTGCTCGGTTTCGACGGGCCGCCGCTGCACGCCGTCGACGCGGTGGCCAGCCGGGACACGCTGCTGCGTGCCCTCGCGGCGGCGGCCGGCGCGGGGCTCACACTGAGCCGGCTCGCGACCGACCTCCAGCTGTGGAGCACACAGGAGTTCGCCTTCGTGGAGTTCCCCGAGCGGCTCGTAGGCGGCAGTTCGGCCATGCCGCAGAAGCGCAACGCGTTCCTGCTGGAGCATGTGAAGGCCAAGTCGGCCGCCGCCGTCGGCGCGTGGACCGCGTCGGCCGCCGCCATCAAGTCGACGCCGTTCACCAACTCCATCGAGGTCGGCACCGAGGCGGTCGGCGGCGCCTGGCCAGCCCTGGCCGCCGTGCGCGACACCGTGCTTCTCGCCCAGGTGCTGGTCAGCGGCGCCCGCCCGGACCGCGGGCGGATGGAACAACGGGCCAGGGAGGGCTTCGTCACGGCCACGGTGATCGCCAATCGCCTGGTGCGGCAGGGAGTCCCGTTCCGTACCGCGCACCACGTGGTCGGCGCCGCCGTACGGGAGGCGGTCGAAGGCGGCGAGTCCGAGCTGACGAAGATCACCCTGCCTGACGGCCTGCGGGCCGAGGTGAGCGCGGAGATCCCGGCGCTGTCGGAACTCGTCGCCGCGCACGACGTGGGCGGTGGCCCCGGTGCCTGCGAGGGCGTCGTCCACGAACTGCGGCAGCGGCTGACCGGGCACGCCGAACAGCTCGCGGAGCACCGGGCCCGTCGGGCGCGTGCGGCCGCGGAGCTCGACGCGGCGGTCGCCGCCGTGGTGGCCGGCGCGGACCAGGGAGGGACCGTATGAACACCACCACGGCACGGTGGTTCGCCCTCCTGGAGAGCAACACCACCGGTACGGGACGCGAGTTCTGCGCGGCGGCCCGTGCCCGCGGCATGCGGCCGGTGCTGCTGACCCGGGACCCCGACCGCTACCCCTATGTCGTCGAGGACGCCGTCGACACCTTGGTACTGGACACGGCCGACCTGGCGGCCGTGGTGGAGGCCTGTCAAGGGCTGGCCGACGACGCCGGGCTGGCCGGGATCGCCTCCAGCTCCGAATACTTCGTGGCGGACGCCGCCCGGGCCGCGGCGCGGCTCGGACTGCCCACGGCCGACGGTGACGCGATCGCCCGCTGCCGGGCCAAGGACCTCCAGCGCGCGGCGCTCGCCGACCACGGGGTGCCCGTGCCGTCCTGGACCGCGGTCTCCGACGTGGCCGCGGCGGTCCGGGTGGCCGAGACCATCGGCCACCCGGTGATACTCAAGCCGGTGAGTGGCTCCGGTTCCAACGGCGTACGGCTGTGCGCCGACACGGTGGAGACCGAGGACTGGGCCCGTCGGCTTCTGAGCCGGACGACGGACGAGCGGGGCAACCCGGTCGTCCCGCGTATCCTCGTGGAAGCCGCCATCGACGGACCGGAGTTCTCCGTCGAGACCTTCGACGGAGACGTCGTCACCGTCGTCGGCAAGCACACCGGCCCCGCGCCGTACTTCGTGGAGACGGGCCACGACGTTCCCGCTCCCGTGGACCCCGGCACCGCCGCCGAACTCGGGGACACGGCCCTGCGGGCCCTGAAGGCCCTGGGACTCGGCTGGGGAGCCGCCCACACCGAGATCCGCCGGTCGGCCGAGGGGCCCGTGGTCATCGAGGTCAACCCGAGGCTCGCCGGCGGAATGATTCCCGTCGCCGTACGCGCCGCGACCGGGACGGACCTGGTGGACGCCGTGATCGCCCGGGCCGCGGGTCAGGACACGGCGCCGATCACGGCCTCGGGCCCCCGGGCCGCCGCTCACGCCGCCGTGCGCTTCGTCATGGCGGCCGACGCGGGAGTGGTCACCGCCATCGGCGGAGTCGAGGACGCGGCTGCGTCGACAGGCGTCGTGGTGGCCGCGCCCGGCACAGCCGTCGGCCGGCAGGTGCGGATCACACATTCGTTCCAGGACCGCCTGGGGTGTGTGGTCGCCACGGGCCCTGACACCGCCCAGGCGGGCTTCCGAGCCGAGTCCGCCGCACGACTGATCAGGATCGAGCTGGACGAGCCGGTGACGCCGGAAGAAGGGAACGGGGGCCGATGAGCGAGCCGCGCACGCAGCACACGTACACCACAATCCCCAGATGGACCATGCCGCTCGACGAGAAGCAGGGCGTTGCGGAGCACGGCGAGGAGCTCCCCGCATCGCTCACCCGGGCGCTGGAGGAGCACGCCGCCGTCATGGGTGCCGGACTGCCCGCCGTCCTGCTCGCCGCGCATGCCAGGGTCATGGCGACCGTGGCGTCCGAGCCCGACCTGCTCATCGGTCTGGCGCCGTCGGCGGGCCGGGCGGAGGCGACGCTGCGCCTGACGGTCGCGGACGGCACGTGGACGGAGCTCACCGACCGCGCCGGTGCCGCGTTGGGCGCCGCACACCGCGCGGAGGGCCGGCCCGAGGTGGTGTTCGACCTGTCGGGTCTTGCCGCGCAGGACACCGGGGCACCGGACGGCGGCATCGGCGCGGGCCCGCAGGCCGACGGCCTCGACTCCGGAGTCGTCCTGAGGGCCGCCGTCACCCGGGAGCACGGCGGGCTGTCGCTGCGCCTGATGTACGACCGTGCCCACCTCGACGAGGGGTACGCCCGTCGCCTGGCGGGATACCACCTGCGCGCACTGCACCTGCTCGCGGCGGACCCGCACGGACTCCACCACCGGCAGAGCCTGTTGTCCGCCGAGGAGGCCGACACCCAGCTGTACGGTCTCGCCGGCCCTCGCGCCGGGTTGTCCGACGGCACCTTCGTGGACCACTTCGAGGAGCAGGTGCGGAAGTCGCCGGACGCCGTGGCCGCCGTCCACGGACCCCTTCGTCTGACTTACCGGGAGCTGGACCGCGCGGCCAACCGGGTCGCCAACGCGCTGCTGGCGGCGGGAGTCCGTGCCGAGGACGTCGTCGCGGTGGTCATGGACCGCACCCTCGACTGGATCGCCGCGGCGCTCGGCGTGTTCAAGGCCGGGGGTGTCTATCTCCCGGTGCGCCCCGACTTTCCCGCAGACCGTGTAGCGGCCCAACTCCGGCGCAGCGACTGTGCCTTCGTGCTCACCGAGCCCGGCAGCGCGGACCTGGTGGCTCTGGCGGGCGAGCTCACCGGGCGCGAGCCGTACGTCCTGGCCGTACCGGAGATCCAGGCCTCCGACGTCTCCGCCGAGGCCCCCGGCCTTCCGATCGCCCCAGGGCGGGCCGCCTACATCTACTTCACCTCCGGCTCCACCGGCGCCCCCAAGGGAGCCCTGTGCGAGCACGTCGGCATGCTCAACCACCTCCACATGAAGATCGACGACATGGAGATGACGAACGGTGCCGCGGAGGTCGTCACGCAGACCGCCTCGCAGTGCTTCGACATCTCCCTGTGGCAGTTCGCGGCCCCCCTGCTGGTCGGCGGCAGTGTGCGCGTCGTGGACACGGACGTCCTGCTCGACGTCGCCGGCTTCGTCGACGAGATCGTCACGGGCCGGGTCACCGTCACCCAGATCGTGCCGAGCTATCTGGAGGTGCTCCTCACCCACCTGGAACAGCACCCCCGCCCGCTCGGGGCGCTGCGCGCGGTGTCGGTCACCGGAGAGGCCCTCAAGTACGAACTGGTGCAACGGTGGTTCGCCCTCTACCCGGACATCAGACTGGTCAACGCCTACGGTGCCACCGAGGTGTCCGACGACACCATGCACGAGGTGCTGGACCGGGTACCGGACCGCGACTTCGTCACCGTCGGCCGCTCCCTGCGCAACGTCAACACCTATGTGCTCGACGAGAACCTCGCGCTGGTCCCGCTCGGCTCGCCCGGTGAGATCGCGTTCTCCGGTGTGTGCGTGGGCCGGGGCTACATCAACGACGATGAACGCACCCGGGAGGCCTTCGTCCCCGACCCCTTCCGCCCCGGCACCCGGATGTACCGCACCGGGGACTTCGGACGCTGGCTTCCCGAGGGGCGCATCGAGTATCTGGGGCGGCGGGACGAGCAGGTGAAGATCCGGGGCTTCCGGATCGAGATCGGCGAGATCGAGAACAAGCTGCTGGGCATGCCGGGCGTCCGCGAGGCCGCGGTCGTCATCGACGGCTCCGGGGACGGACCGCGCAATCTCGTGGCGTTCTTCAGCGGTGGGGACGGCGGCGTCGGCAGTGGCACGGAAACAGGTGCGGAGGCGGTCACCGAGCGAGCCCGGGACTTCCTGGCCCGGCAGCTTCCCGAGTACATGGTCCCGACCTACTTCCACCAGCTGGAGCGGCTTCCGCTCACCGAGAACGGCAAGATCGACAAGAAGGCCCTGGTCCGGCTCGCCGGCACCCTCGGCCACGGCGGCGCGACGTACGCGGCGCCCGGCACTTCAGCCGAACAGCGGCTGGCGATGCTGTGGGCGCAGGTGCTGGGCGTGCCGCTGGAGCGTATCGGCCGGGACGACAACTTCTTCGAGCTCGGCGGTACCTCGCTGGCCGCGGTGCGCCT
Source organism: Streptomyces griseorubiginosus (assembly GCF_017614965.1). Lineage (GTDB taxonomy): Bacteria > Actinomycetota > Actinomycetes > Streptomycetales > Streptomycetaceae > Streptomyces > Streptomyces griseorubiginosus_B. Next base: position 11,740 of record NZ_WVUG01000057.1, on the reverse strand, counting down.
GCTGGTCCAGCTGGACCGGGCACTGTCCCTGAAGGACCTGGTCGCCCACCCCGTGCTCGCCGAGCTCGCGACGGTGCTCACGGAACACGACCGGGGCGGTGAACGAGCGGCCACGAACGGGCTGTTGCAGCCGCTGGCCGCGGCCCGGAACCCCCACCGGACCTTGGTGTGCTTCCCCTACGCGGGTGGCAACGCCGTCAACTTCCGCTCCCTGGCCGCTGAGTTGGAGACAGACGGCATCGCCGTGCTCGGTGTCGAACTGCCCGGTCACGACTTCGCGGGTGCCGAGGAGCCGATGGCGGAGATCCCGGAGATCGCCCGGCGGGTACGGGATGAGATCGCCGAGCGGGTCACCACGCCCGTGCTGCTGTGGGGCCACTGCGCGGGCGCGGCCGCCGCTCTGGAGACCGCCCGGCTGCTCCAGGAGGCGGGCCGCGCCGCCGAGCGCGTCTTCGTGGGCGCCCTGCTGCTGGAGGACACCGACGCGCTGCGCGCGGAGATGGCGGATGTATCCGGCGCGGACAACCGGGCCCTGCTCTCCCGGCTGCGCGCCGACAACGCCTACGTCGAACTCGACGAGCTCAAGCCGGAGCGGGCGGACGTGGTGGGGCGGGCCTACCGGCACGACGTCCTCACCGCCAACAGCCATCTGATCCGGATCCGTGAGGACTCCGAGAGTCACCGCATCGACGCCCCGCTCGAGGTGGTCGTCGCCCGTGACGACGCCTCGACGGCGCACTTCGCCGAGGGACACGGGGACTGGAAGGCGGTCTCCGACCGGGTGACCCTCCATGAACTGGACCAGGGTGGCCACTACTTCGTCAGCACACGACCGGCGGACACCGCCGCGCTGGTACGGGCCGGCTGCCCCGGGACCGAGCACCGGAACTAGGAGGACCAGGGTGACGACGATCGACACGACGGCGCTCCACGCGGACTACCGCCGGGTAGCCGCCACCGGCGTGAGCTCGGCCTTCGGCACGTTCGGTGAGCTCCTGCAGGGCGTTCTGCCGGAGACGGACGGGGACTTCCTGGTCACCCTTCCCGTCGCCCGGTGGGCCGTGGCCCGTTTCGAGGTGGACCCGCACACCGAGGCGCTCGAGGTGTGGCCGCCGCACAAGAAGAAGGCCCTGAGACTCACTTCGATGATCATGGATGACGCCCGGCGGCCCGCGGGCGGTGTGCTGCGGATCGACAGCTCGCTGCCCGAGGGCAAGGGGCTGGCCAGCTCCTCCGCGGACCTGGTGGCGACGGCCCGTGCCGTCGCCAACGCACTGGAGGAGCCGATGCCGCCTCGGCGTATCGAGTCGTATCTCGCCAGGATCGAACCGACCGACGGCGTGCTGTACCCGTCGGTGGTGGCCTTCCACCACCGCAGCGTGCGGCTGCGTGCCCGGCTCGGCTCCCTGCCGTCGATGGCGGTGGTCAGCGTCGACGAGGGCGGCGCCGTCGACACGGTCGACTTCAACAACATCCCCAAGCCCTTCACTGCCGCGGACAAGCGGGAGTACGTCCGGCTTCTGGACCGGATCACCGGCGCCGTGGCCCGGCAGGACCTGGCCGAGACGGGCGCGGTGGCGACCGCGAGCGCGCGGATGAACCAGGTGCTGCGGCACAAGTGGTCGCTCGAGCCGATGATCGCCATCTGCCGAGAGGCGGGCGGTCTGGGCGTGGTCGTCGGGCACAGCGGTACCACGCTGGGGATCCTGCTGGACACCTCGGCGCCGCACTTCCACAGCCGGCTCACCGCCGCCGCGCAGGCCTGCCAGGAACTCGTCGGCAACGTGACGGTGTACCGCACGCTGAGCTTCCACTGAGCCCAGGGCCACAGAAGGGGGCCGTCCCCGGTTTCCGGGTGCGGCCCCCTCGGCGTGGTGCCGCCGTTACGGCCGGAACGGTTCGCCGAGGCCCACGATGATCTCCCGCTCGCCCCGGTAGGGTTCGCGGCTGTGCGCCGTGCGCACGTTGTCGATCAGGAGGAGATCGCCCCGCTGCCACGGCTCGCGCACGGTGTGCGCCTCGTACACCTCGTTGACGAGGTCGACGCTCGCGCGGTCGAGGGGGGTGCCGTCGCCGCAGAACGTGTTGAAGGGCAGGCCCTCCGGGCCGAACTCGGCCGTCAGGAACTCGCGGACCTCGGGTGCCATCGTCCACTCGTTGAGGAACGCGACCTGGTTGAACCAGCACCGCTCACCGGTCTGTGGATGCCGGACGACGGCCGGCCGGGTCTGCGCCGTGCGCAGCGCGCCATCGGCGTCCCAGCGCGCCTCGATGCCGTGTTCGGCGCAGTAACGGTCCACGACCGCGGGGTCGTCGGTGCCGAAGGCGTCCTGCCAGGCGATGCCGACGAACGGGTTGTAGTGGCGGGTGAGCCGCCAGCCGTGGCGCTCGAACCGGCTGACGAGGTCCGGGGGCAGATCTCGCAGCACCGCCCGGCTGTCGGCGATCGCCGTGATCCCGCCGTCGGTCGGCGGGGTGAGGCACGCGAACGCCATGAGCTGCGGGGCAGAGGGCGCGTGACTGAGCTCGTGGTGCATGCACATGGGCTGGTCGGCCGGCCAGTGCGTGGAGGAGTAGACGCCCTGTCCGTGGATGTCGCGCGGCGCGAACCCCTCACGTTCGATCAGCGGGTCGCCGATGACCCGACCCACGGCCGCGACGGCGGTCGCCCGGTCGTCCAGGCGCAGTCCGCGCACCAGGACGGCTCCGCTGCGGGCGACCGCCTGCCTGATCTCCGGGCGGTGTTCGGTCAGCCAGTCGACGGCGGCGCCGGGGGGCGCCTGCGTCGTGTCGAGCCGGACGACGGGGCCGGATCCGGTTCCGGGCATGGTGGGACCTCTTTCGTCTCTCGGTGAGATGGCGGGGATGCGGTTCAGGCCGGCGGGCGCCGGAAGGCCCGTACGGCCGCGACGGATCCGGCGACGGCGACCAGGACGCTGGTGCCCAGCGCGGACCACACATGGGTGCCCAGCGGCTGGCCGAGGGCGAGCGCACGGTTGGCGTCCATCGCGTACGACAGCGGGTTGACCGTCGCCAGGACCTGGAGCCAGTCCGGAAGCCGGTCCTTGGGGACGAAGGCGCTGGAGGCGAACATCAGCGGGAACGTGACCAGATAGCCGGCACTCTGCATGGCCTCCGCGTTGCGCAGCCAGGCCCCCAGCGCGAGGAAGATCCAGGTCATCGCCCAAACGACGGCGCAGGTCAGCAGGACCGCCGCCAGCAGCCCCGGCAGTCCGCCGGCCGGATCGGCGCGCAGGAAGGCCACCGCCACCACGACGAGGATCACCAACTGGGCCGTGGTACGCAGCAGATCGGCGAAACTGCGGGCGAACAGCAGCAACGGGGCGTGGATCGGCAGAGTGCGCAGCCGTGCCACGGCGCCGTTGTCCATGTCACGGACCAGACCGATGCCCGAGGCGACCGCGGGACCGATGCCGGTGGTCACCAGCAGGGCGGGGAGCAGGAAGTCCAGGTAGGCCACGCCGTCCGGCAGATGACCGCGGTCCACGATGGCGCCGAAGACCTGGCTGAGCAGAAGCAGCATGAACACCGGCTGCAGCATGCTCAGCACCACGACCTTGACATGTGTGAAGTTCGCCCTGACCGCCCGGCCGGTGAGGATGAGCAACTGCGCGGTGGGGCCGGTGCCGCGCCAGGCAGGTCCCGGCCCGGTGTCGCGAGACGTGCAGGGCGGCGACGAGGTGCTGGTCATGGGGTTCCTCCGTGATCGTAGGCCCGTTGTACGTGCGACAGCGCCGCGAGCAGGTCGGCGGACGTGACCTTGCGGGCGGCGGACACGGCGGCACGGGGGAGGGGGAGCGCACCCGTGTCCGCCCAGCGGAGCCGTCCGTCGCGGTCGATGAAACTCCTGGCCCGGCCCGCGTTGTCGGGGTGCAGGCAGTAGGGAATGTCGAGCAGACCACGCCGGAAGGCCGTCAACAGGGCCGTGCCCACGTCGTCGTGCAGTCCCAGCACGGTGTGCACGAGGGTGCGGGCCTCCGCGTACACCTCGGAGTCGGCGTCGGCCGGTCGGGGCCGCGGGGGTGCGGGGGCTTCTGCCGCGGCGCGTGCGGCCGTCTCCAGTGCCTCCACGTTGTCCGCGATGGTCGGGATGCGGTGCGCCTCCGCGGCGGTCTTCACGATCAGCCGGGAGGCCCCCGAGGCGACCGCGAGCCGCGCCGCTGCTTCCAGCAGGGCCAGCGCGCCCCCGCGCGAGAGGGGATACACGCCCATGTAGGTGTAGAGCACGACATGCCAGTCGACGTGCCCCAGCAACTCGCCGGCGAGCAGCCGCAGCGCCGCCACCGCTTCCAGGTCCTGCTCCGGACTGGTCTGCTGGGCGTAGCTCAACGAGACGCTGCGCAGGCCGTGCTGGGTGAAGAACAGACCCTCGAGGACGGCGACGGCGACCAGAACGGCCGGTGGGCACAGTTGCCCCAGCATGCAGCCGCCGAAGCTCTCCACATGCGGCACCCGGCCGTCACCGGTGTGCCGGGCGAGCATCTCGCAGGACCTGCGCCAACTCGCCACCGCCTCCTGCAGCGGGGTGCGGCCGTAGGGCAGGCAGTACGAGACCGGCCCGCCTTCGGTCGCTTCCAGTCCGAGGGCGAGCAGCGCCGCCACGATGTGCTCGGGCCGCGCGGAGCCGTGCCTCACCTGGACGGGGAAAGAGGCGGTGTGGATGCCGTTCAGCACGGCGCGCGAGGTCTCCAGGGGGTGGGTGCAGATCGGGTAGCCGTTGAGCGGGACACCGTCGTCCAGGGCCTGGCGGGCGGCGACGAGGTCACGCACCCTGGTGTAGCTGTCCAGGGTCAGCGTCCCCACCGTGACCGCGTCTGCGGCCCGGGTGCGGGCCAGCCCCTCGCGCATGCGACGGGGATCGCCGAACCCCATCCGGGGCTGGACGACGAGCGTGCCGTTGGCCCGGGCCCCGGCCACGAAGTCGCCGAAGGACACCCGCGTCACGACGCCGCTCGGACCGGCAACCGGGACACCAGGGCGTGGAAGGAGGCCACGTCCCCGTCGTCGAAGACCCGGTCGTAACCCGCGTCGAGCAGCCGGCGCAGCTGCCCGAGGTCGCGCAGTCCGTCGGTACCCAGCTTGCCGCCGATCACCATGGTGGTGGCGGCGAGTTGCGGGCGGCCGCGCAGGGTCCGCACGAGCCGCAGACCGTCCTGATGGCCGTGGCCGTTGACGCTGCTGACGACGAGCAGATCAGGCCTCTGTTCCAGGGCGGACCGCAGCACCAGTTCGTCGGGCGCGCAGGGGCCGAGGTTGATGACGTCGTGGCCCCATTCCTCCAGGAGTAACTGGAGAAATATGAGATTCCAGGTGTGGGCGTCGGAAGACGTGCCGGTGATCAGCACGGAAGGCAGGTGGATGCCATGCGTGGAATTCATTGGAATCCCGGATTCGGGGAGTGCCGGGCGTTTCCCTGTAGGACAGCTGGAAACGCGGTGCACTCGGCGGCTGGACTGTTCTTCGCAATGCGGTCGGTTCTTGACTCTACTGTCGTCAATGGGCCCGTGACCGGGGTACGCCTGGCCGGTACTGGCCTTGCCGCCTCCCGAACCGCCTGCCGTTACGGGAGATTTGTCCCTGTTGCTGGAGGGTGGCCGGACGTCGCGTGCAGTTTGCTGTCAGCCGCCTTCCCCGCCCCAGGGGCAGCCGGTAGAAAGTCACGGCAGTGCCGGTCCGGCGCATTGAAACCCCGTTCTCGACCCCGAAGGGCAGGGCCACGAATATGGCGGGAATCGTCACCGCCCCCAGTGTCACCGCAGTACTCCGACGGCATGCGGAAAACCGGCCGGAAAAAGAGGCGGCGGCATTTGTGACGGATCCCGTTCGGGAGGACGGGGCGCAGTGGCTGACCTATGCCGAACTGGACGCGCGGGCCCGCGGCCTGGCCGTGCGGCTGCGGCTCGCCGGGGTCGGGCCCGGTGATCGTGCCGTGCTGCTGTACCCCGCCGGGCTCGGGTTCGTGACCGCGTTCCTCGGCTGCCTGTACGCCGGCGTCGTCGCGGTCCCCTCCTCGCTTCCCGGTCGTTACCGCCACGAGCGGCACCGGGTCCGGCGCATCGCGGACGACGCGGGCGCCACGGCGATCCTGACCGACACCCCGACCCGGGGCGATGTCGAGGAATGGCTCGCCGAGGAGGGGCTCGGCCACCTCCCCCTGATGGCCACCGACGACGGCGCCGGACCCGCACCCGACGCCTGGACCATGCCGTCCACCGACCACACGACACTCGCCGTGCTCCAGTACACCTCGGGCTCCACCGGTGACCCCAAGGGCGTGATGATCAGTCACGGCAACCTGCTGCACAACACCGCCCACATCGCCGACGTCCTGAAACTCGACGACACCACACGTGGCGGCGGCTGGATACCCCACTTTCACGACATGGGTCTGATGGGCCTGATGCTGCCGCCGCTGATGACCGGCTCCGCCACCGTGCTGATGAGTCCCAGCACCTTCCTGAAGCGACCCCACCTGTGGCTGCGCATGATCGACCGGTTTGACATCCACTACTCCGCCGCACCCGACTTCGCCTACGAGGTGTGCAGCCGGCGCGTCACCGACGCCCAGGCCGAGGGACTCGACCTCTCCCGCTGGCGCCATGCCGTCGACGGCTCCGAACCCGTGCGGGCCGCCGTCCTGGACCGGTTCCACCGGAAGTTCGCGGACCACGGGCTGCGTGCCGACGCGCTCGCCCCCTGCTACGGCATGGCCGAGGCGACCCTCTTCGTCTCCGGTGCCATCGACGGCCCGCCGCGCAGCCTGCAGGTCGACGCCGACCTCCTCGAGCGCAACGAGTTCCGGCCCGTCGCCGACGCCGATCAGGCCGGCCGTGACGTGGTCGGCTGCGGACCGCCGCGCGGTGCCGAGGTACGGGTCGTCGATCCCGACACCCTCCGCCCCCTGCCCGAGGGCGGCGTCGGTGAACTCTGGCTGCGGGGCCCGGTCGTGGGACACGGCTACTGGGGTCGTGACGCGACCAACGAGGCCGACTTCCGGGCCACCACCGCCGAGGGCGACACCGGATACCTGCGCACCGGCGATCTCGGTGCCCTGTACCAGGGCGAGGTCTACATCACGGGCCGCATCAAGGACGTGCTCAACCTGCGCGGCCGAAACCTCTATCCGCAGGACATCGAACACGAACTCCGGGTCCAGCAGCCAGAGTTGGGCAATCTCGTCGGCGCCTGCTTCTCGGTGCCCGGCCTGGGCGGCAACGGCCAGGACGACGTACTGGTCGTCACCCACGAGGTCCGCGGCATCAAGGACGAGGAGCGGCTGAGGGAACTCGCGACGGGCATGCGACTCACCGTCGCCCGCGAGTTCGGCGCCCCTGTCGGAGCCGTCCTGCTGCTGCGCCCCGGCGGAGTGCGCCGCACCACCAGCGGCAAGATCCAGCGTTCGGCGATGCGTGAACTCTTCCGGACCGGAGCCCTCCAGCCGACCTACGCCGAATACCAGCCCGACCTGCTGCCCGCCGTACCGGACGAAGAGACGGTCGGGGCATGACCGCCACGACACCGCACGCCTCAGCCGCGACGGGTACGGCAGCCCGTTCACCAGCGCCGGTGCCGGCGGGCGGTTCCGACCCCGTGCCGGAGCTGGTGCGGCGCCTGGACGAACTGGCGGTGGCCGGCGGACCGTTCTCCGCCGAGGCGCTGGGCGCACTGGACGCGCGGGAGGGGTTTCCCGCGGAGGCGTGCCGGGCTCTCGACGAGTTCGGACTCCCCCGGTACTACGTTCCGGTTGAACACGGGGGCGCACTCGACGACTTCAGCACGGTGATGCGACTGTTGCGTGCGGTCTCGCGCGTGGACCTGACGGTGGCGGCCGCCCACGGCAAGACGTACCTCGGAGCCGTGTCCACCTGGATCGCCGGCGCACCCGACCGGGCGACATGGCTGGGCCGCCGCATCGCCGAGGGCGCCGTCGTCTCCTGCGCGCTGACGGAGCGGCACCACGGCAGCGATCTGCTGGCCGGAGAGGTCACGGCGCGAGAGGCCGACGGGGGCGCGGGCTGGCGCGTCACCGGCGAGAAGTGGCTGATCAACAACATCACCAGGGCCGACCTGGTCACCGTGCTGGCCCGTACCGACCCGGCCGGCGGCCCGCGCGGCTTCAGTCTCTTCCTCGTCGACAAGAGCCGGCTCACCTCTGAGCAGTTGAATCCGCTGCCCAAGGTGCCCACCTACGGAATCCGCGGCGCGGACATCAGCGGTATGGAATTCCACGACGTGCGGGTGCCGTCCGACGCCCTCATCGGCGAGGCCGGCCGCGGCGTCGAGATCATCCTCAAGGCCCTGCACCTCACCCGCACCGGCTGCGTGGCGATGTCCCTCGGCGCCGGCGACCACGCCCTGAGCCTGGCCGCCCGGTTCACCACCACCGCCACCACCGACGACGGAACATCGATCTCAGAACTACCGCATGTCCGCCGCGAGTTGGGTGCCGCGATGGCCGGTCTGCTGCTCGCGGAGGCCACCGGACTGGTCGCGGTGCGAGCCGTACACGCCCTCACCGCAGAGATGAGCGTCGTCTCCGCCGTCGCCAAGGCCTACGTGCCCGCCCAGGTGGACGACCTCGTGGCCCGGCTGCTCCACTCCCTCGGCCCGTACGGCCTGCTCGACGCCGACGGGCACGGGCGCTTCGCGAAACTGGAGAGGGACCACCGCATCATCGGCATCTTCGACGGCAGCAGTCTGGTCAACCGCAACGCCCTGATCGACCAGTTCGCCAGGTTGTCCCGCGGCTACCGCACGGGCCGCCAGGACGAGGAGGGCCTTGACGAGGCGACCGACCTCGGGGCCCGGCTCCGGCCGTTCGATCCCCGGGCGCTGAGCTTGCTGTCGGGCACCGGCGCCTCCGTCGTCGCCGGGCTGCCCGCCGCCGTGGACCGAGTCCACGACCTGGCGGTGACCGAGGCCGCTTCCGACCGGCTCGCCACCCTGGCCGAACGGCTGCGGCGGGCAACCGACCGGCTCCATGAGGAGATGGCGGCCGTGCGCTTCCCACCGCGTGCGGTGCCCGGCCACGCCTTCGAACTCGCCGAGCGGTACGAACTGTGCTTCGCCGCGGCCGCCGCCCTGCACCTGTGGCTGCGCCGACGTGATGGCCTCGACGAGGCGTGGCTGCGTGGCTGCCTGGTCACCGCCCTCACCGAACTCGGGGAGCCGGTCGGGGAAACCGAACGCGAGGACCTCGACATCCTCGCGGACGCCCTGCTGTCCGCACGTCCCGGCACGGTCCCCTCACTCCTCGACTCCCTGGAGGGCACGGTCCGATGACCACAGTCACCGCCCCCACGGCCCTCGCCGAGGAGGTCGAACATCATCTCGGCGACCCCTACGACACCACCAGTCCAACCGGCTTCCGGGCGATCCTCGCCGCGAGCGAAACGGGCCGGTCCACCGTCGGGGAACCGCTTCCCGCTGCCCTCACGAGGAGCGGGAACACCCCTCCCGAGGCATGGCTGCACGCCTTGCGCGCCCTGTACCGCCGCTCGCCCCACCTCGCCCGTCCCGTCCGCCCGGGCCTTCCGGACGCCGGAATGCAAGCCGCGGCCGTGCGCATCGGAGCGGCTGTCGGCGCCCTCGACTCGGCACTCCGCGTCACCGTGCGCCATCTGCGGGGCAGGCACCTCTACGGAGCGGCCGCCGTCGACATCCCCCGACTGCGCGAGGTGCTGTCGGGAGTCCATGCCGACCTGTTGCTGTGCGACGTCCTGACCACCCTCGCGGTCCGGGACGAGGACCCCCTGCCCGCCCATGAAGGCGTCCACGAGCAGGCAGTACGGCATCTGGTGCCGAGGGTGATCCAGAGCGCGCTGGATCGGCTGTCGGTTCTGATGGGGTCGCGCTTCTACATCAGGGCAGGCGAACACGCTGTCTTCCAGATGCTGTTGCACCAGACCCAGCGGGAACTGTTCGCCACCGACCGACCCCCGAGCCCGGCCCCGCGCCGCCTGCCGTTCACCGAACTGGTCACGGCTCCGCGGGCCGCCGCACTGCTGGCGCCCGAGTTCATGACGGCCGCCCCCGGCGGGATCCTCGCCACGCATGCCCGACGCGTACGGCAGCCCTCCGGCGCGGTCCAGGAGCGCCTGTACGGAGATCTGATCCGCCGCTACGACAACGGGCGCTCCTTCGACCTGGCCGAACGCCGGCTCCCGGACCGCCCCTGAACACCTCAGCACCCGAGCCCCCGCCCGGAACGTGTAACGCGCCGCCATCCGGCCGGCCCACCGAAAAGGACAGTCCCATGCCCGAGTCCGACGTCGAGATCCACTCTGCACAGAGCCTCGTCCGCTGGCTCACCGAATGCGTGGCCATGCATCTGGCACGGCCCGCCGACACGATCGACGCCTCCGTACCCCTCTCCGACTACGGGCTCGACTCGGTGTACGCCCTCTCGGTCATCGCCGAACTCGAGGACCACCTCGACGTCTCCCTCGACCCGGCGATCATGTGGGACAACCCCACGATCGACGCACTGAGCAAGGCCCTGGCCGAGGAACTGGCCCTGAACGGCTGACGGTTCGCCCTCGCTCGCAGACCGCCGCAGTCCACCACCTCCGCAGAACCGAGAGGACCGCACTTCCATGTCCGAAGCCCGTCTGCTCCGTCGACCCGTCTCGGCCGCCCAGTCCGGCATATGGGTCGCCCAGCACCTGCACGCGGACAGCCCCCTCTACAACTGCGGTGGCTACTACGAGATCTCCGGCCCGCTCGACACCGCGGTCTTCGCCGAGGCCGTACGACGGGGCGTCGAGGAGACAGAGGCCCTGCGTTCGTACTTCGTCCAGGACGAGCAGGACACCGGCGCGGGCCGGGATGTGGCCCTCCACCAGATGGTCGAGCCCACCGGGCCGGACCCGCTCCGCCTTCTCGACCTGCGAGCGACCGCCGATCCGGAGGCCGCCGCGCACCGGTGGATGAACGAGCGCATGACCAGGCCCTTCGACCTGGACCGCGGTCCCCTGAGCGAACAGGCCCTGATCGTCCTGGCCGACGACCGGCACTGGTACTTCCACGGCTACCACCACGCCGTCCTCGACGGCTTCGGCCATTCCGTTTACGCCGCCCGCGTCGCCGCCCTGTACACGGCTCTGCTCGCCGGAGAAGACCCCGCGCGTACGGGCTTCGCACCCCTGGACCAGGTCGTCGCGGACGAGGCGGCCTACGCCGGCTCGCGTCGCCGGGCCCAGGACCGCGCGTACTGGCGGGGGGTCTTCACCGACCTGCCCGACCCGGTGTCCCTCGCGGGCCGCCCGTCCACCGGCACCCACAGCGTGCTCCGCCACGTCCACACCCTTCCGGCCCCGCTGGCCCGCGCACTCGCCGACACGGCCGCCCGCCTCGGCGTGCAGTGGCCGGCCCTGGCGCTCGCGGCCACCGCGGCCTTCTTCCACCGGATCACCGGCCGCACCGACTTCACGTTCTCGCTGCCGCTCGCGGGCCGCACCGGCCGCACCTCCCTGACCACCCCGAGCGCCATGGTCAACGTTCTCCCCCTGCGCGTGACGACCACGCCCGACACCCCCTTCGCCGACCTCGCCTCCCAGGTGTCCCGGTCGCTCGCGGACGTGATCCGTCACCAGCGTTTCCGCGGCGAGGAGCTCATCCACGAACTCGGCCTCTCCGGCGGCGGACAGACCCGTCTCGGCCCGACCGTCAACATCATGGCCTTTGCCAACGAGCCCCGCTTCGGTCCCGCCCCGTCCGT
>NZ_WVUG01000579.1 GCF_017614965.1 Streptomyces griseorubiginosus | reverse complement strand
GGGGAAGGGCGTGCCGGAGGTGGTGGGCGGACCGTCGGCGGCACAACGGTTCGCCGGGCGCTTGCGGGGCGGGCTGCGGGAGGCGACCGACGGATTGCCCGAGGACGCCCGGGCCCTGCTGCCGGGGCTGGTCGTCGGCGACACCTCGCGGATCGGCCCGGAGCTGGACGAGGCCTTCGAGGAGACGGACCTCGCGCACACCCTCGCGGTCTCCGGCAGCAACCTCACGATCATCCTCGCCCTGCTCATCGGACCGCCCGGCATGGCCCAGTTGGTGGAGCGCCGAGGGCTCGCGCCCAGGCTCGGCATTCCGCTGCGCGCGACCGCGGTGCTCGGCGGGGCGCTCACCCTCGGGTTCGTCGTCGTGTGCCGCCCGGACCCGAGTGTGCTGCGCGCCGCCGCCTGCGGCGCCGTCGTGCTGCTGGCCCTGGCGACCGGGCGCCGCAGATCGCTGATCCCGGCGCTGGCGACGGCCGTCCTGCTGCTGGTGCTCTACGACCCCTGGCTGTCGCGCAGTTACGGCTTCCTGCTCTCCGTGCTGGCCACCGGCGCGCTGCTCGTCCTCGCCCCGCGCTGGAGCGAGGCGCTGCGGCGGCACCGGGTTCCGCCCAGGCTGGCCGAGGGGCTGGCCGCGGCGGCCGCGGCGCAGGCCCTGTGCGCGCCGGTCGTCGCCGTGCTGTCGGCGCGGGTGAGCCTGGTGGCGGTGCCGTGCAACCTGCTCGTCGAGGTCGCCGTGGCCCCGGCCACCGTACTGGGCTTCGCCGCGCTGGCGACGGCACCGGTGGCGATGCCCGTGGCCGAGGCGCTGGCGTGGTGCGCGAGTTGGCCCGCCGGGTGGATCGCGGGTGTCGCCCGCGCCGGGGCGGCTTTGCCCGGCGGGGGAGTGGACTGGCCCGGCAGCTGGGGCGGGGCGTTGCTGCTGGCCCTGGTCACGGTGGTCGTGGTCCTGGTCGGACGGCGGCTGCTGCGGCACCCGTGGCTGTGCGCGGTGTGCGGGCTTCTGCTGCTGCTCGTCGTCGTGCAGCCACCGCCGCTGACCCGGGTGATCACGGGGTGGCCGCCGCCGGGGTGGCGGTTCGCCATGTGCGATGTGGGCCAGGGCGATGCGACGGTGCTCGCGGCGGGGGACGGCGCCGGTGTGGTCGTGGACGCCGGGCCCGACCCCAGGCTGGTCGACCACTGTCTGCGCGCCCTCGGGATCACCCGCGTCCCGCTCGTCGTGCTCACCCACTTCCACGCCGATCACGTGGCGGGACTGCCGGGAGTGCTGCGAGGGCGTTCGGTGGGCGCGATCGAGACGACCGGGTTCCAGGAGCCCGCGGACCAGGTCGAGTTCGTCGGCAGGGAGGCGGCGGCGCGCCACATCCCGCTCACCCGTGCCGTCGCCGGGGAGGTACGGCGCACCGGGTCGCTGTCCTGGCAGGTGCTGTGGCCCCCGCCGGCCCCGGCGCCGGACCCGGACGGGCCGAACGACGCCAGCGTCGCCATGCTGGTCCACTCGGCGGGGCTGCGGCTGCTGCTGCTCGGGGACCTCGAACCGCCGGCCCAGCAGGCTCTGCTGAGGTCACCGCAGGGTGCGCTGCTGGGCGGGGTGGACGTGCTCAAGGTCGCCCATCACGGCTCCGCGTACCAGGATCCGGAGCTGATACGCAGGGTGGCACCGCGGATCGCGCTGATCAGCTGCGGGGAGGACAACCCGTACGGACATCCGGCTCCCAGCACGGTCGCGGCGCTGCGGGCCGAGGGTGCCGTGGTCATGCGGACCGACCGGGACGGGGCGCTCGCCGTCACGGACCTCGGCGGACGGCCGGCGGTCGCGCGAGACTGAGGGCATGCACATCGCACAGGTCGACGCCTATCTCCGCCGCCTGGGGATCGAGCCCCCGGCATGGCCCACCGCGCCCACCGCCGACGTACTGCTCGACCTGCATCTGCGGCACCTGCGGCAGGTGCCGTTCGAGAACCTGTCCGTGCATCTGGGAGAGGAGATCGTGCTGGAGGAGAAGCGACTGCTGGACAAGGTGGTGGGAGCGCGGCGGGGAGGGTTCTGCTACGAACTCAACGGGGCGTTCGGGGCGTTGCTCGCCGAGCTGGGGTTCGGGGTCACGCTGCTCGCCGCGCGGGTGCACGG
>NZ_WVUG01000578.1 GCF_017614965.1 Streptomyces griseorubiginosus | reverse complement strand
TTCATAGTGTTTCGGTGGTTATAGCGTGAGGGAAACGCCCGGTTACATTCCGAACCCGGAAGCTAAGCCTTACAGCGCCGATGGTACTGCAGGGGGGACCCTGTGGGAGAGTAGGACGCCGCCGAACAATTATTCAAAGGGTCGGATCCTGAACTTCGGTTCGGGGTCCGGCCCTTTTTCGTTGTGCGTCACTTGAAGTTCACGTTGCGCAACCACCATCCGCAGCATGGGTACTGCTGCAATGCTCAGGGCCGCCGGCGTCGGACTCGGTGACGAGGTCGTCGTACCGGCCTTCGGGAACGTCGAGGTCGCTGAGGCGGTCGCCATGGCCGGAGCGCTGCCGGTGTTCGCCGACATAGACCCGGTGACGTACTGCCTCGATGCCTCCGCTGTCGAGGCGGCTCTAACTCCCCGTACCGCAGCGGTGGTTGTCGTACACCGCTTCGGTCGGCCGGCCGACATCGCGCGGCTGCACGGTGTCGGGCAGCGGCACGGGCTGCTCGTGCTGGAGCAGGGTGAGTCCGAGGCGCCGTACGACGAGGTCGCGCAGCGGCGGGAGCGGGCGGCCTATCTCGACGCGAAGTTGCGGGGGGTGCGCACCCCGGACGGGGGCGATGGGCACACCTATCAGCAGTACGTCGTGCGGGTGCCCGGCAATGGGCGGCCGGACCGTGACGCGTTCGCGCGCGCCGTGCGGGCCAGGGGAGTTGAGTGCCGGGTGCCGGTGAAGACGCCCGTGCACCGGCTGCCGGAGTTCCGTCGCTGCGTTTCTCTGCCGGAGACCGAGCGTGCCGCTGACGAGACGCTTGCTCTGCCCGTCGATGCCGCGTTGACGAAGCGGGACATGCAGCGCATCGTGGGCGCCTGCAATGCGCTGGGCGGACTGCTCCAGCCTGCTTTCTGAGCGTGGTTGGGAGCAGGCGTCTGTTCGGGGTATGATCTATTCCGTTGCCTCGGGGGAAACCTCGAAAAGGCGGCAGGCCCCCTTAGCTCAGTCGGCAGAGCGTCTCCATGGTAAGGAGAAGGTCAACGGTTCGATTCCGTTAGGGGGCTCCAGTGAAAAGGCCCCGCCCAATTGGGCGGGGCCTTTCTCGTATCCGTATCTCGTCTCACTGCGTTCAGTCCGTCTGCAGGCCCGGGACCCGCATCGCCAGGATCGCCATGTCGTCGGACGGGGCGTCCGAGGCGAAGCGTTCCACGGCGCGCATGATGCGGGCAGCGACGGCGCCCGCGGTCAGGCCCGTGCAGGTCGTGAGGACGTCCGTGAGGCCGTCGTCGCCCAGCATGCGCGTGCCCTCACGGCGCTCCGTGACGCCGTCCGTGACGCACAGGAGGACGTCTCCGGGGTCGAGGGTGACCGTCTGCTCGTAGAGCTCCAGGTCGTCGAGGACGCCGAGAAGCGGCTGGGGCTCGGCGGCCGGTTCGACCGTGCCGTCCTGGCGCAGGCGGAGCGGCAGGGGGTGGCCGGCGCAGACCACCTTCAGTTCCGCGCTGCCGTCGTCCTGGGGGCGCAGCTCGCCGTAGAGGAGGGTCAGGAAGCGGCTGCGGGCGCCCTCGTCGAGAATGGCCGAGTTCAGTCGCTCCAGGACCGCCGGGCCGGACAGGCCCTCGCGGGCCAACAGGCGCAGGGCGTGCCGGGCGAGGCCCGTGACGGCGGCCGCGTTGGGGCCTGTACCGCAGACGTCGCCGATGGCGAAGCCGTAGGCGCCGTCGCTGATCGGGAAGAGGTCGTAGAAGTCGCCGCCGACCTCGTTGCCCTCGCCGGCCGCGCGGTAGATGACCTCGACCTCGACGCCGTCGATCTCGGGCAGCTCGGGGGGCAGGAGGCTGCGCTGGAGGGACTGGCTGATGGCCGTGCGTTCCGAGTACAGGCGGGCGTTGTCGAGGGCGAGGGCGGCTCGGCGGCTCAAGTCCTCGGCCAGTTCCAGGATTTCCTGGCGGAAGTGTTCGTCGGTGGGCTTGCCGAGGGTCAGCATGCCGATGACGCGGTTACGGGCGACCAGGGGGAGGACGACGGTCTCGCCGCCGACCGCGGAGGCCGTGGCGAGCGTGGGGCCGATGCCGGAGGCGACCTGCTGGGCGGGGCCGCCGGACAGGCCGAGGCTGCGCATGGAGCTGCGCAGGGCCGCCTGGTGGGCGACCTCGCCGGGGGCGGACCAGACG
>NZ_WVUG01000577.1 GCF_017614965.1 Streptomyces griseorubiginosus | reverse complement strand
GTCCAGCCCGCGCACCCACCACCAGCCCCCGGCGCGGGCTGGACAGGACCGGGCTCGTCGAAAGGCGCTCTGCGGAGGCCAACTAACCCTGGCCAGGACAGTCGCGCCAGCCTCGGCGACGGAGTCGACCGAGGCGACCACGAGCCGGACGCCCGCCCGTCGCCGACCCGCCGGTCCAAGACCGAGTCACACGCGTCGCCCCGCGACCGCCCGTGCACCCGCCGCCAGCCCGCGGCGTGGGCTGGACAGGATCGGGATCGGGGTGGTCGACAGGTGCTCCGCGGGGGCCATCGAGCCCTGGGCCAGGACGATCGCGTCGGCCTCGGTGACGCGGTCGGCCGCGGTGGCGACGAGAGTCGCGCAGCCCTCGGTGTCGCCCGCCGCGAAGCGGTCCCAGGCGCCCTCGACCAGCCGCGTCCGCACCGCGGCGGCACGGCCGGAAAGCGCCGCCTCCTCCTCGATCAGGGACACCGTCGGGCCGAGCGTGCTCTCGACGGTGGCGAGGACGACGATCCGCGGTCCGGCCGCCACGGCGGCTGCCGCCATCGGACGGTCCGAGCGCAGGACCGGCACCCCGGCACCGGCCCCCGCCGCCTCCGCGACTCCGCCGATCGTCGAGCAGGTGCACAGCACGGCCCGGGCCCCGTCGGCGACCGCCCTGCCCACAGCTGCCCGCACCTCGTCCGCCACCGCCTCCGGGCCCTCGCGGCGGGCCCGGGCCAGCAGCTCCTCGTCGACCAGGTGCCGCAGCGCGAGACCGGGGTGGTGCTCGTCCCGCAGTGCCTCGAAGACGGGCACATGGGCGGGCGAGGTGTGCAGGAGGGCGAGCATGCCGTTCAGAAGCGGCCCGGATGCGCGCGCAGCCAGTCCCGCGCCGCGCGCAGCAGCTCGGGGTCGGCCGCCGGGGCCTGGTCGGGGTGGCGCTCGG
Source organism: Streptomyces griseorubiginosus (assembly GCF_017614965.1). Lineage (GTDB taxonomy): Bacteria > Actinomycetota > Actinomycetes > Streptomycetales > Streptomycetaceae > Streptomyces > Streptomyces griseorubiginosus_B. The sequence goes on along the minus strand of NZ_WVUG01000577.1, from coordinate 1,243 downwards.
CCCACTTCACGACGTACGGGCACAGGGGGGCGACCACGACGCCCTCGCGCTCGGCGATGGCGTACAACTCGCGGGCGAGGGAGCCCGCGATGCCCTTCCCCTCGTGGGCCGGCTCCACGATCGTGTGGACGGGGACCAGGGCGCGCTCCGGCGATTCGAGGACGAAGTACTCGATGTGGCCGACGACTTCGCCGTCCGTCCCGTCACCGATCGCCTCCAGGCGGCCCGCCGCCCGGTCGTCGCGGATCTCGATGTCGCTCATGGGCACGCTCCTGGTCCGAAGGACGGATGAAAGGACGAGTGATCGGTGATCAGGCCGGTACGGCCTGCGGGCTGCGCTCCTGGTCCGAGCCCGGCACCGGCTCGGACGGATCGGCGCCCAGGGCCACGATGCGGTTGTCGCGGTCCACGTGCACCACCCGGGGTTCGAAGGCCCGTGCCTCGGCGTCGTCCAGCTGAGCGTAACTGATGATGATCACCAGGTCGCCGGGGTGGACGAGATGGGCGGCGGCGCCGTTGATCCCGATCACGCCCGAGCCGCGCTCGCCCTCGATGACGTACGTCTCCAGGCGCGCCCCGTTGGTGATGTCGACGATGTGAACGAGCTCGCCCGGCAACAGGTCGGCCGCGTCGAGCAGTTCGGCGTCGATGGTCACCGATCCCACGTAGTGCAGGTCGGCCTGGGTGACCGTGGCTCGATGGATCTTGGACTTGAACATGGTACGGAACATGGAGAAACTCCCGATCTGTCTGCTCCCTGCCTGCTCAGCGCAGGTCAAGGGCGGTCCTCGGAGAGTACAACGAGTCACCCGTCCGGTCAGCCGCCGCTCGTGTTCGCTGGAGCACACGGTGACATCAGGCCACGCAGGGCCGGTCACCACCGGAAGAAACAAGGCTCAAATGTTCAACACAAATTACACACATCCTCTCTTCATACCGGTTCCCATGGTCTAGATTGACCTTGCTTCGGCGGTTCGGACACGAGGCGACCGTTAGTGGGTCCATTGGTCCGGGCTGCGGAAAGCCGTCAACGCGTCCTCGGCGCCAGACGTTGGGGTGATCGATTCTCGGAACCCGGGGGGGCTTGGGTTCCGAGGACTGCCGAGGTGTCAGGGGGTTCCAGCGCGCTTCGAGAGGCCGGCAGTGCATACGACTGCGCTGCCGCGAAGGGAAGTTGCTCAAGTAGCGCTGAAACAGCCTGATGTCGTGCGGACAGGGGGCGGGGGCCTCCTAGGGGAGGAAC
>NZ_WVUG01000576.1 GCF_017614965.1 Streptomyces griseorubiginosus | reverse complement strand
GCGGGAGGGCGGGAGGGAAGAGGGGGGATTACGCCGCTGCGGCCCTGAGGAAGTCGATGGAACGCCGGGCGACTTCGGGGGCGTCCAGGGCACCACCCTGGATCTCGACGGAGACCAGACCCCGGTGCCCGAGGGCCCGCAGTTCCGCGAGCACCGGCGGGAAGTCGATCTCGCCGGCGCCGAATTCGAGGTGCTGGTGGACGCCGCGCCGCATGTCCTCGATCTGTACGTTCAGCAGCCGCGGCGCCGCCAGCCGGACGCACTCCAGCACGGGGCGTTCCTCCACGCAGTGGGCGTGCCCGATGTCCAGGGTGATGCCGAACAGATCATGGCCGCCGAGGAGTTCGGCCAGCCGCAGACAGCGCTCCACCGTGTCGACGAACATGTACGGCTCTGCCTCGAAGGCGAGCGCCACGCCGTACCGCTGCGCCGTCTCCAGGACCCTCGCGAGCCCGTCCGCCAGCCTCTTGAAGGCGTCCGTCTCCGCCAGACCGTCCTGTGCCGGGCCGCTGCACAGGTGCACGGTCGGCGATCCGAGGTCCGCCGCGATGCGAACGGCCCTGCGCAGCAGGTCGGTTCTGCGTCCGTCCGGCTCCGACATCAACGTGGGGAGGTCTTTGCCCCGGTGGTCGAGGAGATAGGGCGCGCCCGTCTCCACCGTGATGTCGAGGCCGTACCGCGCGAGTGTCCGGGCGAGATCGGTGACCCGGCGGGACACATCGTCGGCGTACGGGTCGAGGTGGATGTGGTCGAGGGTGAGGGCGACGCCGTCGTAGCCGAGGTCGGCGAGGATGCCGAGGACGGCGTCGAGCCGGTGGTGAGTGAAGCCGTTGGTGCCGTAGCCGAATTTCAGGGGGGTGGGAGGTGGTTCCATGCTGACGGTTCCTCGTACAGCGTTCGGGGGGATACGTTCAGGTGGGGGACATACGGCGGGCGAAGCGTCGCGCGAGGGGGTGGCCGACGCCCAGGACTGCGGCGGCGGCCGGTGCACCGGCCCGCGCGGTCAGCGCCGCTTGCAACGGCATGAGCGCGAGGATGCCGGCGCCGACGGCCCGCCGTACGTTCTCACCGGATGGCTTGCGTAGGGCTCTGAGTTGGGCGGTGCCGTACGTGCCGAGGTAACCGAGCACGGCGCCCGCGGTGACGAGGGCGGTGCCGGTGTCGGGGGCGAGGGCGGGCGCCGACACCGGTACGCCTTGGAGGGGGAGGGCGGGACGACGGAGCGCGGCGCCTCGTTGCGGGACCGGGCGTGCGGAGCGGCGAATTTCGCGGGCCGCCTCGCGTACGGTCGGAGCGGCGGCCGCGACCGCCAGGGCCGCTGACGCCGCGAGGGTCCTGGCCGGCAGTCGGGCGGGGGCGCCGTGGATCTCGTGGCGGCTCAGGGCCATCAGCGTGTAGGTGTGGGCTCCCACCAGCGCCGCCGGCCCCGCGCCCTTGCGCAGTGCCGTGCCGGCCCGTTGGGCGGGGGAGGCCGCCAGCGCGCCCGTCAGGACGTCCAGGATGCGCGCGCCCGCCATGGTCGCCGCGCCCGCCGGGGTGTTCTTGAGGCCGAGGTCGTAGGCCCAGATCAGTCCCGCGAGAGGGCCGGCGCCCAGCAGGCCGCGGCGCCCTCCGGTGGCGGCGGCGAGTCCCAGACCGGCCGCGGTCAGACCGCCGGCGACCGCGAGTGCGGTGCGGCGCGGCACCCTGCCGGACGGTACTGGCCGCTCAGGGCGCTCCACGGCGTCGATGGTGGCGTCGGCGTAGTCGTTGAGGGCCATGCCGGCCCAGTAGAGGCACATGGACGAACTCATGGCGCCGAATACTCGGAAGTTCAGGGGATCTCCCGCGGCCGCCGCCCCCGCGAGCACATCACCGGGAACGCTCAGCGCCGCTGGGGCCCGGACGAGAAGCGCGAGGTCCCAGAGGCGTCTCCGCTCTTTCATGACCGCACACTAATCCAAAAATGGAACGTTCACACGTGCCACTCCCGCCCCATCGAAGTGACAAACAGAACACCGAAAGCGCTTCCGATATCCCCAACTTTGTGACCACAGCGGCTGGTTGAGGCCGGTCTTGTCCGCTACGGCTGCCGGCGCAGTCGCCGCCACACCGCCTTCGCCGCGTTGTGGCCCGACATGCCGTGGACGCCCGGGCCCGGTGGGGTGGCGGAGGAGCAGATGAAGACCGCCGGGTGGG
>NZ_WVUG01000575.1 GCF_017614965.1 Streptomyces griseorubiginosus | reverse complement strand
TCCCCACTCCCCCTACCGTCCTCAGACCCTCTCGATGATCGTCACGTTCGCCTGGCCGCCGCCCTCGCACATCGTCTGGAGGCCGAAGCGGCCGGCCGTGCGCTCCAGTTCGTGCAGCAGGGTCGTCATGAGTTTGACGCCGGTCGCGCCGAGGGGGTGGCCGAGGGCGATCGCGCCGCCGTTGACGTTGACCCTCTCGGGGTCGGCGCCGGTCTCCTTGAGCCAGGCGAGGACGACCGGGGCGAAGGCCTCGTTGATCTCGACGAGGTCGATGTCGTCGATGGTGAGGCCGGTCTTCTTCAGGGCGTGGGCGGTGGCCGGGATGGGGGCGGAGAGCATGCGGATGGGGTCCTCGCCGCGTACGGAGAGGTGGTGGACGCGGGCGCGGGGCCGCAGCCCGTGCTCGCGCACCGCCCGCTCCGAGGCCAGCAGCATCGCCGCCGCCCCGTCGGAGACCTGGGAGGAGCAGGCGGCGGTGACGGTGCCGCCGTCGAGGACCGGCTTCAGCCCGGCCATCTTCTCCAGCGAGGTGTCCCGGCGCGGCCCCTCGTCCACCGCGACCTCGCCGAGGGCCACGATCTCCCGCTCGAACCGGCCCTCGTCGATGGCCCGCAGCGCCCGCCGGTGCGACCGCAACGCGAACTCCTCCTGGTCCTCCCGGCTGATCCCCCACTTCGCGGCGATCATCTCGGCGCCCACGAACTGGTTGACGGGCTGGTCCCCGTACCGGGCCCGCCAGCCCTCGCTGCCCGCGAAGGGTCCGGCCGTGAAGCCCAGCGGCTCGGCGGCCTGGCGGGTGGCGAAGGCGATCGGGATCTGCGACATGTTCTGCACACCGCCCGCGACCACCAGGTCCTGCGTGCCGGACAGCACCCCCTGCGCCGCGAAGTGCACGGCCTGCTGCGAGGAGCCGCACTGCCGGTCGATCGTCACGCCGGGCACCTCCTCGGGCAGTCCGGCCGCCAGCCAGCAGGTGCGTGCGATGTCCCCGGCCTGCGGTCCCACCGCGTCCAGACAGCCGAAGACGACGTCCTCGACGGCGGCAGGATCGACGCCCGCGCGCTCGACCAGTTCCTTCAGCACATGCGCGCCCAGGTCGGCCGGATGGACCCCGCTCAGCCCACCTCCCCGCCGCCCCACGGGCGTTCGGACCGCTTCGACGATGTAGGCCTCGGCCATGGCGACTCCCCAATGGGTCACGTTCGTACGGCGATCCCGTCCAGCACCATCGACAGGTACTGCCGGGCGATCTCCTCCGGGCTGTGCTGTCCGCCGGGCCGGTACCAGGACGCGGCCACCCACACGGTGTCGCGCACGAACCGGTAGGTGAGACGGACGTCGAGGTCGGCCCGGAAGACCCGGGCGGCGACCCCGCGCTCCAGCGTGGACAGCCACGCCTTCTCGAACTTGCGCTGCGACTCGGCGAGGAACGCGAACCGCTCCTGCGCCACCAGCTGCCTGCTCTCCTTCTGGTAGATCGCGACGGCGGCGCGGTGCCGGTCGATCTCCCGGAACGACTCGGTGACCAGGGCCTCCAGGGTCTCGCGCGGGTCCAACTCGGCGTCCAGGACGGTGTCGTAGCCGCTCCACAGCTCGTCGAGGAAGGTGCGCAGGATCTCCTCCAGCATCGATTCCTTGGAGTCGAAGTGGTAGTAGAGGCTGCCCGCGAGCATGCCCGCGTGGTCGGCGATCTTGCGTACGGTGGTGGCGTTGTAGCCCTGCTCGGCGAAGACCTCGGCGGCGGTCTCGAGGAGTTCGCGGCGCCGGGCGGGCGCGGCGGTCACCTGGGGCTTCTTCTTGGTCGGCACGGATACATTCTCGTCCTAGGCGTGCTGGCTGCTGACGGAGACGACCTCTCCCGTCATGTACGAGGAGTAGCCGGACGCCAGGAAGACGATCACGTTGGCCACCTCCCAGGGCTCCGCGTACCGGCCGAAGGCCTCGCGCGCGGTCAGTTCCTCCAGCAGCTCGGGGGTCGTCACCTTCACCAGGTGCGGGTGCATGGCGAGGCTCGGCGAGACGGCGTTGACCCGCACCCCGTACGCGGCCGCCTCCAGCGCAGCGCACCGGGTCAGCGCCATCACACCGGCCTTGGCGGCGGCGTAGTGGGCCTGTCCGGCCTGGGCGCGCCAGCCGACGACGGAGGCGTTGTTGACGATGACCCCGCCACCACCACCGTTGCCCCCGCCACCC
>NZ_WVUG01000574.1 GCF_017614965.1 Streptomyces griseorubiginosus | reverse complement strand
GGGCGGGTCGGCTTCGCCGTCCCCCGGCCGTTCGTCGGGACCACCCGCCAGTCCGTCGGCCGCCCCGTCGTCCACCGCTCCCGCGAGCCCCTCGCCCACTCCTCCGGCCAGCCCCTCCGGGAGCCGGTCCGCGTCCCCCGGTGCGTCCGCCTCCGCCGCGGGCTGCGTCGCCGGGCACGCGGAGGTCACCGTCGCGCCGGGCGACCCGGTCGAGCGGAAGCTGTGCGTGCGGCCCGGCACCGTCGTGACGCTGGTGCTCCGGCCCCGCGTCGACGACCGCCGCTGGACGGCCGTGAGCACCTCCGCCCCCGCCTTCGTCGTGGTCTCCGGCTGGCGACAGGACCCGGACGGCACCGCGCATGCCTCGCTGCGCAGCGCCGGCACCCGGGGCGGTACGGCGAGGATCACCGCGCTGGCGAAGGCCGCGGACGTGGCGGGCGCGGCCCGGCCCGTCTTCGCCCTGCAGGTGAGTGTGGTGCCGTACCCGACGCAGGGGTAGGCACGCCGGATGACCTCGATGCGCCCGTGGCGGTTCGTGCTGTGGTTCGGGACCGTCAGCCTGCTCGCCGACTTCGTGTACGAGGGCGCCCGCTCGGTCACCGGCCCGCTGCTGGCGTCGCTGGGCGCGTCGGCGCTGGTGGTGGGCGTGGTGACCGGAGCCGGGGAGGCGGCGGCGCTGGGGCTTCGGCTGGTCTCCGGCCCGCTCGCGGACCGTACCCGCCGCTTCTGGGGGCTGGCGATCGCCGGATACGCGCTGACGGTCGTCTCCGTACCGCTGCTGGGCGTGGTCGGCACGCTGTGGGCGGCCTGCGTGCTGGTGATCGCCGAGCGGGTCGGCAAGGCCGTACGCTCCCCGGCGAAGGACGCGCTCCTCTCCCATGCCACCGCCTCGACCGGCCGTGGCCGCGGGTTCGCCGTGCACGAGGCGATGGACCAGGTCGGCGCCCTGGTCGGCCCGCTCGTCGTGGCCGGCGTGCTCGCCCTCACCGGCGGCGACTACGCCCCCGCCCTCGGCGTCCTCGCCCTCCCCGGCGTCGCGGTGCTGGTGCTGCTGGTGTGGCTGCGGTCGAGGGTCCCGAACCCCCGGTCGTACGAAGAGGAACACGCGCCTCATGAGCACGAGCCCCACGAGCACGAGTCCGCCACCCCGGGGTCCGCACCCGCGGCGCTCAGCCGACTCCCCCGCGCCTTCTGGAGGTACGCGGCATTCACCGCCACCACCACCGCCGGCTTCACCACCTTCGGCGTGCTCTCGTACCACCTGGTCGAACGGCATCTGCTGGCCGCCGCCTGGGTGCCGGTCCTGTACGCCGCCGCCATGGCCGTCGACGCGCTCGCCGCACTGGCGACCGGCTGGCTGTACGACCGTCACGGAGCCCGCGTGCTGGTGGTCCTGCCGGTGCTGGCGGCCGTGGTCCCGGCGCTGGCGTTCACCCGGACCGTGGGGCTCGCGGTGGCGGGTTCCCTGGTGTGGGGCGCGGCCATGGGCATCCAGGAGTCCACCCTCCGTGCGACGGTCGCCGACCTGGTGCCGCCGGGCCGGCGCGCGACGGCCTACGGCGTCTTCGCCGGGGTGGTGGGCGCGGCGAGCCTGGCGGGCGGGGCGCTGACCGGCGCGCTGTACGGCACGTCGATCCCTGCGCTGATCGCGGTGGTGGCGGGCGTGCAGGCGCTGGCACTGGTGCTGCTGGGGGTCGGCGCGCGTGCCGCATGACAGCGGTGGCCGGCCGCTCCGCTCAGCCGGTCGTCGGTACGTCGTCCGCGCCGATGCATCGGGCGTGCGGGGCGAGCGGCCGTACCGCGCCGCTGAGTTCGACGAGGACGTCGTCGACGGCGGTGACCCGGTCGGAGATCTCGATCTCCACAGCGGGGTCGCGGCCGTACGTGACCAGCACCCTGCGACCGTCGTGCGCTGTCGGCCGCCAGACCCAGTCGACGTCATCGACGTTCACGCAGGCGTCGGTCGTGGCGGCGGGCGGCTCCAGCCCGCACCGCGCGGTCACCGCCCCGTCGCCCCACGCGGCAGCGCCGGGCACCCCGACATCGGCCCGATCGAGCCCCGCGAGCCCTGAGGGATACCCGTCCACCACCCGCCGACAGGCAGCGCTGTCGCCCCGGGCAGCCGCGTGCAACCCATGACCACTCGCCCGCACCTCATGCACGACGAGCACTCCCCCCAGAACCAGCCCCAGGAC
>NZ_WVUG01000573.1 GCF_017614965.1 Streptomyces griseorubiginosus | reverse complement strand
CCCTCGCACCCCGCCGCCGACGACCCGCCCGTCGTCGTGGACCAGCTCAACGGCATCACCCTGCCCCTGCCCGACGGCTGGGTCAGGCCGCGGTACGTCAGCGAGGACGACGTCGTCATGACCACCGACGGCACCTACGACTGCCCCGGTGACTCCGGTGTCTGCCGGCACGGCCTGGTCATCTCCCGTACGGCGGCGGGCACCGACGAGACCTCGCCCCGGGCCCTCGCCCGCCGGGACGTCTCCGACGCGGCCGACTCCGCCTACGACCGCGACCTCACCGGCCGGCGCCCCTACGGCGGCATCGAGTCCCACCGGGAGGTCGGCTCCGGCCAGATCGCGGTGGCGGGCCGCGCCGGGTACTTCGTGCGCTGGCGGGTGAAGACCGCCAAGGGACCCGGCGGGTACGTCGAGTCCCTCGCCTTCCCCTCCAGCGTCGGCACCGAGTCCCCCGTCCTCGTCCGGTTCGTCTTCGACGCGGGCGAGGACGGACCGCCGCTCGCCGACATGGACCGGATCACCCGAGGCATCCGCCCGGTCGGAGACGCGGCGACGGACGGGGGAGTGGGCAGCAGCATCGCCCCCGCGAAGTAGGGCCGGGCGGCCAGGGGCCAGAGGAATCAGAGGAATCAGAGGAAGGTGTGGCCCTCCCCGCGATACGTCGGGACGGTCGCCGTGACCGCGTCCCCCTCCACCAGGTGCAGCACGTCGAAACGCTCGCACAGCTCACCGGCCTTGGCGTGCCGGAACCACACCTTGTCACCGATCAGCAGATCGTCGGCGGGCGAGCCCAGCAGCGGGGTCTGCACCTCGCCGGGCCCCTCCTGGGGGTCGTAGCGCAGCCCCTCCGGCAGATACGGCACCGGGAGCCGGTCCTTGCCGGGCGCGCCGGAGGCCGGATAGCCGCCCCCGAGGACCGTCACGACGCCGACTCCCGGGCGTCGTACGACCGGCTGGGCGAACAGCGCCGCCGGACGGCCGCTGAACGAGGTGTAGTTGTCGAACAGGCGCGGCACGTAGAGCCCGGACCCCGCGCCGATCTCCGTGACGGCGTCCTCGGCGGCGGTGTGCTGCACACTGCCGGTCCCGCCGCCGTTGACGAACTCCAGATCGGGTACGACGGCCCGGACCGCCCGCACCACCTCACCGCGCCGCTCGGCGAGTTCACGGCGGGCGGTGGCCTGCATCAGCCGTACCGCACGCGAGCGCAGCGGCCGCCCCGCGACGGAGTCGCCGACGCCCGCGATGTGCCCCTCGTACGCCATGATCCCGACGACCTTGAAGCCCGGGCGCCGGGCCACCGCACGGGCCATGTCGGCGACCTGCGCCGGTGAGTGCAGCGGCGAACGGCGCGCCCCGACCCGTACCCGGCCGCCCAGCAGCTTCAGCGAGGTGTCCAACTCCAGGCAGACCCGGATGACTTCACGGCCGCCGTCACGGGCCTCGTCGATGAAGCGGAGCTGCGCGGGGTCGTCGATCATGACGGTGACGGCCGCGGCGAGCTTGGGGTCGGAGGCCAGTTCGGCGAAGCGGGCGCGGTCGGCGGACGGGTAGGCGAGCAGCACGTCCTCGAAGCCGCTCCGCACGAGCCACAGCGACTCGGCCAGCGTGAACGACATGATCCCGGCGAAGCCGTCCTTCGCGAGCACCCGTTCCAGCAGGGCCCGGCAGCGGACGGACTTGCTGGCCACGCGGATCGGCTTGCCTCCCGCCCGTCGGACGAGATCATCCGCGTTGGCGTCGAAGGCGTCCAGGTCCACGATGGCCACAGGAGCGTCGAGGTGGGCGGTGGCCCGGTCGTAACGGGCCCGATCGGCGGCGCGCGCAGTCATGAACGAAGCCTGCCAGACAGGATTACCGCAGGGTAGGGGGACGTTCCGGGCAGATGCCCCGGGGGCGCGGACTGGTTCCCGTTCCGAGCGGGGCACGCCGTAGAGTGACGCGCACGTACGGAGGTCGGGCGCCTGTCGCGGGATGCCGGTCCTGCCGTGCGGGTAGGTATGCGTGCCCGGGACGGTCGACCGCTCGTGCCGGGGCCGGCGTCGAGCGGTTGAGCGCAAGGACGACGGTTCGCGTAACAGTAGACGGCCCGGGGCGCGAGGAAACGGGGGGTGCATGAGCACGGAAGCCCAGCACGCCTCTTTTCCACCACGCCCCACGACCCCGCCACGTCCGGCCCAGCCGCCGACGGTGGGGCGTGGTGGAAAAGAGG
>NZ_WVUG01000572.1 GCF_017614965.1 Streptomyces griseorubiginosus | reverse complement strand
CTTCTGGAACACCCAGGTCTACGTCCTCGACAGCGGACTGCGTCCCGTCCCCCCCGGCGTCCCCGGCGAGGCGTACATCGCGGGCACCGGCCTGGCCCGCGGCTACTGGCGGCGCGCGGCCCTGACCTCCGAGCGTTTCGTCGCCAACCCCTACGGCCCACCCGGCTCCCGCATGTACCGTACCGGTGACGTCCTGCGCTGGAACCACGACGGCGAGCTGGAGTTCGTCGGCCGCGGCGACGGCCAGGTCAAACTGCGTGGTTACCGCATCGAACTGGGTGAGATCGAGGCCGTCCTCGCCGGCCACGAGCACGTGACCCAGGCCGCCGTCCTGCTCCGCGAGGACCAGCCCGGCGACAAGCGGCTCGTCGCCTACGCGGCCACCGCCGGCACCCCCGTGACCGCGGACGACCTGCGCGCTCACGCGTCCGCCCAACTGCCGGATTACATGGTGCCGTCGGCGTTCGTGACCCTGGACGCCTTCCCGCTGACCCCGAACGGCAAGCTGGACCGCCGTGCCCTGCCGGCGCCCGACTACGGGCCGCAGTCGCAGGACGGCAGGTCGCCGCGCTCGCCGCGCGAGGAGATCCTGTGCACCCTGTTCGCCGAAGTCCTGGGTGTCGAGAGCGTGACGATCGACGACGACTTCTTCGCCCTGGGCGGCCACTCCCTGCTCGCCACCAAACTCGTCAGCCGCATCCGCACCGTCCTCGGCGCGGAACTGTCCATCCGCCAGCTCTTCGAGACTCCCACCGTCGCCGGCCTCTCCGGCGCCCTCGACACCGGAAACGGTGCCGCCCGCACCCCGGTCACCGCGGTGCACCCGCGTCCGGTCAGGCTGCCCCTGTCCCACGCCCAGCGCCGCCTGTGGTTCCTGCACCGCTTCGAGGGCCCCAGCGCCGCCTACAACTCACCCGTCGCCCTGCGCCTGTCCGGCACCCTCGACCGCACGGCCCTGGAGAACGCCCTCGCCGACCTCACCGCACGCCACGAAACCCTGCGGACCGTCTTCGCGGAGGACGCCGAGGGTCCGTTCCAGATCGTGCTCGACGGGGTTCGCCCCACCCTCACCGTTGTCCCCTCGGACGCGAGCCGTCTGTCCGCCGACCTCACCCGAGCAGCGGGAGAGCCCTTCGACCTGACCACCGAACCGCCCCTGCGGGCCTCACTGTTCGAGGTCGCCGACGAAGAACACGTCCTGCTGCTCCTCACCCACCATGTGGCGACCGACGCATGGTCACGGGCCCCGCTGGCCCGCGACCTGACGGCCGCGTACGCGGCCCGGGTCGCCGGCTCCGCTCCGGAGTGGGCTCCGTTACCGGTGCAGTACGCCGACTACAGCCTGTGGCAGCGCGAGGTCCTCGGCGCCGAGGACGATCCTGACAGTGAGATCTCACGCCAACTCACCCACTGGAAGCAGACGTTGACGGGGCTGCCCGAGGAGCTGCCCCTGCCCTTCGACCGTCCGCGACCGGCGGTGGCCTCCTACCGCGGCGACGTCGTCACCTTCGAGCTGCCGCCCGACCTGCACGACAGCCTCACCCGCATGGCACGCGGCCACCGCACGAGCCTCTTCATGGTGCTCCAGGCGAGCCTGGCGACCCTGCTGTCGCGGTTGGGTGCGGGGACGGACATCCCGCTGGGGACGCCGATCGCGGGTCGTACGGATGACGCGCTGGACGAGCTGGTCGGGTTCTTCGTGAACACGCTGGTGCTGCGTACGGACGTCTCGGGTGATCCGACGTTCGGGGAGTTGCTGGAGCGGGTGCGGGCGGTGGACCTTTCGGCGTACGCGCATCAGGATCTGCCGTTCGAGCGGTTGGTGGAGGCGGTCAACCCGGAGCGCTCGCTCGCCCGGCACCCCCTCTTCCAGACCATGCTCAACCTCAACAACGCCGGCCCCACAGAGGCACTCGACGAGATCGCCAAGCTCCCCGGTCTCACCGTCCACCACGAGCCGGTGGAGACGCACCGCGTCAAGTTCGACCTCGGCTTCTCCTTCGCCGAGTCCCACAGCACGACCGGCACCCCGGGCGGCCTCCGCGGCGCACTCCAGTACAGCACCGACGTCTTCGACCGAGCGACCGCCGAATCGCTCGTCCAGCGCCTGGTGCGGGTGTTGGAGTGGGTGGTGGGCAGTGGGGGTGGATGTCGTGTGTCTGAGGTGGATGTGTTGGGGGTGGGGGAGCGGGAGTTGGTGTTGTCGGGGTGGCAGGGGGTTGTGCGGGGGGTTCGGGGTGGGTTGT
>NZ_WVUG01000571.1 GCF_017614965.1 Streptomyces griseorubiginosus | reverse complement strand
CCTCAAGACAATCCCCGCCCTCCATCACTCAAGACAATCCCCGCCCCTCATCACCTCACGACAATCCGCGCCCCTGCCGAGGCAATCCCAACTCAACGGCGGCAGCCGAGCTGCAGTACTCCCGTACCGCGCTGGTCCGGGCCACCACGCGGCCCCGATGCACCACGATCCGGCTGTACGCGAGGGACAGAGCACCGGGCAGCCCGTCCCCCCTCACCGCCAGCAGTTCGGCGGGGAACCCCGCCTCCACGCGGACCTCGGGCAGGCCCAGGACCGCACGTGCCGAGGAACTGATCGCGTCGTACGCGTCCTCGGGACGCAGGCCATAGCGGGAGGACAGCAGGTACGCGGCCTCCAGGGGATCACCGCGGCCGACCGGATTCGACACGTCCCGCAACGCGCCACTGCCCGCCGCGACGCGCACTCCGGCAGCGCGCAGCAGCCGTACCGGAGCCGTGCCGCGGCGGTCGGTGGCGCCGCAGCCACCCTGGGGGAGGCACGCCACCGCCACCCCGGCGGCGGCGAGCTGGTCGGCGGTGCGGATGGCCGTCTCGGTGGGCAGACGGGCCAGGGCGCCGCACGGACCGAGGGTCACGCCCGGCCGCAGGCCCCCTGCCATCGCGGCGAGACGGGCCAGGCGGGCCGGGTCGGCGGCGTCGGTGTGCAGGTCCACGGGACAGCCGTGCTCGGAGGCGACCTCCAGGACCGCCTCCACGTACCCGGTCGGATCGGGGTCCAGGTCCGGGCAGCCACCCACCACGGACGCACCCATCTTCAGCGCATCCCGCAGCACGGCCAGCCCGTCGGCCCCGGCGACCCCGGTCAGTAGCCGAGGCATGGCCACGGCGGTCAGTTCCGTAAGCCCCCGCAGCGAACGCCGGGCCTGCAGTACGGCGGCCAGCGCGCCGAGGCCCTGGACGTCGCCCACGCGCACATGTGCCCGCGCCGCGGTCGCCCCGTGCCCCAGCTGCAGCAACGCGGCCTCGGTGGCCCGGCGTTGCACGTCATGCGGGTCGTGGGAGGCGGGGCCGTCCCCGTCGGCCGAGAGGGCGGTGTCGCCGTGAATGTGCGGTTCGGCAGGGGCCGGCAGGAGCAGATAGCCGCTGAGATCCACACGCGCACCGCACGCGCGCGTACCGCCCACCGCGAGGCTCCCCGCCGTACCGACCGCCTCGATCCTCCCGCCGCCGAGCCGTACGTCCACCGTGCGCCCATCGGTCAGCCGGGCTCCGCACAGCAGCAGCGCCCCCGAATCCCTCTGGCCCAAAGATCCCGAGGAACCCGAGGAACCTGAGGAACCCACGGGCCCTGGTGCGCCAGACGAAGCCGACGAGGACGAAGACGACGAGGACGACGACGAAGACGACGAGTGGGGCGGCTGCGGCTGGCTGTCGGGCATCGCGCTCCAGGGGCTCGGGACTGCGCAGGGGGACGCAAGATCACGCAGAGTGAGTCGAGCCTAGGGTGGCGGTCCGCCCATCACAGGGAGGAGCGCAATAGTCGTACCGGTGTGGTCCGCCGTGAGAAAGGGGCCTGGAGAGGCTGGTGGGAGGGCGGTCGGACGGGCCGCGGCGCACCCCGCCCCCACCGACCGGACAGGCCGGTACGGGGGCCGCGAAACGGATTTGGGTGAACGGCGGCGGACCGTGTAATGTCTTCATCGCTCGCCCCAATAGCTCAGTCGGCAGAGCGTCTCCATGGTAAGGAGAAGGTCTACGGTTCGATTCCGTATTGGGGCTCTGGTGTGTGAGGTTCCCGTCGCGAGGCGGGAACGGATCGCATCGCAGCGGTGTAGCTCAGTCGGTAGAGCAAGCGGCTCATAATCGCTGTGTCACCGGTTCAAGTCCGGTCACCGCTACTGACAGTAGCCGATTGCGGGGTCGGTCCTTCGATCGGCTACTCTTCTATGCGTTAAACCCGTCCCATCCGTTCGTCAAGGAGCACTCACGTGGCTGCCACCGACGTCCGCCCGAAGATCACGCTGGCCTGCGTGGAGTGCAAGGAGCGGAACTACATCACCAAGAAGAACCGGCGCAACAACCCGGACCGTCTTGAGATGAAGAAGCACTGCCCGCGTTGCAACGCGCACACCGCGCACCGCGAGACGCGATAAATCAGGCTCGTTCGCGAGGCCGCCCCCAATAGTCGGGGGGCGGCCTCGCGTCGTTTGAGCCTCGGTTACCGACCGGTTCCGACTGGCCACAAACCGCTGACGACAGACCACCGGCCGCCAATCACCACCCACCACCCACCAC
>NZ_WVUG01000570.1 GCF_017614965.1 Streptomyces griseorubiginosus | reverse complement strand
CCCCGCAAGTCCTCGATGTTCAGCTCGCTGAAGATCCGCAACTACCGGCTGTTCTTCGCCGGCCAGGTCGTCTCGAACATCGGCACCTGGATGCAGCGCATCGCCCAGGACTGGCTGGTCCTCAGCCTCACCGGCTCCGCGACCGCCGTCGGCGTCACCACCGCCCTGCAGTTCCTGCCGATGCTGCTCTTCGGCCTCTACGGCGGTGTCCTCGTCGACCGGCTGCCCAAGCGCCCCGCGCTGCTGTTCACCCAGTCCGCCATGGCCCTGACCGGGATCGCGCTGGCGCTGCTCACGCTCTCCGGCCATGTCCAGGTCTGGCACGTCTATCTCGCCGCGTTCGCCGTCGGTCTCGCCACGGTCGTCGACAACCCGGCCCGGCAGTCCTTCGTCTCCGAGATGGTCGGCCCGGACCAGCTGCAGAACGCGGTCAGCCTGAACTCCGCGAACTTCCAGTCCGCGCGCCTCGTCGGCCCCGCCGTGGCCGGCGTGATGATCACCGGCGTGGGCACCGGCTGGGCGTTCCTCTTCAACGGGCTGTCGTTCGCCGCGCCGATCGCGGGCCTGCTGCTGATGCGGGCGCGCGAGCTGCACCCCGTCCAGCGCGCCCCGCGCGGGAAGGGCCAGCTGAGGGAGGGCCTGCGGTACGTGGCCGGGCGCCCCGACCTGATCTGGACCATCGCCCTGATCGGGTTCATCGGCACCTTCGGCTTCAACTTCCCGGTGTACCTGTCGGCCTTCGCGGACGACGTCTTCCACGCCGGAGCCGGTTCCTACAGCGCCTTCAACACGCTGATGGCGGTCGGCTCCCTGGTCGGCGCCCTGCTGGCGGCCCGGCGCGGCACCGCACGGATGCGGGTGATGATCGCGGCGGCGATGGCCTTCGGCGCGCTGGAGCTGGTGGCGGCCGTGGCGCCCTCGCTGTGGCTCTTCGCCCTGATCATGGTCCCGATCGGCATGTTCGGCATGACCGTCAACGTCACCGCCAACACCACGGTCCAGATGGGCACCGATCCGGCCATGCGCGGCCGGGTGATGTCGCTCTACATGATGGTGTTCATGGGCGGCACCCCCATCGGCGCGCCCATCGCCGGCTGGATCACCGACGCCTACGGCGTCCGGGCGGGTCTGGCGGTCGGCGGCGCGATCGCGGCGGGCGCGGCGCTCGTCGTCGGCCTGGTCCTGGCCCGCGTCGGCAACCTCCGCCTCACCCTCGGCTGGCACCGGGGCCACCCGGTCGTCCGGTTCGTGCCGCGCGAGGAACTGGCCGCGGCTGCGTGAGCTGCGGGGTCAGTCGCGGGGGAACTCGTCGGTCTTGAGGACCAGGCCGACCGGGGTGCCGGTCAGGTCGACGTCCTCACCGAAGGGAAAGCTGACGTCGCTGTGGTACTTGCCGTCCTTCGGAAGGGTGTGCAGGTGCCACTCGCCGGTGTACGGGTCCACGACCAGGTACACCGGCACCTCGGCAGCGGCGTAGGTGTCCTTCTTCGGGCCGTAGTCGTTGGCCGCCGTGTCCTTGGAGATGACCTCGACGACGAACTCGACGTCCTGATAGCGCCAGCGGCCCTTGCCGTCCTTCACCGACCGTTCGGCCATGGCCGCCAGGTCGCAGGCGAAACCGTTCAGATGGCCGGGGAAGTCGATCCGCACGTCCGAGGCCAGACGCTTCTGCGAATACTTTGCGTCCAACTGCTTCGCGATGCCGAAGATGATCTCCCAGTGGTTCTGCCGCTGCGGTGACATGAAGATGTTTCCCCCGACGATCTCGATCTTCGTTCCCTCGGGGATGGGCATCTTCTCGAGGTGCTCGAACAAGACGTCCAGAGTCAGCTCGCCGCGCTCCTCGGCCATCTCGATCCTGTCTTCAAGAACGGTCACGGTCGCGCTCCTCCCCGGCTGCCGCTCGGTCACGGACAGCCGCGCAGTACAACGATACGTACGGTGACCGGGTCACGCAGGGACATGGCGGCGAGACTGGCCCCATGAGACTCTTCGCCGCCGTGCTGCCCCCCGAGGACGTGACCGGTGAACTGGCCGCAGCGGTGGACGAGTTGCGGAAGCTGCCGGGCGGGGAGGGCCTGCGCTGGACCGGGCGGCCGGGGTGGCACTTCACCCTGGCCTTCTACGGCGAGGTCGATGACGACGTCGTACCGGACCTGTCGGACCGGCTGGAGAGGGCGGCCCGGCGGTCGGCCGCCTTCGCGCTGGCGCTGCGGGGCGGCGGGCAGTTCGGGCACGGGCGGGTGCTGTGGGCGGGAGCCGAGG
>NZ_WVUG01000056.1 GCF_017614965.1 Streptomyces griseorubiginosus | reverse complement strand
CGCCTCCTCCCCCGCCTGGCCGTCCGAAGGGGGGCCACTGAGCGAGGCCGGGGGTCCCCAGGCGCGGGGAGTTCTCCAGGCGCAGACGGGTCCCCAGTCGCGGGGAGGTTCTCCAGGCGCAGGACGGGTCACCTGGCGCAGGGAGGCTCACCGGCGCAGGGCGGGTCATTTGGCGCAGGGAGGCTCACCGGCGCAGGACGGGGCACCTTGCGCAGGACGGGTCACCTTGCGCAGGACGGGTCACCTTGCGCAGGACGGTTCTCCAGGCGCGGGGAGACTCACCGGCGCAGGGACGAGTCCGCAGGCACAGGCAGGCTCACCGGCGCAGGACAGGCCCCACAGACACAAGCACACCCACCGGCGCAGGACAGGCCCCACAGACACAGCGAGACTCACCTGGCGGGCGAGTCCCGCAGGCTGGACGGGACCCGCAGGCGCAGGGCCGTCCCCAGGCGCAGGGAAGCTCACCGGCGCAGGACGGTTCTCCTGGCGCAGGGAGGCTCACCGGCGCAGGGCGGGTCCGCAGGCGCAGGGCCGTTCCCCAGGCGCAGGGCCGTTCCCCAGGCGCAGGGCCGTTCCCCAGGCGCAGGGCCGTTCCCCAGGCGCGGAGCGGCGACCCAGGCGCGGAGCGGCGACCCAGGCGCGGAGCGCGGAGCGGCAACCAAGGCGCGGATCGGCAACCCACACGCTGAGCGGCGACCCAGACGCGGAGCGGCAACCCACACGCGGAGCGGCAACCTACACGCGGAGCGGCAACCTACACGCGGAGCGGCAACCCAGGCGCCGGGCGGCTTCCGTGCCGGCCGGCAGGGGGCCGCCGTGGTCCCCCCGTCATGTGTCCGCCACCCCGCCGACACCCACTGTTCCGTGTCCGCTAGGCGGACCGCGGCGGCGGGCGGCACTGGGTGCCGGATACGGTGGGAAGACCATGAGCGCTTCGCAGATCCCGACCTCCGACGTTCCGGCCGACCCCCCGACCCTCCTCGTCAAGATCTTCGGCAAGGACAGGCCGGGCATCACGGCCGGCCTCTTCGACACCCTCGCCGCCTACTCCGTCGACGTGGTCGACATCGAGCAGGTCGTCACCCGTGGCCGGCTCACGCTGTGCGCGCTCGTGACCCATCCGGCGGCCACGCTCGAGGGCGATCTCCGCGCCACCGTCCACAGCTGGGCGGAGTCGATGAAGATGCAGGCGGAGATCATCTCCGGTCGCGGCGACAACCGGCCGCGTGGCCTCGGCCGCTCCCTGGTCACCGTGCTCGGCCATCCGCTCACCGCGGCGGCCACCGCCCGGATCGCCGCGAACATCGCCCAGGCCGGCGGCAACATCGACCGTATCTTCCGGCTCGCCAAGTACCCGGTGACCGCGGTCGAGTTCGCGGTCTCCGGTGTGGAGACCGAGCCCCTGCGGACCGCCCTGGTGACGGACGCGGCGGCACTCGGTGTCGATGTCGCGGTGGTCGCCGCGGGGCTGCACCGGCGGGCCCAGCGGCTCGTCGTCATGGACGTCGACTCCACGCTCATCCAGGACGAGGTCATCGAGCTGTTCGCCGCGCACGCGGGCTGCGAGGACAAGGTCGCCGAGGTCACGGCCGCGGCGATGCGCGGGGAGCTGGACTTCGAGCAGTCGCTGCACGCGCGCGTGGCGCTGCTGGAGGGGCTGGACGCCTCCGTGGTGGACAAGGTGCGCAGCGAGGTGCGGCTGACGCCGGGCGCGCGCACGCTGATCCGCACGCTGAAGCGGCTCGGCTACCAAGTCGGTGTCGTCTCCGGCGGGTTCACCCAGGTCACCGATGACCTCAAGGAGCGGCTGGGGCTGGACTTCGCCCAGGCCAACACCCTGGAGATCGTCGACGGGAAGCTGACCGGCAAGGTCACCGGCGAGATCGTGGACCGCGCGGGCAAGGCGCGGCTGCTGCGCCGCTTCGCCGCCGAGGCGGGCGTGCCGCTCGCCCAGACCGTGGCGATCGGCGACGGCGCCAACGACCTGGACATGCTCAACGCGGCCGGTCTCGGTGTCGCCTTCAACGCCAAGCCCGTCGTACGGGAGGCGGCGCACACCGCGGTGAACGTGCCGTTCCTGGACACGGTCCTGTATCTGCTGGGCGTCACCCGCGAAGAGGTCGAGGCGGCGGACACGCACGACGACCACTGATCCCCTCGTGAGAACGGCCGTGGGGCCCGGCACCGCTGCGGTGCCGGGCCCCACGGCCTTGGTACGGCGGGCTCCTACTCGGTCGGCGCCCAGTAGTCGACGAGGGTGGCCGCGGCGGGCTCCAGGGCCTTCCAGGAGCCGTCGAAGGACAGGACGGCGAAACCGGCGGCGGGGAAGCCGCGGCGGTTCATCCGCTCGCGGGCGTCGCCCTCGCCCGTGCCGGCCAGGATGTCGGCGAGGCCGTGCACACCAGGGTTGTGGCCGATCAGGATGACGTTCTGCGCGTCGTCCGGGGTCTCGTTCAGCAGGGCGATCAGCTCACCGGGCGAGGCCTCGTAGATCCGCTCCTCATAGACGGTTTTCGGCCGCTGCGGGAACTCGTGGACCGCGAGCTTCCACGTCTCCCGGGTGCGGGTCGCGGTGGAGCACAGTGCCAGATCGAAGGGGATGCCGGTGTCGGCCAGCCTGCGTCCGGCGGCCGCGGCGTCCAGTCGGCCCCGCTCGGCGAGGGGGCGCTCATGGTCGGTCACCTGTGGCCAGTCGGCTTTCGCATGGCGGAAGAGGACGATCCTGCGGGGTTCAGCGACGCTCATGACACCCAGCTTCGCACGAAACAGGCCATGGGGCGCAGGTAGTTGACCGGCGGCTCGACGCGTGCTCTGCGGGTGCTCAGCGAGCCATGAGCTGCTGCGCCCGCTCGAAGAGGTGGGTGATCACCGGGTCGCCGGCCGCCTGTGCGTCGCTCGGGTTCAGCATGAGCGCCAGGAGGACGACGAAGGCGAGCGCGGGCAGGGCGAGGGCCCACCAGGGCAGCCGGATGTCGATGCCGCCCGTGCTCGCCGGGAGGGGCCGGGTGTGCGTAGGGGCCGACATGGGTGCCTCCGTGGTAGCCGTGGTCTTCGAGCGGTCGGTGGCCGCCGTCCGCGGCCACACTTCGAAGGTACGGACCCGGGACCCCTCAACCCATCCGGAGATCCACCCACTTGACCCTGACACCGACCCCCTAGGGGATGGTGGGGCTAGCCCCACCATCGAAGGGGGCGGAGGTCACGGCGAGACGATCGTCGCGACGATGGCGATGACCACGAAGATGGCGAAGAACGAGCCGAAGACGATCAGCATCTTCTTCTGGCCGTTCTGGGGGTTCGGCTCGAGCACTGGCATACGGCCAGTCTCGCACCCCGCGTCCACGCCGGATCCGGCGGGGTGAGCTCAGCGGGCGGCGGCCTCGTCCTCCACCGTGCGGTCGCGGCCCGCCAGGACGCCGACCACCATCTGCGGGACCATCAGCGCGGCCATGAGGGCGATCGGCAGCCCCCAGCCGCCGCTGTGCTGGTAGAGCACGCCGACCAGCAGGGGGCCGGGGATGGAGATGAGGTAGCCGGTGCTCTGCGCGAAGGCCGACAGCTGGGCGACGCCGGCACCGGTCCGCGCCCGCATGCCGACCATCGTCAGGGCGAGCGGGAAGGCGCAGTTGGAGACGCCGAGCAGCAGGGCCCAAGCCCAGGCGCCGCCGGCGGGCGCGAGGTACAGGCCCGCGTAGCCGACCAGGCCGCAGGCGCCCAGCGCCAGCACGATCGGGCCCTGGTGGGGCAGCCTGGTGGCCACGCGCGGGATGACGAAGGCCAGCGGCACGCCCATCACCATCGTGACGGCGAGCAGCAGTCCGGCCGTGCTCGCGGGCACCCCGGCGTCCCGGAAGATCTGCGCCATCCAGCCCATCGTGATGTAGGCGGCGGTGGCCTGCAGTCCGAAGAAGACGGCCAGGGCCCAGGCGGTACGGCTGCGGGTGATCCGCAGGGCGGGGGCCTCCACGCGCGCGTGGACGTCGGAGGAGGTCCGGCCCCGGGCGGGCGCCTCCACGCGCGCGTGCCGGCGTGCCGGGTCGGCGGGCGGCGCGCCCCGGCCCCGTACGAACGGGATCCACGGCAGTACGGCCGTCGCCGCGAGCCCCGCCCACACCCCGAGCCCGGTCTGCCAGTTGCCTCCCAGGGCGTCCGTCATGGGCACCGTCACCGCCGCCGCGACCGAGGTGCCCGCGGCGAGGGCCATGGAGTACAGGCCGGTCATGGAGCCGACGCGGTCCGGGAACCAGCGCTTGACGATGACCGGCATCAGGACGTTGCTGACGGCGATGCCCATGAGGGCGAGCGCGCTGGCGGCCAGGAAGCCCGCCGTGCCGCCCGCGTAGGGCCGTATCAGCAGACCCGCGGTGATGGCCACCATGCCCGCGCAGACGACCGCTCCCGGGCCGAACCGGCGGGCGAGGCGCGGGGCCGTGACGCCGAAGACGGCGAAGCAGAGCGGGGGCACGGAGGTGAGGAGTCCGGCCACGCTGCCGCTCATGCCGAGCCCGTCGCGGACCTCTTCCAGGAGCGCGCCGAGGCTGGTGATGGCAGGGCGGAGGTTGAGCGCCGACAGGACGATGCCGATGACCAGCACCCGCATCGTCCACGCGCGCGTGGCGGGCCGCCCGGAGTCCTGGACGACCGAACTGGGCGCGGTTTCGGACGTCATCGTCGTTGTTTCCTCGCTCCGCATGCCACCTATCATAGAATCATAGGATGACCCGCTGTCCATCCGTTGGTCGGCCTCACCCGGCCACCTCGTGCGAAGGTGTGCCATGCCCCTGAGTCATCCCCGCCGTTCCGCCCTGTCCGAGCAGGTCATCGCCGCGCTGCGCAACCAGATCACCTCGGGCGAGTGGCCGGTCGGCTCCCGCATCCCGACCGAGCCGGAACTGGTCGAGCAGCTCGGGGTGGCCCGCAACACCGTCCGCGAGGCCGTCCGCGCGCTCGCGCACAACGGCCTGCTGGACATCCGCCAGGGCTCGGGCACCTATGTGGTGGCGACCAGTGAGCTGGCCGGTGTGATGCACCGCCGCTTCGCCGACGCCGACCCCGGGCACATCGCCGAGCTGCGCTCCACGCTGGAGTCGGCCGCGGCGAGACTGGCGGCCGAGCGGCGCACGGAGAAGGACCTCAAGCAGCTCGACGCACTGCTGGTGCGCCGCGAGGAGGCCTGGGAGTCGGGCGACGCGGAGGCGTTCGTGACGGCCGACGCCACCTTCCACCTCGCAGTGGTCTCCGCCTCCCACAACGACGTCATGACCGCGATGTACGCCGACCTGGGCGAGGTGCTGCGGGACTGGCTGCGCGAGGACGTGGGCGGCGCGCTGACCCCGGAGTCGTACATGGAGCACACGCGGCTGGTCGACGCGATCCGCGCGGGTGACGCGGAGGCGGCCGGCGCGGCGGCGGCCAGCTATCCGTTCCTGTGCCGTCCGGGGCGGTTCACCGCTTCTGGTGGGTGATCCACGCCGAGCGGACCTCCTCCCAGCAGCGCCCGGTGAGCCGTACGGTCATGGCGGGCCCGGCGTCGACGGTGGCGCTGTCGGTGTCGAGGTCCCACCACCGCTCGCACTCCACGTGCAGGCTGACGCCGTCGGTCCGCGGATAGGGGTTGTGGCAGTACGCGGTCACATGGGAACCGGTGACCTTGGTACGGCACTCGGCGCCGAAGGGCTCCGCCGGGGCGGGCCGCTTCACGCGCGCGTGGGGCACCGCCTCGTAGGGCAGGCACAGGACGAGTACGACGGCTGCGGTCGCTGAGGCCAGGCTGCGGGACAGGCGCACAAGGGGACCTCCTCGGCCGTGCTCGGGAGGGGGAGCGTGTGGTGAACGCTTCATCCAGCGTGCGCGGTCGCCCGCCCGGTCCGCCCGGCCGGCTAGCCCGGACGAGTGACACGCGAGGGCCCGCGTCCCGTAGGACGCGGGCCCTCGTGCTCCCGGCTCGGCCCAGCGGCAGCGTCAGGCGCCGATGGCGTGCAGACCGCCGTCCACGTGGACGATCTCGCCCGTGGTCTTCGGGAACCAGTCGCTCAGCAGGGCGACGACGCCCTTGCCGGCCGGCTCCGGGTCCTTGAGGTCCCACTCCAGCGGGGAGCGGCTGTCCCAGACGGAGGCCAGCTCGCCGAAGCCCGGGATGGACTTGGCGGCCATGGAGCCGATCGGACCCGCGGAGATCAGGTTGCAGCGGATGTTCTGCTTGCCGAGGTCACGCGCGAGGTAGCGGCTGGTGGCCTCCAGGGCGGCCTTGGCCGGGCCCATCCAGTCGTACTGCGGCCAGGCGAAGGACGCGTCGAAGGTGAGGCCGACGACGGAGCCGCCGTTCTGCATCAGCGGCAGGCAGGCCATGGTCAGCGACTTCAGGGAGTACGCCGAGACGTGCATGGCCGTGGCCACCGACTCGAACGGCGTGTTCAGGAAGTTGCCGCCGAGCGCGTCCTGCGGTGCGAAGCCGATGGAGTGCACGACGCCGTCGAGCCCGCCGAGCTCCTCGCCGACCAGGTCGGCCAGCCGGGCCAGGTGCTCGTCGTTGGTGACGTCGAGCTCGATGACCTTGGTGGGCTTGGGGAGCTTCTTGGCGATGCGCTCGGTCAGCGTGGGCCGCGGGAACGCGGTCAGGATGATCTCGGCGCCCTGCTCCTGGGCCAGCTTGGCGGTGTGGAAGGCGATGGAGGACTCCATCAGCACACCGGTGATCAGGACGCGCTTGCCCTCGAGAATTCCGCTCATGGTGTTCAGTGACCCATTCCCAGTCCGCCGTCAACGGGGATGACGGCTCCAGTGATGTACGAGGCGTCGTCCGAGGCGAGGAACCGCACCGTCGCGGCGACCTCCTCGGGCTGCGCGTAGCGGCCGAGCGGCACCTGGGCCACGATGCCCGCGCGCTGCTCTTCGGTGAGCACCTTGGTCATGTCGGTGTCGACGAAGCCGGGCGCGACGACGTTGAACGTGATGTTGCGCGAGCCCAGCTCACGGGCGAGGGAACGCGCGAAGCCGACCAGGGCGGCCTTGGAGGCGGCGTAGTTGGCCTGGCCGGCCGAGCCGAGGAGCCCGACGACCGACGAGATGAGGACGACCCGGCCCTTCTTGGCGCGCAGCATGCCGCGGTTGGCGCGCTTGACCACGCGGAAGGTGCCGGTGAGGTTGGTGTCGAGGACGGACGTGAAGTCCTCCTCGGACATGCGCATCAGGAGCTGGTCCTTGGTGACGCCGGCGTTGGCGATGAGGACCTCGACCGGACCGTGCTGGGCCTCGATCTCCTTGTAGGCCTGCTCCACCTGCTCGGTGTCGGTGATGTCGCACTTGACGGCCAGGAAGCCGGCCGGCGGCTCCCCGGAGCGGTATGTGATCGCGACCTTGTCGCCGGCGTCGGCGAACGCGCGGGCGATGGCGAGGCCGATGCCCCGGTTGCCTCCGGTGACGAGAACCGAGCGGCTCAACGGATCACCCTTTCGATAGGGGTCTGACACACCCGCCCAACACCTGGTGACAGGCGGCTTCAGTCGAAAACCTATCGGGCCGGTCGCGCCTGAGGACATTCGGGCACCGACAGTGGCGTACGGGACTCACTGTCGGGTCTCTACAGAATCGTCCCGACAGCGGCCCGAAACCTGTGGTCGGCGGCCCCGCCGGCGCGACATGATCGGGGCAACCGCCGGTCCGGTCAGGTCACGACAGTCAAGGAGAGACCTCGGTGCCTCATACCATCGACGAAGCCTTCACGGCCCTACCCCTGCGCGCCCTCGCCGACGCGGCTCTGGCACGCGCGCGTGCGCTGGGCGCCGAGCACGCCGACTTCCGGTTCGAGCGGGTGCGCAGCGCCTCCTGGCGGCTGCGGGACGCCAAGCTCGCCGGTTCGTCGGACACCACCGACCTCGGATACGCGGTGCGGGTCGTGCACGGGGGCACCTGGGGCTTCGCGTCCGGGGTGGATCTGACGCTCGACGCGGCGGCCAAGGTCGCCTCGCAGGCGGTGGCGATGGCCAAGCTGTCCGCCCAGGTGATCAGGGCGGCCGGCTCGGACGAGCGCGTGGAGCTGGCGGACGAGCCCGTGCACGCCGACCGGACGTGGATCTCGTCGTACGAGATCGACCCGTTCACCGTGCCGGACGAGGAGAAGTCGGCGCTGCTGGCCGACTGGAGTTCGCGGCTGCTGGCGGCGAACGGCGTCAACCATGTCGACGCCTCGCTGCTGACCGTGCACGAGAACAAGTTCTACGCCGACACCGCGGGGACGGTGACCACCCAGCAGCGGGTGCGGCTGCATCCGTCGCTGACGGCCGTGTCGGTCGACGAGTCCAGCGGCGAGTTCGACTCGATGCGGACGATCGCGCCGCCGGTCGGACGCGGCTGGGAGTACCTCACGGGCACCGGCTGGGACTGGGAGAGCGAGCTGGAGCAGATCCCGGAACTGCTCGCCGAGAAGATGCGGGCGCCGAGCGTCGAGGCGGGTCTGTACGACCTGGTCGTCGACCCGTCCAACCTGTGGCTGACCATCCACGAGTCCATCGGCCACGCCACCGAGCTGGACCGCGCGCTCGGCTACGAGGCCGCCTACGCCGGCACCTCCTTCGCCACCTTCGACCAGCTGGGCAAGCTCAGGTACGGCTCCGAGCTGATGAACGTCACCGGCGACCGCACCGCCGAACACGGACTCGCGACCATCGGGTACGACGACGAGGGCGTCGAGGGCCAGTCCTGGGACCTGGTGAAGGACGGCCGGCTCGTCGGCTACCAGCTGGACCGGCGCATCGCCAGGCTGACCGGCTTCGAGCGGTCGAACGGCTGCGCCTTCGCGGACTCCCCCGGCCATGTGCCGGTGCAGCGCATGGCCAACGTGTCGCTGCGTCCGGATCCGGCGGGGATGTCGACGGACGATCTGATCGGCAGCGTGGACCGCGGGATCTACGTCGTCGGGGACCGGTCGTGGTCGATCGACATGCAGCGCTACAACTTCCAGTTCACCGGCCAGCGGTTCTTCCGGATCGAGAACGGGCGGATCACCGGGCAGCTGCGGGACGTGGCCTACCAGGCGACGACCACCGACTTCTGGGGCTCCATGGCCGCGGTGGGCGGCCCGCAGACGTACGTCCTCGGGGGCGCCTTCAACTGTGGCAAGGCCCAGCCGGGCCAGGTCGCCGCCGTCTCGCACGGCTGCCCCTCCGCGCTCTTCAGGGGCGTCAACATCCTCAACACCACACAGGAGGCCGGTCGATGAGCGCCCGCACCCACAAGCCCCACGAGATCGTCGAGCGGGCGCTGGAGCTGTCCACCGCCGACGGCTGTGTCGTCATCGCCGACGAGCACTCCACCGCCAACCTGCGCTGGGCGGGCAACGCGCTCACCACCAACGGCGTCACCCGCGGCCGTACGCTCACGGTCGTCGCGACCGTCGACGGCAAGGAGGGCACCGCCTCCGGTGTGGTCTCCCGCTCGGCGGTGACCGTGGACGAGCTGGAGCCCCTGGTGCGGGCCGCCGAGGCCGCCGCCCGCAGCGCGGGGCCCGCCGAGGACGCGCAGCCCCTGGTGACCGGCGTCCCCGCGTCCCCGGACTTCACGGACGCGCCCGCGGAGACCACCTCCGCCGTCTTCGCCGACTTCGCGCCCGCGCTGGGCGAGGCCTTCGCACGCGCGCGTGCCGGCGAGCGCGAGCTGTACGGCTTCGCCAACCACGAGCTGGTGACGAGCTACATCGGTACGTCGACGGGGCTGCGCCTGCGTCACGACCAGCCCAACGGCACCCTGGAGCTGAACGCCAAGTCGCCGGACCGTACGCGCTCGGCGTGGGCGGGCCGCTCGACGCGGGACTTCAAGGACGTCGACCCGGCGGCGCTGGACGCCGAACTCGCCGTCCGCCTCGGCTGGGCGGAGCGGCGCGTCGAAATGCCGGCCGGGCGGTACGAGACGCTGCTGCCGCCGACCGCGGTGGCCGACCTGCTGATCTACCAGCTGTGGTCGGCGTCCGGCCGGGACGCGGTCGAGGGGCGCACGGTGTTCTCCAGGCCGGGCGGCGGCACGCGCGTGGGCGACCGGCTGACCGAGCTGCCGCTGACCCTGCGCAGCGACCCGAACGAGCCGGGACTGGAGTCGGCGCCCTTCGTGATCGCGCACTCCTCCGGGGGCGACCAGTCGGTGTTCGACAACGGGCTTCCGCTCACGGCCACCGAGTGGGTGCGGGAGGGCGAGCTGCGGCACCTCACGACCACCCGGCACAGTGCGGGCCTGACCGGGCTGCCGGTGGCTCCCGCCATCGACAACCTCGTCCTGACCGGTGGCGAGGACCGCTCGCTGGAGGAGATGGTGGCGGGCACCGGGCGCGGGCTGCTGCTGACCTGCCTCTGGTACATCCGCGAGGTCGACCCGGCCACCCTGCTGCTCACCGGCCTGACCCGGGACGGCGTCTACCTCGTCGAGAACGGCGAGGTGACCGGCGAGGTCAACAACTTCCGGTTCAACGAGTCCCCGGTCGACCTGCTGGGCCGGGCCACCGAGGCCGGGCGCACGGAAAAGACGCTGCCGCGGGAGTGGAGCGACTGGTTCACTAGGGCTGCGATGCCCGCGCTGCGGGTGCCCGACTTCAATATGAGCTCTGTCAGTCAGGGCGTATAACCTCGTAGCCGGTGGCCGCTCGACCGCCCGAAGATCATCAAGGAGATACGAGAACCGTGACGGACATCGTCGACGAACTGAAGTGGCGCGGGCTGATCGCCCTCTCCACTGACGAGGACGCATTGCGCAAGGCGTTCGCGGACGGTCCCGTCACGTTCTATTGCGGCTTCGACCCGACCGCGCCCAGCCTGCACCTCGGCAACCTCGTGCAGATCCTGACGATGCGCCGGATCCAGGACGCGGGCAACCGTCCGCTGGGTTTGGTCGGGGGGGCCACCGGTCTGATCGGTGACCCGAAGCCCAACGCCGAGCGCACGCTGAACTCGCCGGAGGTCGTCGCGGGCTGGGTGGAGCGGCTGCGCGCGCAGATCGCCCCGCTGCTGGACTTCGACGGGCCGAACGCCGCGGTCATGGTCAACAACCTGGACTGGACCCAGGGGATGTCGGCCATCGAGTTCCTGCGGGACGTCGGCAAGCACTTCCGCGTGAACAAGATGATCGCCAAGGAGGCCGTCGCCCGGCGTCTGGAGTCCCAGGAGGGCATCAGCTACACCGAGTTCAGCTACCAGATCCTGCAGGGCATGGACTTCCTGGAGCTGTACCGGCGGTACGGCTGCACGCTGCAGACCGGCGGCAGCGACCAGTGGGGCAACCTCACCTCGGGCACGGACCTGATCCACAAGGTCGAGCCCGACGCCGTGGTGCACGCGCTGGGCACGCCGCTGATCACCAAGGCCGACGGCACCAAGTTCGGCAAGACCGAGTCCGGCACGGTCTGGCTGGATGCCGAGATGACCACGCCGTACGCCTTCTACCAGTTCTGGCTGAACGCGGACGACCGGGACGTCTCCAAGTTCCTGCGCATCTTCAGCTTCCGCTCCCGTGCGGAGATCGAGGAGCTGGAGAAGCAGACCGAGGAGCGGCCGCAGGCACGGGCCGCTCAGCGGGCGCTGGCGGAGGAGCTGACGACGCTGGTGCACGGCGCCGAGCAGACGGCCGCGGTGATCGCCGCGTCGAAGGCGCTGTTCGGACAGGGTGAGCTGGCGGAGCTGGACGAGCGGACGCTGTCGGCGGCGCTGTCCGAGGTGCCGCACATCAAGGTCGCCGAGCTCGGCCCCGTCGTGGACCTGTTCGCCGAGGTCGGTCTGGTGGCCAGCAAGTCCGCCGCGCGGCGGACGGTGAAGGAGGGCGGTGCGTACGTGAACAACGTCAAGGTCGCCTCCGAGGACGCCGCCGCGGCCAAGGAGGACCTGCTGCACGGGCGGTGGCTGGTGCTGCGCCGGGGCAAGAAGAACCTGGCGGCGGTCGAGGTCACGCCCGCCTAGTCGACGGACAAGGGCCGGGCTTCCATGGACCGCCATGGAAGCCCGGCCCTGTTCTGTCAGGCCGTCTGTTTGCGCTTGCCCAGCGTCGCCATGTACAGCATGTCGACCACGAAGACGATGATGATCGCGGCCACGAGCTGGAAGGCGTGGCGGCTCCAGTCGATGCCGGGGGTCGACTCCACCCCGACGGCGCGTGCGATCGCGTTGCCGACGATCGCGCCGAGCATCCCGCAGATGGTGGTCAGCCAGAGGGGACTGTGCTGCTTGCCGGGGATGATCGCCTTGGCGATCAGGCCCAGCACGAATCCCACGATGATCGCCCACAACCAGCCCATGACTGCCTCCTTGTACGGCTCGAGGTGAGCACTAGGGTCAGTCTTCGCCCGTACGCCGTACGGCGCATGTCGGGTGCCGCCGTACGCGCTACGGCCGATGCCGGTCGTCCAGGCGGGAGGTGACCCGGTCTCGTAGGCGACGCAGGCGCGGCGTAACGTGGGAGTGGTCCGGACCTCGTACCCCGACCGGGGTCGGACCGGGCACGGGGCGGTGCGGGGCCGATGCGGGCGGATGGTGGAATGTGATGCGGAAGCAGCATGGCGGTGGCAACGGCCAGGTGTTCCGGATCACCGGGGCCCGGACGGGACTCCACGAGGACGTACGCGGCCGGCAGCGGCGGTACGTGATCTCGATGTCGATCCGTACGGTGGCGGTGATTCTCGCGGCCTCGCTGTGGAACGTCGAACGGCCCGTCGCGATCGTGGCGTTGGTCCTGGGAGCGGTGCTGCCCTATATCGCGGTGGTGATCGCGAACGCGGGGCGGGAGAACGCGCCGTCGCTTCCCACGACGTTCGTGACCGTGCCGATGCGGCCGATGATCACATCGTCACGGACGAATGACGGTTTCACGGAACCCGTCCCGGAAGATGTCACGACGGAGCCCGGGCCGGGCGTACGAAGCGAGCCGCGCGACTGGGCCTGAGCGGCGCGCGGGTGTCACAAGCGGAAGGCGACTACGCGCCAAGCTCAAGAAAAGCTCAGATCAATCATGTTGTTCCAGTGCCGGGCGACGGGTTACCCGTGACATACTTCGTAGGCGCTCCGCATCCCCCGTCGGAGCGACGGACCGACGCCGGGCAGCTCCCCCCGTGGCTGCTCGGCGTCGCCTTTTGTGCAGCGGTTGTGAGACGAATCTGTGAGTGACGAGACCACCCCCATCTGCTCCGCCAAAGGCTGCCGTGTCGCCGCCGTGTGGGTGCTGGCGTGGAACAATCCGAAGATCCACACGCCGGAGCGGCGCAAGACCTGGCTCGCGTGTGAGGAGCACCGGGAGCATCTGTCGCAGTTCCTCGGGGTGCGGGGGTTCCTGAAGGACGTCGTGCCGCTCCCGGAGTGGGAGGCGGCCGCCGGGCCTGACCGCCGATAACCCGCCGGTCAACCGCCGATCGCCGACATCGGCCTGTCCGGCTGGACGAAGGACGGGTCGTCCAGGCCGGCGCCCGCCTTCTTGCCCCACATCGCCAGGCGCCAGACGCGGGCGATCTCCTCGTCCGGGGAGCCGTCGCGCAGGGCGGCCCGCAGGTCGGTCTCCTCCCGGGCGAACAGGCAGGTGCGTATCTGGCCGTCGGCGGTGAGGCGGGTGCGGTCGCAGGCCGCGCAGAAGGGGCGGGTGACGGAGGCGATGACGCCCACGCGGTGCGGGCCGCCGTCGACCAGCCAACGCTCGGCGGGGGCCGAGCCGCGCTCGTCCGCGCCCTCGGGGGTGAGGTCGAAGCGGGTCCGCAGGGAGGCCAGGATGTCGCCCGCCGTGACCATGCCCTCGCGCTTCCAGCCGTGCTGGGCGTCCAGGGGCATCTGCTCGATGAAGCGCAGTTCGTAGTCGTGCGCGACGGCCCAGGCCAGCAGGTCCGGGGCCTCGTCGTCGTTCAGGCCGGGCATCAGGACCGAGTTGACCTTCACCGGGGTCAGTCCGGCCTCGCGGGCGGCTTCGAGGCCGTCGAGGACGTCCTGGTGGCGGTTGCGGCGGGTGAGGGTCTTGAAGACGTCCGGGCGCAGGGTGTCCAGGGAGACGTTGACCCGGTCCAGGCCGGCCGCCTTCAGGGCCGTCGCGGTGCGCCTCAGGCCGATGCCGTTGGTGGTGAGGGACATCTGGGGGCGGGGGTCCAGCCGGGCGACGCGCTCCACGATGCCGACCAGGCCGGGGCGCAGCAGGGGCTCGCCGCCGGTGAAGCGGACCTCCTCGATGCCCAGTGAGGTGACTGCGATGTCGATGAGGCGGACGATCTCGTCGTCCGTGAGCAGGTCGGGCTTGGCCAGCCACTGCAGGCCCTCCTCGGGCATGCAGTACGTACAGCGGAGGTTGCACCGGTCGGTCAGCGAGACCCTCAGGTCGGTGGCCACTCGGCCGTAGGTGTCGATGAGCACGTGGGCCCCCTCCCTCGTAGCGGTTCGGCGCGGGCGGATCAGCGCCGTCGGGTCTTTTCCTGTCACTTGCGAGCCTACGTGACACGACTGACAACGACAGCGGCCCGATCCCACGAGGTGCGGCGCGGCCGCGTCGTAGGGATCTACGACGCGGCCGCCGGGAGGGGGTGGTGCGGGGTTTCTCAGTGGGCTCCGGTGCCGGTGAGGGACCGGACCTCCAGTTCGGCGTACTTGCCGGCGTCCGGCTCCTCCTTGGAGAGGTAGGTGCCGAGGATGCCGAGCAGGAAGCCGACCGGGATCGAGATGATGCCGGGGTTCTCCAGCGGGAACCAGTGGAAGTCGACGTCCGGGAACATCGACGTCGGCTTGCCCGAGACGACCGGCGAGAACAGCACCAGGCCGACCGCGGTGACCAGGCCGCCGTAGATCGACCACAGGGCTCCGGAGGTGGTGAACCGCTTCCAGAAGAGGCTGTAGAGGATCGTGGGCAGGTTGGCCGAGGCGGCGACCGCGAAGGCCAGGGCGACCAGGCCGGCCACGTTCAGGTCGCGGGCGAGGGCGCCGAGGACGATGGAGACCGCGCCGATGCCGACGGTCGCCCAGCGGGCCGCGCCGATCTCCTGCTTCTCGGTGGCCTGGCCCTTCCTGATGACGTTCGCGTAGATGTCGTGCGCGAAGGAGGAGGACGAGGCCAGGGTCAGGCCCGCGACGACCGCGAGGATCGTGGCGAACGCGACCGCGGAGATGGTGGCGAGCAGGATCGCGCCCCAGTTGGAGTCCACGCCCCCGAGGTGCAGGGCGAGCAGGGGTGCGGCCGTGTTGCCCGCCTTGTTGGAGGCGATGATCTCGTCGGGCTTGATCAGCGCGGCGGCGCCGAAGCCGAGGGCGAGGGTCATCAGGTAGAAGGCGCCGATCAGGCCGATCGCCCAGATCACGGACTTACGGGCGGCCTTGGCGGTCGGCACCGTGTAGAAGCGGATCAGGATGTGCGGCAGGCCGGCGGTGCCCAGGACCAGGGCGATGCCGAGGGAGATGAAGTCCAGCTTGGTGGTGCCCGTGGCGCCGTACTTCAGGCCGGGTTCCAGGAAGGCGGCGCCCTTGCCGCTGTTGTCGGCGGCGGAGCCGAGCAGGTCGGAGACGTTGAAGTGGAACTTCAGCAGGACCAGGAAGGTCAGCAGCAGCGCGCCCGCGATCAGCAGGACCGCCTTGACCATCTGCACCCAGGTGGTGCCCTTCATGCCGCCGATGGTGACGTACACGATCATCAGGACGCCGACCAGGGCGACGATGCCGATCTTGCCGCCGTCGCTGGTGATGCCGAGCAGCAGGGAGACCAGGACGCCCGCGCCCGCCATCTGGGCCAGCAGGTAGAAGATCGAGACGACGATGGTGGACGTACCGGCCGCCGTGCGGACCGGGCGCTGGCGCATGCGGTAGGCGAGGACGTCGCCCATGGTGTAGCGGCCGGAGTTGCGCAGCGGTTCGGCGACCAGGAGCAGGGCGACCAGCCAGGCGACCAGGAAGCCGATGGAGTACAGGAAGCCGTCGTAGCCGAAGAGGGCGATGGCGCCGGCGATGCCGAGGAAGGACGCGGCGGACATGTAGTCGCCGGAGACGGCGAGGCCGTTCTGGAAGCCGGTGAACTGGCGTCCGCCGGCGTAGAAGTCGGCGGCGTCCTTGGTCTGCCGGCCGGCCCAGACGGTGATGACGAGGGTCGCGGCGACGAACACCGCGAACAGGGTGATGATCAGCGGGCGGTGCTGGCTCGCCTCGCCCGCGGCGAGCAGGGTGTGCTGCGCGGGGCTCATGCGCCGCCCTCCATCCGGGTCTTGATGGCCTCGGCCTTGGGGTCGAGCTTGGCGGCGGCGTGCCGCGAGTACCACCAGGCGATCAGGAACGTGGTCAGGAACTGGGCGAGACCCAGGACGAGGGCCACGTTGATGTTGCCGACCACCTGGGTGCCCATGAAATCGTCCGCGTAGTTCGACAGCAGGACGTACAGCAGGTACCAGGCGATGAAGCCGATGGTGAGCGGGAAGGCGAACGAGCGGTGGGAGCGGCGCAGTTCACCGAACTCCGCGCTCTCCTGCACCGTCACGAACTCCTCGGTGGAGGGGAGTTGGGCCTGGGTATTCGAGGGGGGCGGTGTCTCGGTGGCCACGGAGTCTCCTCGCGTTGCGGGTGCGGGCGGGACGGGGTCGGGGCGAGTGTCCTCGCGTTCCCTGTCCAAGGTCACGGCGCCACGCGAGGACAGGTTCAACGTCCTTGACCTCTTTCCGGACCGACCTTGAGGAACTCATTGCTGACCAGGGACTTCGGAGGATAGTTTTCGCCCTGGACCGCCCGTCATGTACCTGCCCGAGCACCACCTGTGTCTCGGGCCGTTTTCGTATCCGGATGATGTGGAGACCCCATGGCTCATCTGCGTCCCAGACGCCGGCTCGCCCTCGCGGTGCCGGTCGCGCTGTCGCTGACCGCCTCGCTCGGCTTCCTCCCCGCGGCCGCGCAGGCCGCCCCACGCGCGGAGTCCGCCTCCCAGGCAGCCGCCGCGGACACCTACGCCTACCTCGTCAACACGAAGACGGACCCTTACACGATCAAGTCGGTCAAGGCGGCGATCAAGGCGGCCGGCGGTTCCGTCGTGGTGTCGTACGACAGGATCGGTGTGATCGTCGTCCACTCGACGGACCTCGACTTCGCCAAGAAGATACGCAAGGTGCGCGGCGTGCAGTCCGCCGGCGCCTCGCGGACCTCGCCGGTGCAGGCGGCGGGGACGACGGACGAGGGCGCGGTGCAGTACCTCTCCAAGGCCGGGTCGGCGAAGCTCGCGAAGAGCGCCACGGCGGGCGAGGAGCCCCTCGAGGCCGACCAGTGGGACCTGAGGGCGATCGGCGCCGACAAGGCGGCCGCGATCGACCCGGGCAGCAAGAAGGTGACCGTCGCGGTCATCGACGTCGGCGTCGACGACACCCACCCCGACATAGCGCCGAACTTCTCGCCCTCGCAGTCCGCGAACTGCGTGAGCGGCAAGGCGGACACCACGTACGGCTCCTGGCGGCCGGTGGACGCCGACCACTACCACGGCACGCACGTGGCCGGCGAGATAGCCGCCGCTCGCAACGGCATCGGTGTCGCGGGCGTCGCGCCCGGTGTGAAGGTCGCCGGCATCACGGTGGCCCAGCCGGACGCGAACCAGTTGTTCTTCCCGGAGAGCGTCGTCTGCGCCTTCGTGTTCGCCGCCGACCACGGCGTCGAGATCACCAACAACAGCTACTACGTTGATCCGTGGCAGTACAACTGCATGGACGATCCCGATCAGCGCGCGATCGTCGACGCGGTCAACAGGGCCCAGTTGTACGCCCAGCACAAGGGCACGCTCAATGTCGCCGCGGCGGGCAACTCCAACGACGACCTCGACTCGGACGCCCTTGTCGACGCCTCCAGCCCGGACGACTCGACGCCGGTGAACCGTACGGTCGATCCGCACGAGTGCTTCGACGTGCCGACCCAGCTACCGGGTGTCGTCACGGTCAGCGCGACGGGCGTCAAGGGCGCCAAGTCGTACTACTCCAGCTACGGCTACGGCGTCGTCGACGTCGCGGCGCCCGGCGGGGACAAGTACCAGATCCCGGACACGCCGTCGAAGAACGGCCGCATCCTGTCCACGCTGCCCAACAACCAGTACGGCTACCTCCAGGGCACGTCGATGGCGACTCCGCACGTGGCGGCCGTGGCCGCGCTGCTGAAGTCGACGCACCCGTGGGCGACGCCGTCCCAGTTGCAGGCGCTGCTGAAGGCCGAGGCGGTGAACCCGGGCTGCCCGACGGACCCGTACGACGGGAACGGCGACGGCGTGGTGGACGCGACCTGTGTGGGCGGCAAGCGCGTCAACGGCTTCTACGGCTTCGGCATCGTGAGCGCTCTGCGCGCGGTGAAGTAACCCGGCCGGGGTCTGTACGGTACGGATCCCCTCGGTCCATATATTGATTGAGTCAATACTGCATAGTTCAGTCATGACTGCAATCAAGACAGTGGTGCGGGAGGGCGCTCTCCAGGGGCGCCTTCCCGCACGCGAGCTGGCGCGCGCCTGCGTCGAGTCGTGCGCCTCGGCCGCAGCCGGAGTGGCGGCGCTGCGGGCGGGGCTCGACCGGGTGCCCGAGGTCCGGGTGGACGACGGGGCCGTCGCCACCGCGTTCCACAGCGAGCGGCATGTGCTGGTCGACGGACGGGCGCCGGTCACCTTCGCGCCGTTGTCGCGGTTCTGGCGGACATCGGACGGCTGGGTGCGGACGCATGCGAACTATCCGCACCACCGGTCGCGGCTGCTCGGCGTGCTGGGGGTGCCCGAGGACGTGGGCGCCGTCGAGGCGGCACTCGCGGAGCGCACCTCGGCGGAGGTCGAGGAGTCCGTGTACGCGGCGGGGGGCCTGGCCGTGGCCCTGCGCACGCCCGAGGAATGGGCCGCCCATGAGCAGGGTGCCGAGGTGGCGCGGCGGCCCCTCGTCGAGCACGAGCGGCTCGACGAGGCCCGCGAGCGGGTGCTCGCGCCGATCGACGGCACTCCCCTCCTGCCCGCCGCCGGGGTCCGCGTGCTGGACCTGACGCGGGTGCTGGCCGGCCCGGTCGCGACCCGCACCCTCGCCCTGCTCGGCGCGGACGTACTGCGCCTGGACCCCCCGGATCTGCCCGAACTGCCCGACCAGCACGCCGACACGGGGTTCGGGAAACGCTCGGCGCTCCTGGACCTGGCGGCGGACCGGGCCGCCTTCGAGGAGCTGCTCGCCGGGGCGGACGTCGTGGTCACCGGGTACCGGCCCGGCGCCCTGGACCGGTTCGGGCTCTCGCCCCGGGCACTGGCCGAGCGGCGGCCGGGGATCGTCGTCGCCCAGGTGTCGGCCTGGGGTGCGTACGGGCCCTGGGCCGGGCGGCGGGGCTTCGACAGCCTGGTGCAGGTCGCGACCGGCATCGCGGCGGTCGAGGGGTCGAAGGAGGCGCCGGGGGCGCTGCCCGCACAGGCCCTCGACCACGGGACCGGCTATCTGCTGGCCGGCGCGGTACTGCGGGCGCTGACCGAGCAGGCGTCCGAGGGCGGCAGCAGGTTCGTGCGGCTGGCGCTGGCACGAACGGCCCAATGGCTCCTGAACGGTGTGACGGCCGGTCCGGCGGGGGAACTCTCGTACGACGGGCCGGGGCCCTGGCTCGCCGAGACGAACAGCGCACTGGGACCGCTGCGGTACGCCCTGCCTCCCGTGTCCTTCACGGGCGGGCCGGTCGACTGGCGGCGGCCGCCGACGCGCTGGGGGTCGGATTCGGCGCGCTGGGACTGAGCCACGGGGCGTCCAAAAACGTATCCATGTGCGGAATGCCGTACCCCCGGTTGTTTCTATCGACTTGCCCGGTTCTGCGGCACCTGGTGAAGATCTTCGGGTGACTTTGACAAGACCCACGCCTGAGGCGGCCGACGCCGGCGGACCCATACGGCGCCCCGGCGCCGGCCGGGCCACCGCCGTCCTCGTCCTGGTGGGCCTCGCGGCCCTGATACCCCTGCTCGGTCCGAGCGCCGCGCTGCACGGCACCGGCGAGGCCGCCGCCCCCGCCGTCGCCGGTGTCGCGCTGCTGCGGTCGGTCCTGTTCGCCGCGCTGTGCGTGCCGGTGGGCGAGTGGTTCGTCGACCGTCTGGCCCGCTCGCTGCCCGGTGCCCCGTCCGACGTGCCCCGCAGCTGGAGCCTCTGGGCGGCCCTCGCCGGTTTCGTCGCGGCCCTGGGGCTGGCCTCGATCGTCTCGACGGGCAATCTGGTGCCGCGCAGTCTCGCCCAGATCGACGTCGGCGGTCTGTACGCCACGCGCGACGGGCAACTCGCGCTGCTCGAGGTCAACGCCTTCCTCGTGGCCGCCCTGTGCGCCCGCTCGCGCCGCCCCGCCGTCCAACTCTGGCCGGTGGCCGCGGTGATCGTGGCCGAGGCCCTGCGGGCGCATCCCGGCACCGAGCACACCCCGCTCCTCGGCTCAGGGCTGACGCTGGTTCATCTGACCTGCGCGGCCCTGTGGGTGGGCGGTCTGCTGCATGCCCTGCGCACCCTGCGGCTGTGGGGTCCCGTCGAGGCGAGCCCGGCTCTGCTCGGTCTCTACGCGCGCGTGGCGGCCGTCCTGCTCGCCGCCATCACCGCGAGCGGCGTCTGGAGTTCGCTGCGCCGCATGCCCCCGCACACGATCCTGGACCAGCTGACGACGACGGCCTACGGGCGCACCCTGCTGGCCAAGGTGCTCCTGGTGGCCGCCGTCGCCCTGCTGGCCCTGTGCGCGCGGATCCGCCTGCGCCGCGCCACCGACCCGCTCTCGGCCTGCTCCCCCGCGCGCGCGGAGGTCGTCGCCCTGGGAGTCGTGGTCGTGGTCTCGGGGCTGCTGACGGCGCTGCCGCTGCCGATCCGCTGGTCCTGACGTTGATCCGTTGATCAATCGTTGGTGACCAGGACCTTGAGCGCCGTGCGCTCGTCCATCGCCTTGTAGCCGTCCGGGACACCCTCGATGCCGACGGTCATGTCGAAGACCGGCGACGGGTCGATCGTGCCGTCCAGGACGTCGGGCAGCAGGTCCGGGATGTAGGCGCGGACGGGAGCGACGCCGCCGCGCAGCGCGATGTTCCGGTCGAACATGACGCCCAGGTCGACGCCGGTGCCGCTGCCGTGCGGGACACCGACGAATCCGATCGCGCCGCCGTCGCGTGTGATCTCGATCGCCGTACGCATCGACTGCTCGGTGCCCACGGCCTCCACCACGGCGTGCGCGCCCTGGCCGCGGGTGAGTTCACGCACCGCCTCGACGGCCGCGTCCCCCCGCTCGGCGACGACGTCGGTGGCGCCGAAACGGCGGGCGATGTCCGTGCGGACCTGGTGGCGGCCGAGCGCGATGATCCGCTCCGCGCCGAGCCGCTTGGCGGCCAGCACCGCGCACAGACCGACCGCGCCGTCGCCGACGACGGCGACCGTGGCGCCCGGGCGGGTGCCCGCGCCGAGGGCCGCGTGGTGGCCGGTGCCCAGGACGTCGGAGAGGGTCAGCAGCGCGGACAGCAGGTGCTCGTCGGACGCGGCCTCCTTCGGCAGCCGCACGAGCGTGCCGTCGGCGAACGGCACGCGCACGGCCTCTCCCTGGCCTCCGTCGTACCCGACGGAACCCCAGAAGCCGCCGTGCTCGCAGGAGGTGGTCAGGCCCTCACGGCAGTAGTCGCAGACGCCGTCGGACCACATGAAGGGAGCCACGACCAGGTCACCGCGCCGCACGCCCGTGACCTCGCTGCCGGTCTCCTCGACGAACCCGAGGAACTCGTGCCCGATGCGCTGCCCCGGCCGACGGGCCGCCTCGCCGCGGTAGGCCCACAGGTCGCTGCCGCAGATGCAGGCCCGCAGCACCCGCACCACCGCGTCGGTGGGCAGCTGCACCACGGGCTCGGGCACGTCCTCCACGCGCATGTCATAGGGGGCGTGGATGGTGGTCGCGCGCATGGCGAGGGTCCTTCTCGTGCGGTGTCGTGGCTGCGCTCAGGGGGTGGTCGAGCGCATTTCACGGTACGCCGTCGCGGGCGCGGGCCGCTCTTCGAGGGTGCCCCGGACCAGCAGGAACTGAGCGGCGGCGTACGTCAGCATGATCCACAGGTCGGGTCTCGGCGGCTGCGGCCAGTCGGCGACGCCGGTTGCGATGAGGGTGTCGGACAGCATGAACAGCGCACCGCCGAGCCCGGCGACCGGGCCGAGCCGGGCGGCCGCGGTGTACGCCATGGCCGTGAGCAGGGTGCTGTAGCCGGCGACGGGGACGCGCAGGTCCGCCGGCAGGTCCGGCCACAGGAGGGCGACCGTGGCGACCAGGGCTCCCGCGTAGACGGGGACGAGCAGACGGCCACGCGCGCGGGACGTGCCGTACGGCGCTCGCCGTCGGCGGAAGTGGACGAGGTAGCAGACGTGCCCCGCGGCGAAGGACGCCATCCCCGCGAGGAACGCCGGGTCCGCGTCGGACAGCAGCAGGACGTCACCGCCCCAGCCGCACAGGAGCGCGGCGATCAGCAGCCGGGGCGCGCCGCCCGCGCGCGCGTGGGCGGCGAGAAGCGGCATCAGCAGGGGCTTGGCGACGACATGGCCGGGGTGGAAGCCGGCGGCCAGGGAGGCGAGATCGGCGACGGTGGCGGCGACGAAGGCGCCGAGGAGAACAGGCGCCAGGGCACCGGCACCGGTGCGTGCCCTGCCCTCAGGGCCCGGCGTCACGCGGCCGCGGTCCCCTCGGCCGGGGCCGGCTCGGCGACCGGGGCGGCCTCCACCGGGGGCGTCGGCGCCCAGCCCGGGCCGCGGAAGACCCGCCCGGCCCGCTCGCCCCAACTCCTCGCCGCCCGGACGTCCTTGAGGATCGCGACGTACTCATGGGTGGCGACCTTGATCGGGTTGAACGTGTTGATGTTCTTGGTCAACCCGTAGACGGGGCGCTCGGTCTCGGGCACGAAGGAGCCGAACAGCCGGTCCCAGACGATGAGGATGCCGCCGAAGTTGCGGTCCAGGTAGCCGCCCTGGGAGGCGTGGTGGACGCGGTGGTGGGACGGGGTGTTGAAGACGAACTCGAACCAGCGGGGCATCTTGTCGATGCGTTCGGTGTGGATCCAGAACTGGTAGACGAGGTTGGCCGAGGAGCAGAACGCGAGGGCGGCCGGATGCACTCCGACGGCGATCAGGGGGACGTAGAACGGCCAGACCGTCCAGGTCGTCCAGGGCTGGCGCAGCGCGGTGGTGAGGTTGAACTTCCGGCTGGAGTGGTGGACGACGTGGCAGGCCCACAGGATGCGGATGACGTGGTGGCCGCGGTGGGACCAGTAGTAGAAGAAGTCCTGCGCGAGGAGCATCAGGGGGACGGTCCACCACAGCACGGGCACGCGCAGGGGCGTGAGTTCGTAGACCGCCGAGTAGATCGCGACGATCGGGATCTTCCAGAAGAAGTCGAAGACGAGGCTGCCGAGTCCCATGCCGACGCTGGTCGCGGCGTCCTTGGTCTCGTATCCGGCCGCCTCCTCGTCGGGATGGATGCGCACGCTGATCATCTCGACCACGGTGAGCAGCACGAAGGCGGGTATCGACCACAGCACGACATCGGGCAGGTTCGGCATGGGGGCACCGTAGAACCGCTGGTCGGCCGCGGCTAGACGTTGTTACCCACAAGTATTTCCCGGGGTACGCGCTTGCTTCTTGGTGATCTCCGCCAATGGGTGTGCGACACGGGAGCCTTGTGCGCTAGACCCCGGCGGCGCCGAGCAGCGCCCCCGCCGCGTACGTGACGCCCATCGCCAGCGCGCCGCCCACCACGTTCCGCAGGACGGCGCGGCCCGGTTCCGCGGCGCCCAGGCGGGCGCTGCTCCAGCCGGTGAGGACGAGGGCGGCCAGGACCGAGACCACGGTGATCCACACCCGCCAGCCGGCGGGCGGCAGCACGATCGCGAGCAGGGGCAGCAGCGCGCCCACCGTGAACGCGAAGAAGCTCGCCCACGCCGCGTGCCAGGGGTTCGTCAGCTCGTCGGGGTCAATGCCGAGCTCCACGCGCGCGTGCGCCCTGAGCGCGTCCCGTTCCGTCAGCTGTCCGGCGGCCTCCCGGGCGACCTCGCGGGACAGGCCGCGCTCCTCGAGCAGTTGCGTCAGTTCCTCCAGCTCCGCCTCCGGCTGCTCCCGCAGCTCCCGCTTCTCCATCGCCAGGGCGGCCACCTCGGAGTCGCGCTGGGTGGACACGGAGACGTACTCGCCCGCGGCCATCGACATCGACCCGGCGAGCAGCCCCGCGAGCCCGGCGGTGAGGAGCGCGGAACGGTTGTCGGTCGCGCCGGCCACACCGACGACCAGTCCGGCGGTGGAGACGATGCCGTCGTTGGCGCCGAGCACCGCCGCCCGCAGCCAGTTCAGCCGCTGCCCCAGTGCGCCCCCATGGGCCTCACCGCCGTGCGTCGCTTCGCTCACACCGGGAGGATGCCACCCGGCCGACACTCCCACGCGCACCGACGCTCACGGAGCCGCGGCCCTCCCGCGCGCCGGCCCCTCACCACACCCGTACCGAAGCCCCCTTCGCGAACAGCGGGCTGGTCGCGTCCTCCGGGGGTTCCGGCAGGGGTTCCGCGATCTCCTCCACCGTCGGGCCCACCTTCGCCGCGACGGGGTCCAGCAGGTCCAGGTCGAAGCCGTACACGCGGGCCGCGTTGCCGCCCAGGATCGCGGTCAGGTCCTCCCGGGGGACGCCCGGGAAGGCGAAGCGCAGGCCCTCGCGCGTGTAGGGGTAGGTGCCCTCGTCGTGCGGGTAGTCGCTGCCCCACATGATCTTGTCGACGCCGATGCGGTCCCGCAGCGGCACCTCGTGGGGCCGCATGAAGCTGGCGCCGACGTAGCAGTTGTCGCGCCAGACCTCGGAGGGCGGTTTGCCCATGCGGGCGGCGAGGCCCGCGCCGAACTTGGACTCCGCCGTTGACGCCTTGGTCGCGGCGGCGATGAGACGGCCGTGGTAGTAGTCCAGCATGTCGAGCACGCCCGGGATCCAGCCCGAGCCCTGCTCGGTGAGGACGAGTTTCAGGTCCGGATGACGACGGAAGGCGCCGCCGAAGACCAGGTGCCACAGGGCACGGTGGGAGAACCAGGTCGTCTCCACCATGAAGACCGCGCGGGCGGCCGGTTCGTCGCCGAGCGGCGGGGACGCCGACCCGGCGTGGTGGTTGACGGGCACGTCCAGTTCCTCGCAGACGGCCCAGATGGGGTCGTACGCCTGCGAGTAGAGCTCCGGCAGTCCGGAGCCGGGTGGGGTGCCGGGGAGCATCAGGCCACCCTTGAGGCCCGCCTCAGTGGCTCGCCTGATCTCCTTGACGGCAGCTTCGACGTCACCCAGGAGGATCTGGAAGACGCCCGCGCGCCGGCCCGGTGCCGCCGCGCAGAAGTCCGCGAGCCAGCGGTTGTGGGCGCGCAGTCCGGCCCAGCGCCGCTCGAACTCCTCTGCGGTCGGGGCGGGCGCCATCAGGGAGCCGGACGGGAAGAACGGCGGGATGGTGTTGGGGAAGATCACCTCGGCGACGATGCCGTCCTGCTCCAGCTCCGCGAGGCGCCGCTCGGAGTTCCAGTTCTGGTCGGCGGCGTCGGCGAGCAGGTCCTCGTAGGGGTTGACGTAGGTCGCCGCCCACACGTCGAACTCGTCGTGGTAGCGCTTCTCCAGGTAGGGCTTGTAGTCGAGGAGGTCGGCTCCCGCGTGGCAGTCGGCCGAGATGACCGTGTACCGGTCGTTCACCGCGTCACCCCCAGGGTCGGGAAGTCATGGTCGGTCAGCCAGTGCCGGCCCACCTCGCGCGAGCGCGCCCAGGACGCCTCCACGGCCTCCTGGTCGTCCGGCTGGCCGAGGTCGGCCGGGGTGGGGCCGATGCGCCGGGCCAGCGGGGTCAGCCCCGCCACGTCGAAGCCGAAGACCTCGGCGGCCGCGAGGCCGAGCATGCGGCGCGTCTCGGCGACCGGGATGTCGTGGAAGGTCCGGCGCAGCCACGCGCGTGTGTCGGGCCAGGTGCCCTCGGGGTGCGGGAAGTCGCTGCCCCAGAGGATGTTGTCGACGCCGATCTCGTAGCGCTGGGCGAGCTCGCGGCGTTTGGTGTTGGTCGCGCAGACGAAGACCTGGCGGTCGAGGTACTCGCTCGGCGGCCGCTTCAGCTCCTCGAAGGGGGAGAGCTTCTTGCCGCCGTGCGCGCCCAGGTAGAGGCGGTCCATGAACCACAGCAGGTTCGGCAGCCACCAGCAGCCCGACTCCGCGACCCCGAACCTGAGGCCGGGATGGCGTTCGAAGACCCCGGACCAGAGCAGGAACCACAGGGGGCGGGCCGGCCACCAGGTCACCTCGCTGACGAAGATGCCGAGATGGTCGCCGTACTCGTGGCGCGGGGCCGAGCCGGAGTGGGTCAGCACCGGCATGCCGCACTCGGCCGCGGCCGCCCACACGGGGTCGTAACGGCGGTCGTGGTAGGGCTCTTTGTCGCCCCACAGCGCGGGGATCATCAGCGCGCCGAGCCCCGACTCCCTGGCCCGGTGGATCTCGGCGACCACCTTCGTCACCTCGGCCGTGACGGGCAACAGGGCGACTCCGCAGTGCCGTTCGGGGTTCTCCGACACGAAGTCCGCGAGCCAGCGGTTGTGCGCCTGCGCGCCCGCCATGCCGAGCTCCGGGTCGTGGTCGCCGGACAGGCCGAGGCCCACTCCGAAGGGTGCGGCGGTCCGGCTGTCGACGGCGTCCGCGTCGGGGAAGACCACCTCGGCGGCCACCCCGTCGCCGTCGAGCTCCTTGAGCCGCTGGGCGGTGTCCCAACCGCCGCGCAGGCCCTCCTCGTTGTCCTGGAACCACTTGGCCGCGAACGCGTCGTTGCGGATGCCGAGCCGGGTCATCTCCTCGCGACGGCGTTCGCGCCCGGCGAGGAACTCGTCGAAGTCCCGGTGGAACCGGCTGTCCAGATAGGGCCGGTACTCCTCGGTGGGCAGCCCGGCATGGCAGTCGGAGGAGATGATCAGATACGGCTCCTGGTCGGTCACATCGGCCTCCTCAGTCCAGGATGAAGCTCTCCAGGTACGACGGGTTCGTGCGGTCGAGCATGGCCCCGGCCCGCGCGCGGATCTGGGCGTCGCTGTGCTCGCTCGGCGGCAGCAGCCAGAAGCGGTCGGCGCGGACGCCCTCGACGACGAACTCCGCGACCTCCTCCACGGGCGTGAAGCGGACCTCCTTGCCCGCCGCCCGCATCGCGGTCTC
Organism: Streptomyces griseorubiginosus; assembly: GCF_017614965.1. Lineage (GTDB taxonomy): Bacteria > Actinomycetota > Actinomycetes > Streptomycetales > Streptomycetaceae > Streptomyces > Streptomyces griseorubiginosus_B. The sequence continues at coordinate 9,556 of NZ_WVUG01000056.1, read as the reverse complement.
CCACTGGTCGAGGCTGCGGTAGGGGGTTCTGCGCGGCCGCTCCTTCGCGTACCGCTCGGGACGGTTGCGATGCGACTCCCACAGTCCGGTGCGCAGCATGTGCGGTCCGGGGAAGAGCACCGAGGCGCCCACGCGCGCGTGCTCCGCCCGCAGGTGGGCGTACAGGGACTCGGTCATGGTGACGACGGCCGCCTTGGTGACGGCGTACACCGAGGCGGTGGGCAGTGGGGCGATGCCGCCGTCACCGGAGGACGTGTTGACGACATGACCGGGTTGACCGGAGTCGATCATCCGTGGAACGAACGCCTGGATCCCGTGGAAGACGCCCCACACGTTGACGGAGAACGCCCACTTCCAGTCGTTCGGTTCGTGCTCCCACATCCGGCCCTCGGCACCCGAGCCGACCCCGGCGTTGTTGCACAGCAGATGGACCGCGCCGTACGTGTCGTACGCCGACTCGGCGAGGTCGAGCACCTGTTGGCGCTCGCCGACGTCCACCACGCGCGCGTGCACCTCCGCGCCGGCGGCCCGCAGATCCGCGGCGGCCTTCTCCAGCGCGCTCTCCTCGACGTCCGCGAGGACCACCTTCAGCCCCTCCGCCGCGAACCGCCGGGCCATCGCGAGCCCGATCCCGCTCGCCGCGCCGGTGACGACGGCGACCTGGCCTGCCTGGAGCTCCATCAGGCGACGCTCCCCTCGGGGTTCTCCGGCGGCGCGTCGTGGACCTGCCGCGGATCGTCGTAGCGCTGGTGGACGTACGGCAGCAGCGCCTCGCCGCCGACCCGCTCGACGACCTTGCCGCGCTGGTCGCTGGTCTTCTCGCCGATGGTGATGTCGAGGAGCCCGAGGACCGGGAGGTCGGCCACCGGGTCGTACATCGAGTCGCGCAGGACGACGTCCCCGGTCACGCGTTCCAGCCGGCGCACCTTCTCGTGGCGTACGCAGTGCACGAGCACCGGGTCGGCGTCGAAGCCCGAACCGTCCACCGCGGGAAGGAACTTGAAGTAGAAGTCGGTCTTGCGGCTGGGCTCCGGCGGGGGCAGCGTCTCGCCGACCCGGCCGCGCACCTCCACGAAGGCGATGTCGTGCCGGGCCATCCACGCCCGCACCGCGGACCCGTCCCGGTCGACCCTCACCTCGCCCAGCTTCTTCGGCTCCCCGAAGACCTCACGGCCGCCGGTCAGGGCCCGCTCATGGGTCATCGGCATCACGAGCGGGTACCAGCCATCGACGCCGCCGTGGCTCGCGGCGACCGCGAACGAGCCCGCGCCGAGCGGGTATCCGGGCAGGTCGACCTTGCTGATGTTCACCCGGACCAGCGGCCGGCCGGTGGGTTTCAGCGGCGGTGGCAGCACCGCGGCCAGGGCGTCCGGGTCGGTCTCCCACAGGGCCACCACACCGGTGGACCAGATGTCGGGAAGTCTCGCGCTCGCCGTCCGCGCCGCGGCGATCTCCGCCTCGGTCCGTGCGCCGTACCGTACGCGTGCCATACGCCGTACCGCCCTTCCGTCGAGGGGTCACACGCCGGGCGGGAGGCACGCTTGCACCGGGCGGTGAAAAGGTCCATAGCCGCGCGCGGGGCATTCCGGACATTCGAACGGGCTTGTGGGGCAGGGCACCTGACGGAAGGGAGTGTCAGTGGCGGCCCGTATCCTCAGTGACCATGCTCGAAGACCCTACGACGACCGCAGCGCCCTCCCCCACGGCGTGGCCGGCCGCGTATCCGCAGGGATACGCGGTCGTTGACGTGGAGACCACCGGCCTGGCCCGGGACGACCGGATCATCTCCGCGGCCGTCTACCAGCTGGACGCGCGCGGCGAGGTCGAGGACCACTGGTACACGACGGTCAACCCCGAGCGGGACCCGGGCCCGGTGTGGATCCACGGTCTGACGAGCGAGATGCTCGAAGGGGCTCCCCTGTTCACGGACATCGCCGGGGAGTTCGCGGACCGGCTGGAGGGCCGGGTGCTCGTCGCGCACAACGCGGTCTTCGACTGGCAGATGATCGCGCGGGAGTACGCACGCTCGCGGCGTGAGGCGCCGGTCCGTCAGCGGCTGTGCACCATCGCCCTGTCCAAGGAGCTGGGCCTGCCGCTGCCCAACCACAAGCTGGAGACACTGGCCGCCCATTTCGGCGTGGTGCAGCGCCGGGCGCACCACGCGCTGGACGACGCGCGGGTGCTGGCGGAGGTGTTCCGGCCGAGCCTGGCGGCAGCGGCGGCGGGCGGCGTACGGCTGCCGTTGCTGGAGTGCCGCCCGCTGACGGAGTGGAGCGACAGCCCGGTGCCGCGCCAGCCGGGTGGCTACGGCGGATACCGGCCGACGAGTTGGCGCCCCTCGCGCAAACGGCCCGCCTGCCCCTACCCCAACCCGGGCCGGTACGAGGACGGCAAACCACTCAAACAGGGCATGCGGGTGGCGTTCTCCGGGGACACCTCCGTCGAGCGGGACCTCCTGGAGGACCGCGCGGTCGAGGCGGGGCTGCATGTCGCGACCAGCATCTCCCGGCTGACCAGCCTGCTCGTCACGAACGACCCGGACTCGGGCACCTCGAAGGTCGTCAAGGCACGGCAGTACGGGACCCCGGTGGTGGACGAGGCGGCCTTCGGGCAGCTGCTGCGCGATGTGGCGCCGGCCGACGGGTGACCCGTACGGACGGGTGATTGCGCGGCGACTCGCCCACCGCCGACTCGCCCCCACGGCGGTGGCGGCTCACCCTGTGGCGCATGGCGAAATGCGAAGTTTGCGGCAATGACTACGGAATGACCTTCGAGGTGCACGCACAGGGCGCCGTCCATGTGTTCGACTGCTTCTCCTGTGCGATCCATCGCATGGCCCCCGTCTGCGAGCACTGCCGGGTGCAGATCATCGGGCAGGGCGTCGAGGTCGGGAACCAGTGGTTCTGCGGTGCCCACTGCGCCCGCGAGGCCGGGAAGACGGGGATCGTCGACAAGGTGTGACCCGCCACCCGCGTGCGTGCGCCCCACGACCGAGTTGTACGGTCGTGGGGTGTACCGCTTCCTGTTGACCCGGCAGTGGGTGATCCTCACGCTGGTCGCCCTGCTGCTCATCCCCACGATGATCAGGCTGGGCATCTGGCAGATGCACCGCTACGAGGAGCGCAGCGCCCGCAACCAGCTGGTCTCCGACGCGCTGCACGCCAAGCCGGTGCCGGCCGAGGAGCTGACCTCGCCGGGACACACCGTGACCAGGCACGACCGCTACCGCACGGTCACGGCGAAAGGTCACTTCGACACCAGGGACGAGGTCGTCGTCCGCCGCCGCACCAACTCCGACGACGAGGTCGGCTACCACGTCCTGACCCCGTTCGTGCTCACCGACGGCAAGGTGCTGCTGGTCAACCGGGGCTGGATCCCCTCCGACGGGCCGAGCCAGACCACGTTCCCCAAGGTGCCCGCGCCGCCCGCCGGCACGGTGACGATCTCCGGGCGGCTGATGCCCGACGAGACGACCGCGGCCAGCGGCATCAAGGACCTCAAGGGGCTGCCGCCCCGCCAGATCATGCTGATCAACAGCGAGGAGCAGGCCCGCCGTCTCGGCGCCGAGGTGCTCGGCGGCTACATCCAGCAGACGGCTCCCGATCCGAAGGGCGACACCCCGGAGCAGATCTCCGACCCGGGCAAGGAAGACGCCCCGCTGAACTACGCGTACATGATCCAGTGGTGGCTGTTCGCGGCCGGTGTCCCCTACGGCTGGTGGGTGCTGGTCAAGCGTGAGCGCCGGGACCGGGCCGAGGCGGCGAAGGAGTCCGAGACGGAGGCCGAACCGGCCTCCGTGTGAGGCACCGGCCCGGCTCACCCGCCCGGGTCAGCCCTTGATTGTCGGCCGACGCCGCCGGGAACCCGCACAGCGTGCACCCGCGTATCGAGGACTACGCCCTGATCGGCGACGAACAGACGGCCGCACTGGTCGGCCTCGACGGCTCCGTCGACTGGCTGTGCCTGCCCCGCTTCGACTCCGCGGCCTGCTTCGCCAGGCTGCTCGGCGACGAGGACAACGGTCACTGGCGCATCGCCCCCAAGGACGCCGAGGGACCCTGCACCCGGCGCGCCTACCGGCACGACACCCTCGTCCTCGACACGGAGTGGGAGACCGGCGAGGGCGCGGTCCGCGTCACCGACTTCATGCCCGAGCGGGACCGCACCCCCCACCTCGTCCGCATCGTGGAGGGCCTCGGCGGCCGGGTGACCGTCCGCAGCACCCTGCGCCTGCGCTTCGACTACGGCTCGATCGTGCCCTGGGTGCACCGGTCCGGCGAGGAGCGGGTGGCCGTCGCCGGCCCGGACGCGGTGTGGCTGCGCAGCGAACCGGACGTGCACACCTGGGGTGAGGACTTCGGCACGCACTCCGAGTTCACCGTCGAGGAGGGCGGGCAGGTCGCGTTCGTACTCGGCTGGCACCCCTCGTACGAGTCGCCTCCGCCGCGCATCAACCCGCACAAGGCCCTGCGCACCAGCGTCCGCGACTGGCGGGAGTGGGCGGGGCGCTGCCGTTACGACGGCCCGCACCGCGACACCGTCGTCCGCTCCCTGATCACCCTCAAGGCCCTCACCTACCGTCCCACCGGCGGCATCGTGGCCGCCGCCACCACCTCGCTCCCGGAGGAGGTGGGCGGCGTCCGCAACTGGGACTACCGCTACTGCTGGCTGCGCGACTCGACCCTCACGCTGAACGTTGGACTGTCCGCGGGCTACCGCGAGGAGGCCGAGGCCTGGCGCGACTGGCTGCTGCGCGCGGTGGCCGGCGACCCGGCCGACCTGCAGATCATGTACGGTCTCGCGGGCGAGCGGCGGCTGCCCGAGGTCGAGCTGCCGTGGCTGTCCGGCTTCGCCGGCTCCACACCCGTGCGGATCGGCAACGACGCCTACACCCAGCTCCAGCTGGACGTGTACGGCGAGGTCATGGACTCGCTGTACCTGGCCCGGAGCTCGGGGCTGTCGACCAGGCCGCACATGTGGGCGATCCAGGTGGCTCTGATGGACTGGCTGCGGGACGAGTGGCGGCAGCCGGACGAGGGGCTGTGGGAGGTGCGCGGCGGCCGGCGGCACTTCGTGCACTCGAAGGTCATGGTGTGGGTGGCCGCCGACCGGGCCGTGCGCACCCTGGAGGAGAACCCCGGGCTGGACGGCGACCTCGACGGCTGGCGCGCGCTGCGCGACGAGGTGCACCGGGAGGTGTGCGAGAAGGGCTTCGACAGGGAGCGGAACACCTTCACGCAGTCCTACGGCTCGCGCGAACTCGACGCGGCGCTGCTGCTCATCCCGCGCGTGGGCTTCCTGCCGCCGGAGGATCCACGGGTGCTCGGCACGATCGACGCGATCCGCGAGGACCTGGAGCACCACGGCTTCCTGCGCCGCTACAGCCTGGACGAGACGACCGTCGACGGGCTGCCCGGTGACGAGGGCACGTTCCTGGTGTGCTCGTTCTGGCTGGCGGACGCGCTGCAGATGACGGGCCGCACCGAGGAGGCGCGCGAGCTGTTCGAGCGGCTGGTGGGGCTCTGCAACGACGTGGGGCTGCTGTCCGAGGAGTACGACCCCGTGGCCCGCCGCCAGCTCGGCAACGTCCCGCAGGCCTTCAGTCACGTCGGTCTGGTGAACACCGCCCTCGCCCTGTTCGGCACGGGCGAGGCAGGATAGGGGCCATGGATCTTGGACTGAAGGACCGGGTGTACGTCGTCACGGGAGCCACGCGGGGCCTCGGCAACGCGGCGGCGCGGGAGCTTGTCGCCGACGGGGCGAAGGTGGTGCTGACCGGCAGGGACGAGAAGCGGGCCGCCGACGCGGCGGCCGAACTGGGGCCCGACGCCGTGGGGGTGGCCGTCGACAACGCCGATCCGGAGGCGGCCGCGCGGCTGATCGCGGTGGCGCGGGAGCGGTTCGGGCGGTTCGACGGCGTTCTGGTGAGCGTGGGCGGGCCCGCTCCGGGGTTCGTCGCCGACAACACGGACGAGCAGTGGCGGACGGCGTTCGAGTCGGTCTTCCTCGGGGCGGTGCGGCTGGCCCGGGCGGCGTCCGCGGAGCTGGAGGCCGGGGGTGTCATCGGGTTCGTGCTGTCGGCGTCGGTGTACGAGCCGATTCCGGGGCTGACGATCTCCAACGGGCTGCGGCCCGGTCTCGCCGGTTTCGCCAAGTCCCTCGCGGACGAGCTCGGGCCGCGGGGCATCCGGGTCGTGGGCCTGCTCCCCTCCCGCATCGACACGGACCGGGTGCGCGAGCTGGACGGGATGTCCGCGGACCCGGAGGCCACGCGGGCCGCGCACGAGTCCCGTATCCCGCTGCGGCGTTACGGCACGCCGGAGGAGTTCGGACGGGCGGCGGCGTTCCTGCTGTCGCCCGCCGCGTCCTATCTGACGGGCGTCATGCTTCCCGTGGACGGCGGAATGCGGCACGGCTTCTGAGGGCTTCCGCCACTCAACTGACCCTCTCCGCACGGTGCTTGACGGCCTTCAACCGGACCTCCGCCGGGAGGGCGACCAAGGCCGCCGAGCCACGGGCGTAGGTCCGGGCCCGGTCGTCAGGTGGTGCAGGCCAAACCCAGGACCGGAACGCGGCAACGGCTCCTGAGGGCTTCCGCCACTCAACTGACCCTCTCCGCACGGTACTTGACGGCCTTCAACCGGACCTCCGCCGGGAGGGCGACCAAGGCCGCCGAGCCACGGGCGTAGGTCCGGGCCCGGGCCGACAGGTGGTGCAGGCCAAACCCAGGACCGGAACGCGGCAACGGCTCCTGAGGGCTTCCGCCACTCAACTGACCCTCTCGGCACGGTGCTTGACGGCCTTCAGCCGGACCTCCGCCGGGAGGGCGGTCAGGGCCGCCGAGTCCCGGGCGTGGGTCAGGGCCCGGGTCGTCAGGTGGTGGAGGGCCCAGGAGGGGTCCACGTGCGGCTCCAGGAGGAGCTGGACGCGGGCCTGCGGGGCCGTGCGGCGGCCGGTGAGGTGGGCGTGGGCGTGGGCGACGCCGTCCGGCTCCGCGGCCTCGTTCGCCAGGACGCCCTCCAGGGCCCGGCCCCGCAGCAGGGCCCCCTCGCTGTCGCCGGTGTCCACCAGGACCTCCCCCAGCCTGCGCCGGCGCAGCACCGCGGCCAGCCACCACAGGGCGAGCAGGACGAGGACGGCGAGGGCGCCGAGCACCGTCGGCCACCACCAGCCGTGGCCCTCCCAGCGGGTGCGCTCGGCGTCGCTCAGCAGGACGTCGTGGCGGCCGTCGTGGATCCACCAGGCCGGCGGGTTCGCGCCCAGCCCGACGGCCAGGACGGAGCCGCCCAGGGCCAGCAGGGCGAGGCCCACGACCCCGATCAGTACACGGTTGACGATCCTCAGCACCGCCCTCACCCCTTCCGCCCGAGGCGCCGTACATGGACATGCAGCGTGGGCGGACGCGAGAGCCCCATGCCGTTGATCGCGGCACCCAGCGCGGCCTCCAGGTCCTCCTGTACCTCGTCCAGTTCGCGGAAGTGCGAGACGGCGCGGACCTCGGCCCGCGAGCGGCCCACCCTGACCCGCGCCGACTGGACGCCGGCGATCTCCATGGCACGGTCGCGCAGCACCAGGGCCGCGGCCTCCCGGTGCAGTCCGGCGTGGACGTCGGGGTGGACGCGCCGCATCGGCAGGACGCCGCGCAGTCCGGGCGTGGCCGCCAGCACGATCAGCCAGACGCCGACAGCGGCGGCGACCGAGGCACCGAGGAGGACCCAGGTGTCGTCGAGGGGGCGGTGCGCGAGCTGGTGGGCCAGTCCGCGGCGCCAGGCCATCGCGGGCCGGTGCGCCCGTACGGCCGCGACGTCGTACAGGAACAGGCCCGCGACGGCGAGGACCAGCAGCGCCACGACGGCCGCGGGGACGCGGCGCGCGGACCAGAAGCGGCCCTCGGGGCCGTGGTCGCCGACGACCGGGGGCGGTGGTGCCTCCGGTGCCCGCTCGATGACCGGCAGTCGTTGTGTGGTGCCCTCCGAGCCCTGGGGCTCGCTCATCGCGTCCTCCCCTGTGCCGCGCCGTGCGCCGGGGTCAGATGCAGCCGCTCCACGTGGACGGCGACCTCCGGCACCTCCATGCCCACCAAAGCGCGTACCCGGGAAGCGACATGTCGACGCACATCCGCGCACCGGGCGCCGATGTCGCAGGGATAGTCGAGTTCGAGATGGAGACGGATGTGGGCGGTGCGGTGGTGGACGACGACCGTCGCGTAGGGGTGTGACGCCTCGTCCGACTGGTCGGCGAGCGCCTCGCGGGCCGCCTCGGCGGCGATCTTCGAGACGACCCGGTCGGCGATCCTGGTCGCGCCGCGCTCCCCCGGCGCGACGGCGGTCGGGGCTCTGCCCAGTTCACCGACGCCGTCGCTCACGCCCGTCACCGCCGGCGGTCGTCACGGGAGCGGAAGAAGTCGCCGAGTTCCAGGTCCCCCTCCAGGAACCGGCCCGCGACGAAGCCGATGGCGCCCAGGGCGGCCACCAGCAGGAAGGCCCCGAAGCCGCCGAAGTAGCCGGCGAAGCCCAGCGCCATCCCGGCGATCATGCCGACCACGGCCATGCTCATCGTGTGCTCCCCTCACGGTCGTCCACAGGCCGGTCGGTCACTGGATCCGGGGCTCCGGCTCCTCGTCCTCTTCCTCCGGCAGCTTCACGTCGCTCACCGCGATGTTGACCTCGACCACCTCGAGGCCGGTCATCCGCTCCACGGCCGCGATGACGTTCTCGCGGACGGCGCGGGCGACGTCGGCGATCGAGACGCCGTAGTCGACGACGATCTCCAGGTCGAGCGCCGTCTGTACCTCGCCGACCTCGGCCTTCACGCCGCGGGTCACCGACTTCGAGCCGCCGGGCACGCGGTCGCGCACGGCGCCGAAGGTGCGGCTGAGTCCGCTGCCGAGGGCGTGGACGCCGAGCACGTCCCGGGCGGCCAGCCCGGCGATCTTCTCCACGACCCCGTCGGCGATCGTCGTACGGCCGCGGGTGCCGGGGTCTCCTCCGCCGCGCCGTGTCGCCTGCGCCCTGCGTGTCCCCGGGGTCTCGGGTAGGTCCTTCTCGCCCGTGGGGGTCCTCGTCCGGTTCTGCTCCGTCATGTCGGTCATCGCCGTACGTCCCTTTCGGTTCGTCTTCCTGTGACCACGGTAAGTGGGGTTGCCGCGGGGCGCGCCGGAGATGCGGCAGGCTGGAGGAATGACCGCGGACGGATGGGCTCGGACGGTACGGCACCGGCTGGGGGTGGGCAGGATCCTGCCGCTCGGGGAGCCGGGGGACGGCGCGTGGATCGCGGAGGAGGCGGCCGCGGCGGTACTGCGGCATGCGGCCGCCGGTCTGTCCGGGGTACGGCTGGACGTCCTCCGCATCGCCCTGACGGACCCGGAGGACGCGCAGGCTCCCGTCGTGCCACCCCCACCGAGCGCCCTGCCCCCGGGACCGCTGCGGATCACGGCGGACTTCGCGGCGACGACGGCCGAACCACTGCCGGCGACGGCGACCCTCCTCCGCACGACACTCGCGACGACGGCGACGCACCTGCTGGGGCTGACGGTGACGGAGGTGGACCTCCAGGT
>NZ_WVUG01000569.1 GCF_017614965.1 Streptomyces griseorubiginosus | reverse complement strand
GTGCATGACGGAGGGGCCGGTGCCACCAGGCACCGGCCCCTCCGCCGCGATCTACTCCGACGCCGCAGCCACCAGCTCGCGGCACCGCTTCACGTCCTGGGCCATCTGCTCCAGCAGGGCCTCCAGCGACTCGAACTTGGCCTGGCCCCGGACGAAGGCGAGGAAGTCCACGGCCACGTGCAGGCCGTACAGGTCGAGGCCCACGCGGTCGATGGCGTACGCCTCCACCGTGCGCTCAGTGCCGTCGAACTGCGGATTCGTGCCGACGGAGATCGCGGCCGGCATCGCCTCGCCGTTCACGTGCAGCCAGCCGGCGTAGACGCCGTCGGCGGGGATCGCGGTGTGGGGCAGCGTCTCCACGTTGGCGGTGGGGAAGCCGAGCTCGCGGCCGCGCTGGGCACCGCGGACGACCACGCCCTCCACCCGGTGCGGCCGGCCCAGGATCTCGGCGGCGCCCTCGAGGTCGCCCTCGGCGACCAGGCGGCGGGTGAGGGTGGAGGAGAACGGCTCTCCGCCGCCCGCCTCACCGGTGACGTACAGGTCGACGACCTCGACCTCGAAGTCGTACGTCTTGCCCTGCTCGGCGAGGAACTCCACGTTGCCCGCGGCCTTGTGGCCGAAGCGGAAGTTCGGGCCCTCGACGACCGCCTTGGCGTGCAGCTTGTCGACCAGGACCTTGACGACGAAGTCGGCCGGCGACAGCTTCGAGAACTCCGTGGTGAAGGGAAGGATCAGGACCGCGTCCACGCCCAGGTCCGCCATCAACTCGGCGCGGCGGTGGTGCGGGGCGAGCAGCGGCGGGTGGCTGCCGGGGCGCACGACCTCGCTCGGGTGCGGGTCGAAGGTGACGACGACGGAGGGAACGCCCAGCTCACGGGCGCGGTCCACGGCGTGCCGGATGATCAGCTGGTGACCGCGGTGGACTCCGTCGTACGAGCCGATGGTGACGACGCTGCGCCCCCAGTCCTCGGGGATGTCCTCCAAGCCACGCCAGCGCTGCACTGTGACCGCTCCTCGAACCCGTGTCCGTCTCTACCGACCTCTTACGCAGGTCTAAGGGTGCCATGCCGGGCCCGGACCGCCCGCATCGGCATGGGGGCTGTGACTCGACGCACGTGACGGCGGGGGGCTCAGGCGGGCACGCGTACGCCCGACAGGCTCTCGATCATCCGTCGGGCGCTGGGGCCGACCACCGCGGCCCAGGCCTGCGGGGCGTCCGTCAGCCAGCCGGCCATCCGGGCCGCGAAGCCGGGCACGCGCCGGCCCAGGTCGACCAGGCCACGGTCGAAGCGGGCCGCGCCGTCCGGGGTGCGGACCATGAGGAGGCCGGTGCGGTGGACGAGGTCGCGGATCTCGTCGCCCGTGTGCGGCGCGACGGCGTGCAGCAGGGCGTCGAGGACGGCCGGGTCGTGCTCGCGAGAGAGGAGAAGTTCGAGGAGTTCCCGGCGGAGGGGATGGGAGACCGGGGTGCCGGGGACGGCCAGTACGGCGGCCAGCGCGGCCCGTACCTCCTCCGGGCCGCCGTCGAGGAGGCCGGTGACGAGCGGGAGCAGCGCCGCTCGGGCCGCGGGCCCCTGGTCCAGTCGGCGTTCGACATGTGTGGCGACGTCGGCGGCGGTCTCGGGGCGGTGCCGTACGGCGTCCCGCACCAGGGTGGCGACCCGGCGGGCCAGCGCGGGTGTGGTGACGTCGGCGAGGGTGCGCAGCGCCTGGCCCGGCTCCGGCCCGCGCAGCCGCTCCCGGAACGCGTCGAGGACCGGTTCCGGGTGGGTGGCCAGGGCGGGGACCAGGGCACTCGGCGGGACGTAGGGATCGCCGGTCGCGAACCGGCGCAGCGCCTGCGGGAGATGGCGGGCACGGGTGCGTGGATCGCGGACGAGGAGGGCGAGCGCGCCGCCGTGCAGGGTGTCGTCGGCGGGCCGGGCGAGCAGGGCCCCGGCGGCGTAGCGCAGCAGGTCGCGGTCGGCCTCGGTGCGGACATGGGGGGCGGTGCGCAGTCCGTGGACCACGGCCGCCGCTCGCCGGGAAGCGCGTTCGTCGTGCGCCCAGCGGTCCACGGCCCGGCACACCGCCGACGGCTCGTCCTCGGCCAGCGCCGCCAGCAACTCGTCCGCCCTGATGTGCGCGGACTCCACCAGCACCTCGGTCAGCTCGTCCAGGGCGAGGTGCCGGTGGGTGTGGAGCAGGGCCTGGGCGGCTTCGGCCACGGTCGCGTGCGGAGTCGCGGGGAGGGGGCGGTCGTCGTCGAACCAGGAGGTGAGGAGGGGCTGTACGGCGGTCGGGGCGGCGGCGAGGAGCCGGGAGACGGCGTCGAGGCAGCGGGGAGTGG
>NZ_WVUG01000568.1 GCF_017614965.1 Streptomyces griseorubiginosus | reverse complement strand
CCACCACCCCCACACGGCCGCTCCCTCCTCGAGCGCACCGCCGGTTTCGCCCAACGGCACCGGTGGACCGCCCTGCTGCTGTGGGTCGTCGTCCTGTTCGCCGTCTGGGGCGGGGCCTCCGCCGTCGGCGACGCCTACCGAGACGACTTCTCCCTGCCCGGCACCGAGACCCAGCAGGCCCTGCAGACCATGGAGGAACACGGCTCCGCCCAGGCCGGCGACAGCCTCCAGATCGTGCTGCACGACCGGCAGGGCCTCGGCGAGGCCGCCACCCGCGCCCGGGTCACCGCCATGCTCGGCAAGGTGTCGGGCCTGCCCAAGGTCGCGCAGGTGCGCAGCCCTTACGACGACCGGCAGGCCGTCTCCAGGGACGGCACCGTCGGCTACGCCACCGTGGTCCTCAAGGGCAAGTCCGAGGACATGGCCAAGGCGGACACCCAGCGGATCTACGACACCGCCCGCACCGCCCGCACCGACGCGCTGGGCGTCGAACTCGGCGGTGACGCGGCGCGCAAGCTGGGCGAGGCACAGGGCGGCGCCGCCGAGGGCATCGGCATGCTCGCCGCGCTGGTCATCCTCGGCCTGATGTTCGGCACGGTCATCGCCGCCGGACTGCCCGTCATCACCGCGGTGTTCGCGGTCAGCAGCACCCTCGGCGTGATCATCCTGCTGTCGCACGTCTTCACGATCGCCAGCTACACGCCGTACATCATGATGCTCGTCGGCCTCGGCGTCGGCATCGACTACGCCCTGCTGATCTTCGCCCGCTACCGGGCCGAGCTGGTGCGCGGGGCGTCACCCGAGGACGCGGGCAGGCGCGCGCTGGACCTCGCCGGACGCACCGTGTTCTTCGCCGGCTGCACGGTCATCGTGGCCCTGCTCGGCCTCGTCGCCCTCGGGCTGGGCTCGCTGCAGGGCACCGCGGTCGCCGTGGCCCTCACCGTGCTGGTGACCATGCTCGCCTCGCTCACCCTGCTGCCCGCGCTGCTCGCCCTGTTCGGCAAGCGGTTCGCCCGCCAGTTCACCGCGAAGGCGGCGCGGCGCGAGGCGAAGGGCAAGCCGGTCGAGGGCGGGGCGCGCTGGCGCCGCTGGGCGGGTCTGGTGCAGCGCCGGCCCCTGGTCGCCCTGCTGCTGGCGGTGGCCGCGCTCGGCGCCCTCGCCGCGCCCGCGGCTGACCTGCGGCTCGGTTTCGCCGACGCGGGCAACGACCCCGCGAAGACCACCAGCCGCAAGGCCTACGACCTCCTCGCCGACGGCTTCGGCCCCGGCTTCAACGGCCCGCTCGTCGTGGTCACGGAGGGCGGCGCCAAGGCCGGCGCGGCACTCTCGCAGACCCTCAACACCACCCACGGCCTCGCCGCCGCGACGGGACCCATCCCCTCCCGGGACGGCAAGGTATCCACGGTCATCGCCTTCCCCACCACCTCCCCGCAGGACGAGCGCACCACGCGCCTGGTCCACACCCTCCGGGACGACGTCCTGGTGAAGCTGCGGCAGCGGACCGGCGCGCACTACCTCGTGGGCGGCTCCACCACGGCCGTCATCGACTACGCCGACACCGTCTCCGCCCGCATGCCGCTGTTCATCGCCATCGTGGTCGGACTGTCGCTGCTCATCCTGGTCATGGTGTTCCGCTCGGTGCTGGTGCCGCTCAAGGCGGCGCTGCTCAACCTGCTGAGCATCGGGGCCGCGCTGGGCGCGATGACGCTGGTGTTCCAGAAGGGCATGTTCGGCCTGGAGCCGGGCCCGATCGAGGCCTACCTGCCCATCATGATCTTCGCGATCGTCTTCGGGCTGTCCATGGACTACGAGATCTTCCTGGTCTCCCGCATCCGCGAGGAGTGGAACCGCACCCGTGACGCCTCCGTCGCCATCCGCGAGGGCCTCGCCCACACCGGCTCGGTCGTGCTGGCCGCCGGCGCGATCATGGTCGCCGTCTTCGGGGCCTTCATCCTGGGCGGCGACCGGATGCTCCAGCAGTTCGGGTTCGGCATGGCGGTCGCGGTCTTCGTCGACGCCGTGGTCATCCGCTGCCTGATCGTCCCCGCCGCGCTGCAGCTCATGGGCCGCCGCGCCTGGTGGATCCCGGCGGGCCTGGACCGGATCCTGCCGAAGGTCGACATCGAGAAGCACGACTGACGACACCGGTACGGCGACCCCCTGGACGGAGCCCGGGTGCCCCTGACGGCGCCCGGGCTCCCGCATGAGCCGGATCCGAGCGGAACCCGAGCAGCGGGGCGTTTTCTGGAGGGGTGAGGGGAACGGCTCCCGAGCGCGGGCGGCGCCGGATGCCGGACCGATCCCCGGGACGCACGCCGGCGGCATCCCCCGCCGCCGCCCGCCTCCCAC
>NZ_WVUG01000567.1 GCF_017614965.1 Streptomyces griseorubiginosus | reverse complement strand
GGGCGGGGTCCCTCCTCGGCGGGGGAGCAGCCTCGGTGGTGTGACTGCCTTCCTTCTGTGCCTCGCTACCGGACATGCCTGCGCCGCCTCGCCTGCCAGACCGCTGCCGCGCCCAGCACGGCCACGACCGCCGTGCCCGTCCACAGCCCCACCGAGGGACCGTCACTCCCCTTCTTCTCCCCCTCCTTCTCCCCCTCTTTCTCCTTCGTGGCAGTCTGCGACTTCTTGCCGGTCGTCACTTGCTCCCCGCAGCCCTTCTCCGGGTAGCCGGCGATCGCGCAGAGCAGGGCGTTGGTGTCGTAGCGGAGGGGCTTCGCCACCGTGGCCAGGGCCTCCGCCGTGGTCGCGTCGGGAGATATCTGGGCGCAGGCCGTGCGGGTGGGGGGCGGGGTCTCGCCGGACGGCGCGTCCGCGCGGGTGCCGAAGTCGATGAGCAGGGCCACCCGCTTCCTGCCGTCCCGCGCCGGTGTCTTCGCGCAGATCGTCGCGAAGTCGGCGGTCCCCCGAGGGGTCGCCGCGTCGCTGGAGTCCTCGCTCACGGAGAAACGGAACCCCTGGACGTCACCGTCGGAGGGACGGTCGGTGGAGGGGCCCTGGGTGGCGTAGGTCCAGTGCGTGGCGGTGCGGGTCCAGAAGGACCAGTAGCGGTAGCCGGTGGCCTGGGCCTGCTGGGCGGGGGTGAGGAGCAGGAGCAGTGCCGTCAGGAGCAGCGTGGTCCGGCGGATCACGGCTGTCGCTTCCTGTTCCGGCCGCTGATCAGGAAGCCCACGCCGATGCCCGCGACGAGGCAGACTCCGACGAACCACCAGACGCCGAACCCGGAGTCCTTCTTCTCGGCGTGCTTCCCGGCCGGCTCCGACTCCTTGGTGGGGTAGGCGCCGGCCGTCGGAAGAGCGGCCGGTTTCGGGCCTGTCGCGTTGAGGAGCCTGACAAGGTCCTGGCCGCCGAAGTCGTTGTAGTCGGAGGTCTCGGCGTTCGCGGCGAGGATCAGCTGGGCGTAGGCGGCGGGCCCGGACTGCTCGGCCCAGGTCGCGTAGTTGGCCTCCAGCCAGCGCATGGTCTCGGCTGCCTTCTCGCCCTGACCCGCGGTCGCGAGGGCGAGGACGGCATCGGCCGTGTTGCCGTAGTCCGGTTGGGGCTTGGCCCCAGGCAGCGCCGAGGTGAGGTGCTTGTCCTTGGCCAGGGACTTGAGGAGGTACGCGGCACCGTTCTGCGCGGCCTGCTCAGGGGACTTCGCGTCCTTGCAGGTCGGGCCCGTGCCCTGCGGCTTGACCGGCTCCCCGGCCAGCCCCTTGCCCAGCGCCCCCACAACGGCCGCCGCCGTCGCGTCCGCGTTGGCCGCCAGCTTGCCCCTCTTGTCCGGCTGGAAGGCGAAGGCGCCACCCGCGTCACAGGGCAGCGCCAGCTTCAGCAGGGCGTCGTAGGGGGACTTGCCGTCCTTCACGACGGCCTCCGGCTTCTCGCCGACGGCGGTCAGTGCGCCGATGACGACGGACGTCGAGTTCGCGTCGCTGGCGCCGCCCGGCGAGTAGCCCCAGCCGCCGTCCTTGTTCTGGACGGACTTCAGCCAGGTCACCGCCTTGCCGGAGGCCGTGTCGTGGCCGCCGAGCGCGGCGAGGGCCTGGACGGCGGCCGCCGTGCTGTTGGTGTCGACGGGCGCCTTGGCGCCGCAGGGAGCCTCGGTGTCGGCGCGGAATGCGGGGAAGGAACCGTTCGCGCACTGCTGGCCCAGCAGCCAGTCGATCGCCTTGGCGGCGGGCTTCACCCCCACGGTGTCCTGCGCGAGCAGACTGAGCGACTGCCGCCACACCCCGTCGTAAGTCGGATCCGCCGTGCCGTACAACCCGTCGGGTATCGCCACCTTCGGCGAGGGAGACGGCGGTGCGGCGACCGCGGGGGTCGCGGTGCCGATCACCACGGTGGCGGCCAGGGCCGCGGCGCAGCGGCTGACGACGTTCATGATCGGCGGATGCCTCTCCCTGTGGGGAGCCGGGCAGCACGGGACACCCCGGCGGCTCGGCCCCGTATTCCTCGACGGTGCCGTGTGCCGGCGAACTGCCGACGCACGTGAGCCGGTCACGAGTCCGTACGGGGCAGTCCGGCTCACCGGCCGGGGTCCGGCCGGATGACGGTTGCGGGTCAGCGCCGGAATTGCACCGGCTTCCCCCCGTACGGGCGTGATGACGACCCGGCCACTCTACCGGCCCGTAGGAATCACCTGAGCGGCGGCTGTGGGGCGCGGTACGTTCCGGGTCATGGGGATCACGGGGAGGGACGGCAGCGGCGGTGGCGATGGCGGCGGCAGGCTGCTCGGGTCCGGGCGGACCTCCGACGTCTACGAGCTCGACGCCGGGTGGGTGGTGC
>NZ_WVUG01000566.1 GCF_017614965.1 Streptomyces griseorubiginosus | reverse complement strand
CACCCCACCCCACCCCTTGACGAAGTTAGTGATTGAGTACTAACTTCTTCCCATGGCCAGGATGAGCGCAGAAGAGCGACGCGAGAGCGTCATCCGCGCGGCGACCGCCGAGTTCGGCCGCGGGGGTTACTACGGCACCTCGACCGAGGCGATCGCCAAGCGGGTGGGTGTCTCGCAGCCGTACCTCTTCCGGCTCTTCCCGGGCAAGAAGGCGATCTTCCTCGCCGCCGCCCAGCGGTGTGTGGAGGACACCATCCGCACGTTCGAGGAGGCGGCCAAGGGGCTGGAGGGCGAGGAAGCCGTCCGGGCCATGGCCAACGCGTACACCAAGGTCATCGCCGAGCAGCCCGAGCGGCTGCTGATGCAGATGCAGATGTACGTCACCGTGGCCGCCGCCGAGCAGGCCGGCGACCATGAGCTCGGCGAGGAAGTGCGGGCGGGCTGGATGCGGCTGTGGGACACGGTTCACGTACCGCTGGGCGCGGACGTCAGCGAGACGACGACGTTCCTCGCGTACGGCATGCTCATCAACTGCCTGGTGGCCATGGGCTTCCCGCCCGAGCACAGGGTGTGGGAGGGCCTCTATCCGGAGGCGCAGCTCAAGGGTCGCCTGGAGAAGTAGCCCGAGCGGAAGGTGCGCACCAAGGCACCTCCCTGCCCGCAAAACTTAGTGATCAATAACTAATCAAAATCACACCGGCGAGACCAACCGCAAAACCGCCACAAAGCCACCACAAACCACCACAAACCCTCTGGGGGAGCGATGTCCGAGCAGCACACCGCACCACATCGTCGCGGGGGAACCGTCTGGGCCCTCGTCATCACCAGCGTCGCCGGATTCATGGCGGCCCTCGACAACCTGGTAGTCACCACCGCCCTCCCCTCGATCCGCAAGGACCTCGGCGGAGCCCTGGGCGACCTGGAGTGGACGGTCAGCGCCTACACCCTCACCTTCGCCGTCCTGCTCATGTTCGGTGCGGCCCTGGGTGACCGCTTCGGCAGGCGCCGCATGTTCCTCGTCGGCCTCACCGTCTTCACCGGTGCTTCCGCCGCGGCCGCCATGGCCACCGGGATCGACTCCCTGATCGCGGCCCGCGCCGTCCAGGGCGTCGGCGCGGCGATCATGATGCCGCTCACCCTCACCCTGCTCACCGCCGCCGTCCCGGCCGCCCGACGCGGCATGGCCTACGGCATCTGGGGTGCCGTCAACGGTCTCGCCGTGGCCTCCGGCCCCCTCATCGGCGGCAGCCTCACCGAGCACGTCTCCTGGCACTGGATCTTCTGGCTGAACGTCCCGCTGGGCATCGCGGTCCTGCCCCTGGCCCGCCTCCGCCTGAACGAGTCGTACGGCACCGGTGCCCCCCTCGACATCCCCGGCACCCTCCTCGCCAGCGGCGGCCTCTTCGGCATCGTCTACGGCCTGGTCCGCGGCCCGGCGGACGGCTGGACGAGCTCCCTCGTCCTCACCGGCCTCTTCGCGGGCACCGCGCTGCTGACCGCCTTCATCCTCTACAGCCTGCGCGCCAAGAACCCGATGCTCCCGATGCGCCTGTTCCGCTCCCGGGCCTTCTCCGGCATCAACGCAGCGAGCCTCCTGATGTTCCTCGGCATGTTCGGCTCGATCTTCCTGCTCAGCCAGTTCATGCAGGGTGTGCTCGGCTACTCGCCCACCGAGGCGGGACTGCGGATGCTGCCCTGGACCGGCATGCCGATGCTGGTGGCCCCCATCGCCGGCACCCTCTCGGACCGCATCGGCGGCCGCCCCGTGGTGGCGACGGGCCTCTTCCTCCAGGCCCTCGGCCTGGGCTGGATGGCGACCGTCGTGACGCCGGGAGTCTCCTACGCCACGCAACTGCCCGCCCTGATCGTCAGCGGCATCGGCATGGGCCTCTTCTTCGCCCCCGCCTCCAACCTGGTCATGTCCAGTGTCCGCCCCAAGGAACAGGGCATAGCCTCCGGCGCGAACAACGCGCTGCGCGAGGTGGGCGGTGCGCTGGGCATCGCCATCATGTCCTCGATCTTCTCGTCGCAGGGCGGCTACGCCACCGCCCAGACCTTCGTCGACGGCCTTCAGCCGGCCCTGGTCACCGGCTCGGCAGTAGTCGCAGCGGCCGCCGTGGCGACCCTGCTGATCCCGAGGAGCACGGCACACACCAAGACCCCGACCCCGTCGACGGAAGCAGCGGAGTTGGAAACCGTCTGACCCGAGATAGGCATGGGCCCCGTCCTCCGGGACGGGGCCCATGCCTGCCTGTGGGCCATCGCGCCCGCACCGGCGCAACGGCGAGAAGGGGACGTGGCGGGGGGTGTCCGCCCGCAGTGTCGGGCGTCCGCGGACGGCACCGCCGTATCGACAGAACCGCCCGACCGAGGACGGACAC
>NZ_WVUG01000565.1 GCF_017614965.1 Streptomyces griseorubiginosus | reverse complement strand
GGCACGCCGCACCGGACCGGAGGCCTGCGCGGGCGGGGGAGGCAGCGGCGGATGGGCGTACACAAGCGCCTCCGTCGCGAGGAGACGGTCCTGGGCCCATTGACGTTCGTCAGCCGGACCGACGACCTGCCGGGTCACCTTGCGGCTCGGCCAGCCCAGCGCCTTCAGCGTGCCGAACTCACGCACCCGGCGGGAGACGGCCGAGGAGGTCAGCAGCGCCGCCACCAGGAACGCCGCCGCCAGCACCGCGATCGACAGCCACTTGCCGACGCTGGTTGCCAGGTCGGACGCGGTGGACAGCGAACCGGAGACGGTGGAGGCGAGGTCGGCGGAGGTGGTGACCGTCGTACCGGAGATGTTGGACTGGATCTCCTTCTTCACGGTGGAGATCTGCTTCGAGTCGGTGGCCTTGACGTAGATCGTGGTGACCTTGTTCTTCGCGTCGCCCAGCGTCTGCGCCTGCTTCAGCGGCAGGAAGACGTCGACGGTGGAATCGCCGCTGTCGGGCGTCGCGATGCCGATGACCGTGTACGTGATGCCGGAGATCTTGAAGGTCGAGCCGACCTTGTACTTCTTGGACTTGGCGTACGAGGCGCTGACCACGGCGACCTTGGCGGTGGTCTGCGACGACGTGAACGTCCTGCCCGAGGTGATCTTCGAGGTGGCCAGCGGGCCGAGTTCCTGGTCGGTGACGTCGACGCCGGCCACCGAGTAGGAGTTGACGTCGAAGGAGGCGCCGCCTCCCTGGACCTGCGGCTGGCCGCCGCCACTGCTGCTGCTGCCGCCGGGCCCGCCCTGCTGCTGGCTGCCGCTGCCGCTCGTGGAGCTCTTCGCCTTGCCCTGGGTGAAGGAGCCGTCGACCTTGGTCACGTTCAGGGTGAGCGCGCCGACCGCGGCGGACACTCCCTTCTGCGCGGCGACCTTGGTGACCAGGGAGGACGCCAGAGCCTGACCACCCTGGGTCATCACCCGGTCCGAGCTCTGCCTGGTGCTGCTGCTCGACTTGGCGTCGAACTGGAAGTTCGGGCCCTGGGAGCTGCCCGCCTTGGGCGCCGACTGCGCCTTCGTGACGGTCATGTCGGTCCCGAGACCGTACAGCGACTTGAGGACCTTGCCCTGGGCCTGAGTCATGCCGGCCGACACCGAGTTGACGGTGATCACCAGCGCGATACCGAGCGCCAGACCCATGGCGATGACCAGAGCCGCTTTCTTTCTGCGGCTCAGTTCGCGCTTGAGATAGATGCCAAACATCCCGTTCCTCGCAGGTTCTTGGCGCCCGCTGTGGGCGCTGCCACAAGTTATGGAGGAACCTTTGCGTCGCACTGAGTAAAGGATGTGTCCGAGCTGAGAAAGCGGGGTATGAATTCAAATTTTCGTAAGACAGGTAATTCCTGAGCAGTAGAGGGGCTACTGCCAGGAAACCCCTGTTGAATGGGTGTTAGCGTCCCCGGATGCATGGTTCCTCCCCGCTCTCCCGGCGTGCCGCGCTGGGTCTTGGTGCCGCCGCGATTCCGCTCGCCCCGGCGACCCCCGCACACGCCACGACCGTCGTCGGCGGTGCCCGTCTCGCCCGCGCCGGAATTCAGGGCACCGCACTGCCCCGGAAACTCACCGCCGCCGCCTGGCTGGTCGCCGACTGCGACAGCGGAGAGGTGCTCGCCTCCTTCAACGCGCACCGGCGTCTCGCGCCCGCGTCCACGCTGAAGATGCTCTTCGCCGACACCGTGCTGAAGAAGTTCGCCCCCACCGAGCGGCACACGGTCACCGACGCCGAGATCGCCGACGTCCCCTCCGGCTCCAGCCTGGTCGGCGTCAAGGCCGGGATCACCTACACCGTCGAGCAGTTGTGGCAGGGCGTCTTCCTCCGCTCCGGCAACGACGCCGTGCACGTCCTGGCCCACATGAACGGCGGTATCGCGAGGACGGTCGCTCAGATGCAGGCCAAGGCGGAGGACCTGCAGGCCCTGGACACCCATGTGGTCAGCCCCGACGGCTTCGACCACAAGGGACAGCTCTCCTCCGCCTACGACCTCACCCTCTTCGCCCGGCACGGCCTGAAGGACCCCGACTTCCGCGCGTACTGCCACACCCGGACCGCGGACTTCCCGGCCGGCGGCAGGAAGACCTTCCAGATCCAGAACACCGACCGCCTGCTCACGGGCGCGTGGGGCGTGAAGACGTACGACGGGCTGATCGGTGTCAAGAACGGTTACACCAGCAACGCCGGCAACACCTTCACCGGCGCGGCCACCCGCGGCGGGCGGACCCTGCTGGTGACCGTGATGCATCCGAGGAGCGGCTACAACGCCGTCTACGAGGAGACGGCCGCGCTGCTCGACTGGGGCTTTTCGAAGGGCGGTTCGGCGCGGGCGGTCGGCACGCTGGTCGAACCGCTGAGCGAGGGCGGGGCG
>NZ_WVUG01000564.1 GCF_017614965.1 Streptomyces griseorubiginosus | reverse complement strand
CACCCCCTCGGCAAGCGCCCCGCCCTGCTCCTGCTGAACGACGGCGACCTCACCTACGCCAAGGTCCGCTTCGACACCGAGTCCTTCGAGACGGTCACCGCGAACCTCTGCGGCCTGCCCGAACCGCTCACCCGCGCGGTCGTGTGGAACGCCCTGCGCGACGCGGTGCGCGACGGTGAACTCCCGCCCGCCGCCTACCTCGAGGCCGCCCGCACCCACCTCCCGCACGAGACCGACCTCGCCGTCGTCCAGGGCGTCCTCGCCTTCGCCACCGCCCAGATCGCCGGCCGCTACGTCGACCCCGAGGGCCGCCCCGCCGCCCTCGCCGCCCTCAGCTCCCTCTGCCGCGACCTCATCCGCCGCACCGAGGACGGTGACAATCCCGGCCTGCGCCTGGTCGCCGTGCGTCACTTCATCGACGTCGCCGCCCAGCCCGACACCATCGCCGCCTGGCTCGCCGACGGCACCGTGCCCGGGGGACCGGAACTGGACCCGGAGCTGCGCTGGCGCGTGCTGGGGCGGCTCGCCGTCCTCGGTGCCACCGACGAGGCCGCGATCGCCGCCGAACTGGAGCGGGACCCCTCCGCCACCGGCCAGGAGGGCGCCGCACGCTGCCGCGCCGCGCTGCCGGACCCCGAGGCCAAGGCGCGGGCCTGGGAGGGGATGTTCGGGCGCGACGACCTCTCCAACTACCTGTTCATCGCCACCGCCCAGGGCTTCTGGCAGCCCGAACAGGCCGATCTGGTACGGCAGTACGTGCCGCGCTACTACGCCGACGCGGTCGCCGTCGCCGCCCGCCGCGGCCCCGCCATGGCCGACGCCGCCGGCCGCTGGGCGTTCCCGGCCCACGCGGTCGACGAGGAAACCCTCCGCCTCGGCGAGGCCTGCCTGACCGACGCAAACCCGATCCCGGCCCTACGCCGCAAACTGGTGGACCAACTGGACGACCTGGGCCGGGCGTTGCGCGTCCGCCAGGGCTAGGGGGTCCGCTCAGGGCCGGGAGCGCATGCATGGCCGCGGGGCGCATGCCTCGCCGTGTGCGCGTCCCCGGGCCAGGCGACGGACGCTTCGTGACCGGGGCGCCAGCAGGGCTGAGCGACGCGGACTCCGAGTCGGGGATCGTCCAGGACCTGGCGGCGCGCACTTCGGGGCCGGAACGCCGACAGGGCTGAGGGAGGTGTACTCCGGGGTTGCGGGTGCCTGCAGGGTCTGTCGTCGGTCGTTTCGTGGCCGGGGCGCCCGGGGCTGAGAGACGCGCACACCGGAGCTGGAGGTGCGCCCTGGTCCGGTGGCGCGCTTCGGGCCGAAGCGGTGGGAGGGCTGGGGGACGCGTACTCCGGAGTCGGGGCGCATCCAGGGCCAAGGGACGCGTGCTCCTGGGCCAGAGGCGCGTCCAGGGCAAGGCGACCTGCACCCCCTTCCGGGGCGCGTCCCGGGCTGGGGGCGTATCCAAGGCCTGGCGGCGCGCATTCATGAGTCGAGGTGGGCTCAAGGTCAGGTGGTGCGTGTTCCTGGACTGAGTACGCGTCCTGGGGCAGGTGGCGCGGGGCCCGGGGCCGGAGGCGCGTTCAGGGCCGGGCGGCGCGCACCTCCGGGTGGGAGCGCATCCTGGGTCCGGGCTCATCGCAGGCCAGACGGCGCGCATTCATGAGTCGTGATGGGTTCAGGGCCAAGTGGCAGGTGTCCCGGGGCTGCGGTCACGCGTCCGGGGGCAGGTGGCGCGGGTCCAGGGTCAGGTAGCGCGTCTCGGGGCAGAGGGCGTGGGACCCGGGGCTGGGGGCGCGTCTCGGGGCACGTGGCGCGTGGTCCGGGTGCGGAGCGCACACACCGGGATGGGCTGCGTGCGGAGCGCACACACCGGGATGGGCGGCGTGCGCTTCTGTGCCAAGGGGACCGCCGTGGTGGGGTTCATGGTGGGCGCCACCCCGCGCCACCCCTTGGTCGCCTGCCGCCGGGACACCCTTTCGGGTTTCGCTCGTTGAACCTTTCGGGCACGCGCGCTCATCCAGGTACAAGCTGGAACTCCCTCAGCACGCGTGCCCGGGAGGAACCCATGAGCACACCGAGCCTCGCCTCGGGCCCGGAGGGCCCCGACGCGCTGCGGCCGCTGCTCGACACCGTGCTCGGCGCCCTCGCCGACGGCACACGGGCGCGCGGAGGACCCCTGCCCGCCGGCGGGCCCGACGCGGTCGCCGAGCGGGTGCGGGCCGCCGTGGGCGACGTACTGCCGCGACACGGTGACCCCGATGCCCTGCGCGCCCTCGTCCACGCCCTCGCCGAAGGCTCCGCCGACCCGGCCGACCCGCGCCTCCCTGGAGGAGGCGGGCGTCGAGGTGGTCGAGGCAGGAAAGGTGCAAGAGTGAAGCTGACGATTCTGGGCGGCGGCGGGTTCCGCGTGCCGCTCGTGTACGGCGC
>NZ_WVUG01000563.1 GCF_017614965.1 Streptomyces griseorubiginosus | reverse complement strand
GCCGAACTCCGACGCCGGGAGGCCGGTCGCGGGGGCCGCGCCCAGGTCATGGGCCGAGGTGCCGGGCGCGCCGAAGGGGTCACCGGTGCCAGGAACCCCGCTGTGGGCGCCGTTTTCCGCATATGTGCCGCGGCCGTTGTCGCCCCCGGAAGGCAACGCCGCCGGACCGTCCTGGCCCACGGAGCCGTTGCCCGGCCCCCCGGGCTCCGGTGTTCCCCCGGCTCCGGGACGACGGGAGGCGCCGTGCCAGGGCGCTCCGCCCACCCCGTACGGGTCGGCTATCTGCCCCGGCGGCACCTGGGGAGCGTGCTCGACACCCTCACCCGAGGGGTACGGCTGTGCCGTGCCGTTGGTCTGCGTCGCGGGGTCCGCCTCGGGTGCCGGGCGGGCGCCGGGCAGGGCCGTGCGGCCGTTCTGCGCCTCCTGGACGCGGGCCGCGGCGCGGGCGCCCGCCCGGTAGGCGGCGATCGCCCCGGCCCGCGCGGCCCTGATGTCCCCGCCGGTCTCCAGTGCCTTGGGCACCACGGCCCCCGACCCACCGCTCCCGTGTGCGGTGTCCGCCTCGGCACTCGGCAGCCCGCCGGCCGTACGCGCCCTGATCGCGGCACTCCGGGCGGCCACGGGATCGACGTCACCGAGCCCGCCCGGGGAAGTCCGCGCACCCTGTCCTCCGGGCCCGCCGGGACCGGCCTGTCCGCCGAGCACCCCGAAGGCCCCCGTACCGCCGGAGGCCTCAACTCCGTCGTATCCTCCGGCGTCTGCCCGGCCGTCAGCGGGCGCGCTGCCCGGCGGGACGTCGTCGTCCGGGGCCGGTACCGGGTCGTAGCCGCACAGGGCCTCCTCCGCGGCGCCGACCGCGAGGCCCGTCAGCATCACGCGGCCGTCGTCGCAGACGAGGACGGTGCGGGCGGTGATGTTCCGGTGCACCCAGCCGTGCGCGTGCAGCACCCGCAGCGCCATCAGGACGTCGGAGGCCACCTCGGCCGCCCGGTACGGATGCAGCGGCTTCTCGGCGAGCAGCGCCGCCAGCGGCCGCGCGGCCACCAACTCGCTGACGATCCACAGCGACCCGCCCTCGGCGAACACGTCGAAGACCTGGTCGAGCCGCGGATGATCGGGTATGCGCGCCGCCGCCTGGGCCGCCTCGACCGCCCGCCGCACCGCGGGGTCCGTGGGCCTGCGGACGCCACCGCGCGCCGACGGGCGCCGACTCCCCCGGTCCCAGGGGTCACGCGCCGTGAAACCGTCCGGCAGCCCCTCCGCGTCGAGCACCTCCGCCTCGACGACCTCCGGCAACGGCACCTGACGAACCAGGACTTCCTGCCCGCTGTAGGTGTCGAAGGCCCGGGTCTCGGTGAGTTCGTACTCGTCGGACGGCGGCAACGGCAGGCGGTAGCGGTCGGCGAGCACCCGACCCGCATAGTCCTCCACGCTGCCTCCCTCGGCCGCCCGGTCGGTCAATTCCGTTCGCCCTGTGCCCTGTTCCGTACGCATACCTGGATGCGTACGGTCCGCAAGCCTTCACGATACGTGCCGGAGGCAACCCACAGAGAGGGGATGCCAGATCTGACGCTTCAAACTCGGACCAGTCGCTTTACGACTTCGGTTCGAACGTCTTCGCGAGGGTGTGCCAGGTGTCCTTACGGAGGTCACTGTCCCAGTTCGCGGCTTTCGCCGTGTACATCAGGGCGTACCCGAGATGGTCGTTCACGACGAACCCCCGGTCGATCGTCCGGTACTGCGTCCCGCCCTCCACATAGGTGAACTCCCAGTCGGCCGCGTTCCAGCCGCGGTAGTCCACCTGCTCTATGCGGATCTTCTGGTACTGCGAGCGCACCATGTAGCGCTCCTGGTTCTTCCAGTCCCCCACCGGGTCGCTCTTCGGCGTGGACGTCCAGGCGACGAGCAGCTTCTGCCCGTCCGGCCCGGTGAACCGGTCTCCCGCGGCACTCGTCGACTGGTACTTCCAGCCCTCGGGCAAACCGATCGAGTACCCCTGGCTCCCCCTGTACGTCGACGCCACCGCGCCGTCGTCCCCGGAGGAACCGCCCCCCTGTGCCCCGCTGCCGCCGGACGCGCTCGGGCTGTTGCCCGGAGTGCCGTCCCCGGTCGATGTCCCCGGGGACTTCGCCGAGCCGCCGTCGGCCTTGCCTCCGGCGCCCGTGTCCTCCTTGGTACGAGGGCCGGCGGACGCGCTCGCGACGGCCTTTCCGCCGCCCTTCTTCGCCCCGTTGTCGGAACTGTCGTCGCCCCCGCCCAGCGTGAGGGCCAGCACGGTCCCGATCACGGCGAGCGCGACGACCACCGCGATGATCACCAGCGTCCGCCGGGGCACCACGTCGGTGATCGGCGCCCTCGGCACGGGCCGCGGCGGCAGATCGGGCGGCGTCATCACCGGCCACCCCGAACTCCGGCCACCGGCCGCCCCGCTCGCCC
>NZ_WVUG01000562.1 GCF_017614965.1 Streptomyces griseorubiginosus | reverse complement strand
GCCCCCGTCTCCGCCCACCAGCTGATCCGCACCCTCGAAAAGCTGCTCCCGCCAGGCAAGTTCAGCCAGGCGCAGGCGCGCGGCACGAACGAGAGGCTCGGACCGTTCGTGCACCTCGTGTACGACGACGGGAAGGGCGCGGCGGCGATCGAGGTCGGCCTCGGCCGGATCGAGCCGGGCGGCGACGAGGCACGGCAGACCACCGAGTGCCCGGGCAAGGCGTATGTGCACTACGACGCGTGCGGCACGACCCGGCTGCCGGACGGCTCGGTGGTGATGGTGCTGCAGGGGTACGAGTATCCGGACCGCCGCGTCGACACCAAGTACTGGACCGCCGAACTCGTCACGCCGGAGGGCGACCACATCAGCGTCGGCGAGTGGAACGCGGCGGCCGAGAAGGACTCGCCCGTCACCCGGCCCGAACCTCCCTTGTCGGCGGCGCAGTTGAGGCAGCTGGCGGCGGCCGGCGCCTGGCGGGACGCCGTCGACGCCATCCCGCGGGACGCGAGCGCGCCGGCCGCCGAGCCGACGGCGACCGCCTCCCGGAGCACGGTGTCCGTCGCCCCGATGCTCAGGAGCCTGCTGCCCGCGGGGAAGTTCACGGTGTCCGAGGACAGCGGCCAGGACACCGGCTTCGGCTACCTCGTCCTGGACGACGGCAAGGGCAAAAGCCTCGTCCAGGTCAACGTCCAGGCCGACCAGTCGGACGTCGCGGCCGAGCTGTTCGGCTCCGACTCCGAGACGCTGCCCGACGGGACGAAGGTCGCCCTGCACCAGCGGTCCGGCGAGAAGGGCGGCGCGGGGGTCGTGTGGTGGACCGTCGACACCCTGCGCAAGGACGGGCGGCGCGTGGTGATCAGCGCCTTCAACTCCGGCGCCCAGGACACCCCCGCGACCCGCAAGACCCCCGCGCTGACCATGAAGCAGCTGAGGGCGATCGCCCTCAGCCCCAAGTGGTGGCGGTAACGGGCCGAACGGCGGCCCGCGAGGGCGGACGGCTATCGCCGACCACAGCCGTCCGCCCCGCAGGTACCGAGCTCGAACCACACGCTCTTGCCCGGTCCGTCGTGACGCCAGCCCCAGCGCAGCGCCAGCGCCTCCACCAGGAACAGCCCCCGCCCGCTCTCCCCCGTGCCCGCGTCGAGCACCCGCGGAACACGCCGGCCCGAGTCGCTCACCTCGCAGCGCAGCACCCCGTGGGCCGCGGACAGGGTGAGCCGGAAGCCGCCGCCGGAGTGCAGCAGCGCGTTGGTCGCCAGCTCGCTGACGAGCAGTTCCGCCACCTCCACCACCTCGCTGTCCCGGTCAGCGATCCCCCACGCCTCCAGCTGTCTTCGCACCTCCGACCGGGCCCGGCGCACGGACGAGGGAAGGGGGCCGTACTGGACGCTCAGGTCACCGGCACCCAGGGGCGGTTGGGGGTACGCGGCATGATGCGGGTCGGGATGCGGGCGAGTGCTCCCGGAGCGTTGCAGCATGCGGAACAGGATGCGCTCCCCCCGGGCACGGCACACGGGGAGGACTACCCGATTCCATACCTGCGTACCTACCCGTGCCCTACCCGTACTGCAGCCGTACGGTGGCCCCGTGCTCGTCGTCACGGACGTCGACGTACGCGCACACCTGCCGGGTGAACCACAGCCCCTGCTCCGGCTCCAGTTCGGGCGTGGGCGGTGGCACGAACCCGGCCAGCGGGTCGCCGACCCGGCGCGCGGCGCGCAGCTCGCACACACAGTCGGGCGCCTCGCCCCACAGCCGTACGGCCGTGACGGGCCCGAGCGTGCCGAGTGCCGCGGTCACCGCCTCGGTGAACAACTCGGCGTCCACCCGCGTCAGTCCACGGGCCACCGCCCGTGAGCGTACGGCGTCGGCGTACGGCTCCCGCAGGAGTTCCGCGTCCGGTGGAGGCGGTGCGAGCGGCACGGCGTCCAGCTCGGCGGTGAGGCGGACCGGGTCCTCGTACACGCCCGAGCCGGGGTGGGCGCGACGGGCCGCCTCGACGATCGCCTCACCGGCGGTACGGGTGTCGTAGGCGCACAGGACCGTCGTCGCCATCGGCGCGAACAGCAGGTTCGCGAGGGCCTCGTAGCGGATCCACTCGGTGGTCTCCCGGGCGGAGCGCCCGGCGCGGCCGTCCCACACGGGCTCCATCAGGAGGTGGACCCGGCCGCCGGGTCCGGCGTGCGCGGCGAGGTAACCGGCGCCCTGAGCGACCGCGTTGGCGGCGGAGCCGGTGTACCAGTCGGTGTGCTCGATGAGCGCCACCTCCTTGGTGTCGCTGCCGAGGGCGTCGCGCAGGAGGTCCAGCTTGGCCGGGGCGGCGATGGCCGCGGGCGGGGGTTCGCCGGGGGCGCCGAGACCCTCGGTGAGGAAGGGCACGGCGGTGGCCACGAACTCGTCGTCGGCGCCGAAGACGCCCATGCGGTGGTCGAACGGGGTCGGGG
>NZ_WVUG01000561.1 GCF_017614965.1 Streptomyces griseorubiginosus | reverse complement strand
TTCATAGTGTTTCGGTGGTTATAGCGTGAGGGAAACGCCCGGTTACATTCCGAACCCGGAAGCTAAGCCTTACAGCGCCGATGGTACTGCAGGGGGGACCCTGTGGGAGAGTAGGACGCCGCCGAACAATTATTGAGAAAACCCCGCACCTTTCCGGTGCGGGGTTTTCTGCGTTTACAGTGACTCCATGCGCTACGACCTCGTCATCTTCGACAACGACGGCGTCCTCGTCGACAGCGAGCCCATCTCCAACCGGCTCCTGGCCGCCTATCTGACCGAGTTGGGGCATCCGACGTCGTACGAGGACTCCATCCGGGACTACATGGGGTCGGCGATGCACCGGGTGCATGACCTGGTGCTGGAGCGGACGGGACAACGGCTCCCGGACGACTTCGACGACGTCTTCCATGGGCGGGTGTTCGCCGCCTTCGAGCGGGAGTTGGAGGCGATGCCCGGGGCCGTCGACGTGCTGGAGAAGCTCGCGGCGGACGGGGTGCCGTACTGCGTGGCGTCCTCCGGGAGTCATGAGCGGATTCGGGTGGGGCATCGGAAGACCGGGCTGGACCGGTGGTTCGGGGAACAGCAGATCTTCAGCTCCGAGGACGTCGGGCGGGGGAAGCCGGCGCCGGATCTGTTCCTGTACGCGGCCGAGCGGATGGGGGTCGCGCCGGAGCGGTGCGTGGTCGTCGAGGACAGTCCGCTGGGGGTGCGGGCGGCTGTCGCGGCCGGGATGGACGTCTACGGGTTCACCGCCGTGACCCCCGCCGCCAAGCTCGCCGGGGCCACCCAACTGTTCAGCGACATGTGTGAGTTGGCAGGTCTGCTCGGCTGACAAATGTCATGCCGAGCCCTGGACGATCGTTTCTACTGCCGTGGGGGTGCCCTCCGCGAAGGTAGAGGGCATGACGACGAAGACGAGCAACACCGAGAAGGCGAACAAGCAGAGCACCTTCGGGCCGCTGATCGTGGACGTGGCGGTGCCGCTCGGAACGTACTACCTGCTGAAGGACGGGTTCGGCGCGAGCACCTTCGCCGCCCTGGCCTGGAGCAGCGTCGGGCCGGCGCTCCGGACCGTGTGGGGCCTGGTCAAGGAGCGTCGGGTCAACGGTCTGGCCGGGCTCATCCTGCTCGTGAACGTGGTGTCGCTGGCGCTGAGTTTCCTCTCCGGCGACCCGCGGCTGATGCTCGCCAAGGACAGCGGGGTCAGCAGCGTGATCGGGATCGCCGTCCTGGTGTCGGTGGTGATGGGCCGGCCGATGATGACCGAGGGGTTCAAGCCCTTCCTGACGCGGGGGGACGCGGCGAGGGAGGCCGCCTGGGAGCGGCTGGCGGTCGGGTCGGCGGCGTTCCGGCGGCTGGAGCGGGTGTTCTCGGTGGTGTGGGGCGTGGCCCTGCTCGCTGAGTGCGTCGTGCGGATCGTCGGGGCGTACACGGTGCCCGTCGACACCATGGTCTGGCTCGGGTCGGTCATCCTCGCGGGCACGATCACGCTGGCCCTCTTCGTCAGCCGTAAGGTCGCCGCCGAGCCGATGGCGCGGATGGTCTCCGCCGAGGTGGCCGCCGCCGACACCGCCGAGGTTCCCGAGGTCGCTGTCGCCGCCTGAAGGCACCGAAGGTAAAGGTGAAGGAAATTCATCTTTGGCTTGATCTACCCACAGGTAGCCAGGGGCCCTACGCTCGCCGCCATGACAGATGTCTTGCGGCGCGGTAGGGCCTCCTTGGCGTTGAGCTTCTTCGCCCAGGGCGCCACCTTCGCCCTTCTGGTGACCCGCATCCCGGCCATTCAGGACCGGTACGGCGTCTCCGACGCGCTGCTGCCCGCCTTCCTGGCCGCCGTGCCGATCCTGGCCGGCGTCGGAAGCGTGACGACCGAGCAGCTGGTGAAGCGAATACGGCCCAGTGTGCTGCTGCGCTGTCTGCAGCCGGTGGTGATGCTGGCGCTGGTCGGTGTCGGGTCGGGGGACCAGCTCGCCGAACTGGGGATCGCGCTGGCCGCCTTCGGGCTGGCGGTGGGCGGGCTGGACGCCTCGATGAACATGCTCGGGGTGAGCCTGCAGCGGTCGTACGGGCGCAGCATCATGCTCAGCTTCCATGCCGCGTTCAGTCTGGGCGGCATCGTGGGGGCCTCGCTGGCCTGGGTGGGGGCGCACTGGCATCTCGCGCTGTGGGTGTCGTATCTGCCGGTCGTCGCGGTGCTGCTGCCGGCCGCGCTGATCGGGAGCCGGTGGTATGTCGACGCCGATCCCGTGGCCGTGTTGGCGGAGGAGCGCAGCCAGGGGCAGTCGGTCGTCTTCAAGCTGCTGCTGCCGCTGTGTCTGGTGATGACCTTCGCGTACATCGGGGACTCGACCGTCTCCAACTGGAGCGCCAAGTATCTGAAGGACGTGCTCGGCAGTTCGGAGCAGCTGTCGACGGTGCCGTACAACGTGTACATGGTGACCACGCTGGTGGGGCGGTCGCTGGGCGACCTGGGGGTACGGC
>NZ_WVUG01000560.1 GCF_017614965.1 Streptomyces griseorubiginosus | reverse complement strand
CCGCCACCCAGTCCCTCAGCGACGCCGCGAAGACCCACCCCTCGGTGTTCTTCTCCTTCGTCGCGTTCGGCGAGCACGACAACAAGGCCTTCGACTACCTCCGCAAGCTGAAGACCGACAACACGGCCTTCTTCCACGCGGGCCCGACCCCCCTGGAGCTCACCGACGCGGAGCTCTACGACGGCATCCTCATCGACTGGCGCCCGTAGCGGACAGCAGAAACCACGACGACGGGGCCCGGTGACCGCCGGGCCCCGTTCCCGTCCGCCTCAGCCCGTCGCGATGCCGAGCAGTCCCAGCGCGGAGCCGATCAGCGTGAGGACAGACTGAGCGTCCGTGCACATCGTCCGAATCAGTTGGAGCCGCGACCCTGCCAGGTCCCGCTGAGCAGCGTCACCGATGTTCTGTTCACGGATCAGAGCCAGCAGCTGACGACAACTCTGCGGATCGGTGACCCCCTCCGGCTCACCCGTCAGCACCGCGTCGAGCGCGTTCAGCGTCCGTGTCCATTCGTCGTCCGACCCCGCGGAGGAAGGACCCCGCAGGATCTTCTGCACGGACCCCACCGCCCCGGGCTGGCTCTGGACGTCGCCCACCGTTCCGCCGGTGATCTGGACGCCGCTGTTGGACGCGCCGGGTTCCTGGCCTCGTGCGCCGCGAGGACCGAACTTCATCATGAACCGTCTCCTCCGAAGGTAGGCGCCGCGTTGACGGCGATCTTGTTCGAGCTCTGGTTCGAGTTCCGGGCGTGCGGCTGGTTCTGGACGTCCCCCATGACCCCCGAGTTGATGACCCCGGAGTTCTGCAGGATGTACGTGGCCTGCTGCACGAACGCGCTGATGTCGACGTTGTGCTCCCGGAGAAAGCCGAGCGCGGCACGGAAGACGCAGCGCTGCGTCCAGTCCACGTGCCGCCGGGCGTCGTCGTACTGGAGCATGTCGTCCATGTAGCGCGAGGAGTAGACCTCCCGCAGGCTCACAGGTCCGTGCCCCGGATCCATCGGCGCACGGTTCGAACGCAGGGGCGCCCGCAGCCGGTTGAGGAACGCGAAGATGTCGAGCAGGGCGTTCACCATGGTTCGCGCATGCCAGCCGGCCCCACCACGCTCGGCCGCTTTCACCCCGGTGCGCAGTGTGGGATGGATGGGATGGATGACCTGCGCGCGGATGGTGATGCGCAGAAAGTGATGCTCGTAGGCGAAGCTCACGTACAGCGCGGCGACGAGTTCGCCGTCCCAGGACACGATGCGTATGCACAGCAGGCGGCGGGATTCCTTCGTGGCGGAACTGGCTCCCGCCGCACCGGTGCCGAGCCTGGCGAGGACGAGCAGGGAATCCCATTCCTCGTCGGTGATGTCGTCCCAGCGCTCCGCCGACACCGCGGCGACGTCGAACACGTCGAGCCGGTTCTCCGGGTGGTGGGAGGGACGGTGGTCGATGAGCCGTCGCATCTCCTGGGCCACGTGCCGGTGCAGCTCCTCCGGAGTGAAGGCGACGACGCCCTGCCCCGTGGTACCGGCGAGGATCTCGTCGGCACTCTGGAACGTCTGCCGTACGAGCTTCTCCTCCTCCGTCTCGTCCTTCAGCGTGTCCTTCGCGGCGGCCGGCGTGACGTCGATGCCGATGGCCTCCTCGAACCACACCGTTCCCGCGCCCACCAGGTGGTGCCGGGCAGGGCCGTCACCCCGCAGCCGCAGGGTGTACGGCACCACGAGTCCGTCCCGCTCGCCCGGGTCCCGCCGGAACATGCGGCGACGCCAGGGACCCACCCACCACCGCAGATCGCGTCCTCCACGTCTCTCGGTCCAGGGGGCCCTGCGGAAGCCGACGTACGCGAGGAGGCGGTCCACGTAACAGACGGCCCAGGTTCCGCCGAGCAGTACCGTCAGGGCCGGGCCGATCCCCGCGGCCGTGCCGGTGAGCGCGGACGCGGCGAGCACCGCCAGCACGAGGACTCTGCGCAGGATGGTGAGCTTCTCGGCGGAGGCGGCGTTCTGCAGGACGGGGGTGAGGTGGAAGCCGTGGGGCGGAACGGGACGTCCACGGCCGACCCGTCGCCGCACCCAGCGGACGTAGGCATGACCGAGATGCACGGGCCACTGAATGTCGGTCGAGGGGAGGATCCCGGAGACCGCCCGCAGTGCCTTGTCCCGCTTCTCACGATCGCGGCGGGTGAGCAGTATCCACAAGAGCCGCGGTGCGACGACCGAGTACGTGGAGGCCAGCTTCGCCAGCGCCCCGACATGGTCGTCACGCAGGTAGGCGGCGGCACAGAACCATTTCGTCGTGTCCGACAGACGGGCGCCGGACCTGCTGGTCACCGCTTCGGTGCCGTCTTCCGTCCCACCCTCGGGGAGCGGCATGACGGGCTCTTTGCGCAGGGTGAAGAGACGCCTTCTCGGCGTTGCCGGCCCTGCCGGAGTCCCGGCCGTGTCGTCCTGGTCGAGTCCTTCCGCGCCTTCGTCGAGGCGTTCGAAATCGGACCCCAGCCCCATACCC
>NZ_WVUG01000055.1 GCF_017614965.1 Streptomyces griseorubiginosus | reverse complement strand
GCTCCGGTGCGAAGGACGACCGCCCCTTCCACGACCGGGCCCCGGCGTCCCACGCCTCCCCGCTGTTGGGATAGACGACGACGGGCTTGCCGGTGACCCGGGCGGCGATCTCGACCGCGCCGTCGACGTCGCCGGGCGCGCAGCAGTTCACCCCCACCGCGACGATCTCCTCCGCCTCGGCCGCCAGGGCGAACGCCTCCTCCAACGGCTGCCCGGCGCGGGTCCGGTCGCCGTCCACGGTGTACGACAGCCAGGCCGGCACCTCCAGCCCCCGTACCGCCCGTACCAGCGCCCGCGCCTCGTCGGCGTCCGGAACCGTTTCCAGCGCGAGCACATCGGGGCGGGC
Source organism: Streptomyces griseorubiginosus (assembly GCF_017614965.1). Lineage (GTDB taxonomy): Bacteria > Actinomycetota > Actinomycetes > Streptomycetales > Streptomycetaceae > Streptomyces > Streptomyces griseorubiginosus_B. The sequence goes on along the minus strand of NZ_WVUG01000055.1, from coordinate 36,365 downwards.
CCCGGCGAGCACCTCCAGCCGGGGCCGGTGGAAGGCCTCCAGCTCGGCCACGCTCAGCCCGTACCGCCCCCGGTACTCGGAACCGTCCGCCAGCATCGCCCCGTACGGTCCCACCGAAGCGGCGACCCACAGCGGCCGCGTCACCCCCTTCGCCTGTGCCCGCCGGGCCGCCTCGCGCGCCAACTCCACGCTCAGCGCGATGAGTTCGGCCGCTCGTCGCCGGTCGACGCCGCGCTTGGCGAAGCCCTCGAAGGTGGCCTGGTAGCTGGAGGTGATGGCCACGTCCGCGCCGGCCTCGAAGTAGGCGAGATGCGCCTCGGTGATGGCCTCGGGCCGCTCCGCGAGCAGCCGGGCCGACCACAGCTCGTCGCTCAGGTCGTGCCCGGCGGACTCGAGCTGGTTGGACATGCCGCCGTCGAGCACGACGGGGCCGGCGGCGAGGGCCGCGGCGAGGGTGGTGTCGCTGGTCATGCCCTTGACGGTAGTCGAGGCGGAGCCGGAACCCGCACTCGATTGTGTCCACTCAATGAACAGAATGACCATCATGTGGGATGCCGGGTTACGATCACGGCCCTCCCCGTCCCCGCTCCACCCCTGGAACAGCCATGACCGCCACCAGCTCGCCCGAGGCCGACGCGCCCCAGCCGCCCCAGCCGTCCGAGAAGTCCTCGTCCCCCGCGCCCGAGCCGTCCGAGAAGTCCTCGTCCGCCGCGCCGGAGCCGTCCCTGCCGTCCGAGGCGGCTCCCGCATCCGCCCCGCGCCGACGGAGTTTCGGCCTGGCCGCGGCCACCGCGCTGGTGATGGGAAACATCATCGGCGGCGGCATCTTCGCGCTGCCCGCCGCCGTCGCCCCGTACGGAACGGTCAGTCTGGTGGCCTTCGTCGTGCTGTCGGTCGCCGCGGTGCTGCTCGCCCTGCTCTTCGGCAGCCTCGCCCGCCGCAGCCCGGTCACCGGCGGCCTCTACGTCTACCCCCGCGACGCCTTCGGCCCCTTCGCCGGGTTCCTGTCGGCCTGGTCGTACTGGACGATGTGCTGGGTCAGCATCGCGGCCCTCGCCACCGCGGTCGTCGGATACGTCGACGTCCTGATCCCCCTGCACGGGAACCACGTTCTGGAGGCGGTCGTCGCCCTCGCCGCGCTGTGGCTGCCGGCCGCCGCGAACTTCGCCGGCACGCGCTGGGTCGGCGCGGTGCAGATCGTCTCGACGGTCCTGAAGTTCGTGCCGCTGCTCCTGGTGGCCACCATCGGCCTGTTCTTCGTGCGCGCGGACAACTTCGGCCCCTTCAACGCCTCTCACGACAGTGCGCCGGGCGCGATCGCCGCCGCGGCCGCCCTGCTTCTCTACAGCTTCCTCGGTGTCGAGTCGGCCGCGGTCAGCGCGGGCGAGGTGACGGACCCCGGGCGCACCGTCGGCCGCGCGAGCGTCCTGGGCACCCTGGCCTCCGCCGTCGTCTACATCCTCGGCACCATCGCCGTCTTCGGCCTCGTCCCGCACGAGAAGCTGGTCGACTCCGGGGCGCCCTTCGCCGACGCCGTGAACGCGATCACCGGCGGCTCCTGGGGCGGCACCGCGATCGCCCTGGTCGCCGTCGCCTCGATCACCGGCTGCCTCAACGGGTGGATCCTGCTGGCCGCGCAGATGCCGTACGCCGCCGCGCGCGACGGTCTGTTCCCGGAACCGTTCGCCCGCGTCGGCAAGGGCGGCGTCCCCGGTTTCGGCGTCTGGGCGGTGGCGGTCCTCGGCACCATCCTGATCGCCCTGAACTACACGGCGGGTCCCGACACCACCTTCCGGGTCCTGGTCCTCATCACCACGTTCACCGGCTGCGTCCCCTATCTCCTCTCGGCCGCCGCCCAGCTCTACTGGCTGGCCCGGGGCACGCGGGCCCGCGTCCGCCCTGCGGGTCTCGTCCGCGATCTCCTGGTGGCGGCGCTCTCCTTCGCCTTCTCCTTCTGGCTGATCGCGGGAGCCGGTTACGCGGCCGTCTACCAGGGCGTGCTGTTCCTCTTCGCCGGGATCCCGGTGTACGTGTGGCTGCGCGGCCGGCAGAAGGAGGAGGCCCCGGCCCCGGCCCCGGAAGCGGCCCGGATCCAGCCTTGAGGCAGGCTCCGAGCGGACGGTGAGTCTCACACCGCAAGGAGCCGCGGCGAACGGTTCGGGCGACCCCCCGGCCCGCGGCGAACGGCTCGGGCGGCTCCGGCGACCTGCGGGCGAACTCCGGCGCCCCGCGGCCCCGCGCCCCCTACCCCTGCGCCGCGTGCCGTCCGCCTCTCCGCCGGCCCTCGCGCCGCTTCAGCGCGGGCACCACGAGCCCGACGAGCAACCCGACCGCCAGCGCGTACGGCCACCAACCCAGCCCGCTGCTCGCGGGGTTGGCGGTGCGAGGAACGGAGGCCACCGACGGGCCGGACGGACTGATCGAGCGCGCCGCGGGCGAATGCCCGGCGGAGCTCACGGCGGACAGGACGACGTCGTTGCCGTCGCCGCCCCGGTAGCCGATCCGATACGTCGTGTCGGCGAGTTCGAGCCGTGCGCCTTCCTTCAGGCCTGCGAACGTGCCGAGGGTCTGCGACTTCCCCGTGTTCTCCAGCACCGTGATCTCCCGGGCGGGAGCGGACCAGGCGGCCGCCATATCCAGGTCCCCGGCGAGCCGGACGGCACCGCCCACCTTCAACACGACGCCCTCGCTGGTCACGGCCCCCTTCACCGTGCCCCTGCCGCTCAGCGAGGTCACCACCCGCCCCTGCCGTTGCCGTGACCGGGGGAGTGTGAAGTCGCTGCCCCTGGTGAGGACCAGCGTCCCGTCGCCGCGCACGTCGGCGGTGACGTCACGGGGTCCGGCGGCCGAGGCGGGGCCCGCCGTGGAGAGCAGGGCGGCGATCGCCACCAGAGCTCCGGCGGCGGCTGCTGTCTTGGGGATATGGCTGTGCACGTGGGTGGAGACGGCGGGGTGGAGCGGCGATAACAGAAAACCGGCGCTCCGGCGGACCGTGTCGAAAGCGCTTCCTGTCCGTCGCGTCAGACCCGTTGACCTCCCCGTTCCACACCCTTACCTTTTCGGCGTTCGTCATGACAGATGTTGTTTGACATCTCGAACACCCCCGAGAGGCAAGCCGTATGAGCCGCGATGACGACGTGCCCGCAGACCCCCATCCCCCCCCCCGCCGACTGATGCTGAAGGGAGCCGCCCTGGCCGCGGGCGCCCTCGCGGCGACCCCCACCCCGGCCACCGCCGCGCCGAACGGGCAGGCCGCCCCGTTCGTGAATCCGCTCGTCCGGCAGCGCGCCGACCCGTACATCCACCGCCATGCCGACGGCTTCTACTACTTCACGGCGACGGTCCCCGAGTACGACCGGATCGTCCTGCGCCGTTCCCGCACCCTCGACGGGCTCGCGACGGCCGCCGAGTCGGCCATCTGGGCCAGGCACGCCACCGGTGCGATGGGCGCGCACATCTGGGCGCCGGAGATCCACCGCATCGGCGGCAAGTGGTACGTCTACTTCGCCTCCGCGCCCGCCGAAAGCGTCTGGGACATCCGCATCTGGGTCCTGGAGAACGCCGGTGCCGATCCGTTCAAGGGGACCTGGGTGGAGAAGGGACAGGTGAGAACGGCCTGGGAAACCTTCTCCCTCGACGCCACCACCTTCAGTCACCGCGGAACGCGCTATCTCGTCTGGGCCCAGCACGAGCCCGGCATGGACAACAACACCGCCCTGTGGCTGTCCCGGATGGCGAACCCCTGGACCCTGACGGGGCCCCAAGTAAGGCTGTCCACCCCGGAGTTCGACTGGGAGTGCGTCGGCTACAAGGTCAACGAGGGCCCGGCCGTCCTCGCCCGAAACGGCCGGCTCTTCCTGTCCTACTCGGCGTCCGCCACCGACCACCACTACTGCATGGGCCTGCTGACGGCCGACGCGCACGCCGACCTCATGGACCCCGCGAACTGGTCCAAGTCCCCGGTCCCGGTCTTCACCAGCAACGACACGACGAAGCAGTACGGCCCCGGCCACAACTGCTTCACGGTCGCCGAGGACGGCCGCAGCGACGTGCTCGTCTACCACGCGCGCCCGTACAAGGAGATCACCGGCGACCCCCTGGACGACCCCAACCGCCACACCCGGATCCAGCGGCTCGACTGGAACCCGGACGGCACCCCCCACTTCGGCATCCCCGTGGCCGACACGGCGGCCGACTCCGTGAAGGAGAGTGTGTGAGATGAGACGTGCGTACGCGGTCCTGCTCGCCCTGTGCCTGGGCCTGTCCGCTGCCCTCGCCACCGCCGGCCCCGCCCAGGCGGCCGCCCAGACGATCACCAACGGCACCCGGTTCACCGACACTTCGGGCGCCGCCGTCCACGCGCACGGCGGGGGCGTCATCAAGGTCGGCTCCTACTACTACTGGTTCGGCGAGGACCGCAACGCCGACAACACCTTCCGGTACGTGGACGCCTACCGCTCCACCGACCTGAAGAACTGGGAGTTCAGGAACCACGTCCTGACCCAGTCCTCCGCCACCGAACTGGGCACCGCCTACATCGAGCGCCCGAAGGTCGTCTACAACGCTTCCACCGGCAAGTTCGTGATGTGGATGCACAAGGAGAACGGCGTCGACTACAGCGAGGCCCGTGCCGCCGTCGCCGTCTCCGACACCGTCGACGGGAACTACACCTACCAGGGCAGTTTCCAGCCGCTGGGCCAGTACATGTCCCGTGACCTCACGACGTTCGTCGACACCGACGGAACCGCGTACATGGTCTCGGCGGCCAACGAGAACTACGACCTGCACATCTACCGGCTCACCGCCGACTACACGGCCATCGCCGGCCTGGTCGCCAACCCCTGGCCCGGCGGCCACCGTGAGGCCCCGGCCCTGTTCAAACGGGGCGGCGTCTACTTCATGCTGACCTCGGGCGCGACCGGCTGGAGCGCCAACCAGCAGCAGTACGCCACCGCCACCAGCCTCTCCGGCCCCTGGACCTCCTGGACCAACGTCGGCGACTCCACGGCCTACAACTCCCAGACCGCCTACGTCCTGACGGTCACCGGCACCTCGGGCACCTCGTACCTCTACATGGGCGACCGGTGGGGCAACTCCTTCGGCGGCACGGTCAACGACTCCCGCTACGTCTGGCTGCCGCTGTCCTTCCCCACCTCCACCTCGATGTCCATGTCCTGGTACCCCGAGGTCACCGTCGACACCACCGCCGGCACGATCAGCGGGACGAGCGCCACGTACAACACGCTCGTCGCCCGGCACAGCGGCAAGTGCGCGGACGTGGCGAACCAGTCCCTGTGGCAGGGCGTCGCCATCAGCCAGTACACCTGCAACGGCGGCACCAACCAGAAGTGGTGGTTCAAGGACCTCGGGACCGGCTACTACGAGCTGATGGGCCGCGGCAGCTCCCTGTGCCTGCAGGAGAACGCCGCCGACGTCACCCAGGAGAACTGCACCGGCGCCACCGCCCAGCAGTGGTCGGTCGTCACCTCGGGCTCCTATGTGAACATCAAGGCCCGCGCCAGTGGTGAGTGCCTGGACGTGTCCGGCGCGTCCACCGCCAACTCCGCCGCGATCATCACCTACACCTGCAACGGAGGCACCAACCAGCAGTGGACGCGCGGCACCTGACGTCAGATCAGCAGATCGATCGCGTCGATCGACGTGCCCGCGCTCAGATAGGAGGTCGACCCCGAGCCGCTCGCCACGTAGATCTTCAGCGTGTTGTAGGCACTGGCGTCCGTCAGCCAGGCGGACGCGGGCACGCTGTAGGTGAACGTGTGGTTGTTGCCCCGGTAGGAGCCCACGGTCAGCGACCGGGTGCTCGGCTGGGCGGGCGGCGAGGGGACGGCGGAGGTCCAGGTGTCGTTGACGACGACCTGCGGCCGGCCGTTGGCATAGGCCGTCGTCACCCCGATCCGCAGGGTGTGCGCCGCGGCGGCCTGGGCGGCGGTCAGCTTGAAGTAGACGACGATGCCGCTGTTGACGTCCTTCCACAGATAGCAGGGGAACGCGGACGTCTCACCGCCGCTGCCGATCACCACGTTGCCGGTCCAGGAGGCGGCACGGACGTCGGACGGATGCGCGTACGTCATCAGGTCGGCGTTCTTGAACCCGCTCGGCGAGCCGTTCCAGTCGCCGATGCGCCAGATCGCGCTCGCGTTGCTCGGGTCGTTCGAGGACGGGACGGCGATGGTGTTGAGCGTGGTCGTGCCGCCCGCGGTGACCACCACCGAGCCGCTGTAGACGGCCAGTTCGCCCTTGTAGACGGTCAGCGTGTACGTCCCCGGCAGCACACCCGGAAGGGAGAAGTAGCCGTCGGAGGAGCGCGCCGAACCCCAGTACTGCGCGGCCGAGTTGGCGAGGCCCACGGTGTACGGGTACGCCGTGTCGCGTCCGGTGATCCCGACGCCGGCGACCTTTCCGCGTCCGCTCGCGGGCACGTACCCGGAGATGCCGAGCGAATCCGCCCAGGCCGTAGTGATGTTGGCGTGGTGGAGCGACGACGAGGGCGCGCCGCCGTCGGTGAAGGCGATGACGTAGGGGCCCTGGAGGCCGAAGCGCTGGGACTCCGTCTGGTTCTCGCCGTAGTAGAGGATCTCGTAGAGGCCGCCGCCGTCGGCGCTCTGGTGGCGCAGCAGGGAGCGGTAGAAGGGGCCGCCGGACGCCTTCTCGTGGTTGGAGCGGACCATGTACAGGCCGACGCTTCCCGTCGTCCAGCCGATGTATTCGTAGTCGATGACCCGCAGCCTGGAGTAGTGCTTGGAGCGGGTCTGGCCGTCGGACTTGGCGAAGACGTCCGAGGCTTCGACGGTGCTCGTCGTGTACGTGTAGCTGTCGGGTTCGTCGTTGAGGAACATCCCGGCTTTGACGCGCACGATGTAACGGGTCGCGGAAACCGAGTCGTCGGCCTTGTCGGTCCACAGATAGGCGTTGTTCTCGCCGCTGCGGGCCGCGTAGTAGTGCCGAAGCGTGCCGTAGGTGACGGAGACCAGGATGGTCGGGCCGGACTGAGCGATCGTCACCGTCGAGGTGCCGAGGCCGGATTCGATGTGGGAGTTCTTGCCGCCGTACCCCTGGTACTCCGTGCCCTTGTAGACGAGCGAGGTCAGGTCGCCGTTGGTCTTGCTGACCTTGAAGACCAGGCTCGCGCCGGTGTCGACGACGTAGTGGGAGCCGTCGTCGCTCCAGCCGAAGCCGGCGGCGGACGCGGAGCCGGCGAGCGGACCGGCGAGGGCGGCGGCGGACGCGGTGGCCGCGGTGCCGAGGACGAAGGTGCGGCGGCCGACCGGTCTGTTCGCGGTTTCGGACATGGGGGTGCCTCCTTCATGAGCCGTGGGGGTGCGAGTGCTTGGCAGGGTGACAGTTGAATCGATTTCGCGAAAGGGCTTTCACCTGATGGAGGTTGGCAGTCATGTGAAATCGCTCCAAGGGCTAGAAAGCGCTTGCCAGTGGCGGTACGGTCCAGCGGCCAGGCTCTGTCGTTCCGGTCGTTCTACGGAGGGATTCGCGAATGAGACGTTTCAAGCCGACCGTGCTGGCGGCCCTGACCCTCGGCGCCGGACTGACCGCCACGCCGGCCCAGGCCCACGAGGCGACACAGCCCGTCGGCCTGGATCACTGCACCGCCACCGCCTGCCACTTCGACGTGCCGCCCGGCGCCTACGACGTGACCGTCCTGCTCGGCGGCGAGGCCGCGTCCAGCACCGGCATCAGCGGCGAGACCCGCCGCTCCCTGCTCCCCGAGACGCCCGCCGCGGCCGGCGAGCGCGTGGCCCGCAGCTTCACCGTGAACGTCCGTACACCGGAGGGCGAGCCGACCGGCCCGGACGGAACGCCCGGCCTGGACCTGGCCCTTGGCGGCTCGGCCCCCGCCCTGGCGGGCATTCGCGTCACCCCGGCGGCCCGGCACACCCGCCAGATCCTCCTCGTCGGCGACTCCACGGTCTGCGACCAGCCCGCCGACCCGTACTCCGGCTGGGGCCAGCAGCTCCCGCGGTTCCTCCGCAAGGGCGTGTCGGTGGCCAACTACGCGGATTCCGGCGAGAGTACGGTCACGTACCTGGGGAACCCGCAGCTGTGGGGGACGGTGCGACCCCTGATCCGCCCCGGTGACCTGGTACTGATCCAGCTGGCGCACAACGACAAGACGACCGACGAGGCGACCTACCGGGCCAACCTGGAGACGCTCGTGGCCGGGGTGCGGGACAGGGGCGGAAAGCCGGTCCTGGTGACGCCGATCGTGCGGCGGTGGTTCAATGCGGACGGCACCTTGAACAACAACACAGCGCTGCTGGTCAATGGTCTCGGTGTGGATCATCCCGCGGTCATCCGGTCGGTGGCGGCCGCGGAGCACGTACCGTTGATCGATCTGACCGCGAGGACGAAGGCGCTGGTGGAGTCCCTGGGTGTCGAGGGCTCCAAAGCGATCTACCTCTACAACGAGAAGAAGGACAACACCCACACCTCCGCATACGGTGCGACGGTGTACGCGGGTCTTGTCCGTGACGGACTTCTCGCCCAGCACCTGGTGCCGAAGGGCCTGGTGCGGGCGGGATGAACGCCTGGGGCGTCTCGACCGGAACCGGGGCGCCCCAGGTCTTCCCTCCGGGTGATCCGGAATTCCCTGAGAGAGAGCCGATGCACCTGCCTGTCGCCGACGTCACCCTGAGCCCGCGCACCGGTTGCACCCGAGCCCACTGGGAGGCGGCCGCCGACGCCCTGCTCGCCGCGGTCGAGCCGTACGCGGCCGAGGGCGGCGCGCTCTACCACCTTCCCGGTGACCGCCAGAGCTGGTCGGGCCGGCTCTCCGACGGCCTCGAGGGGTACGCCCGGACGCTCCTCCTCGCGGCCTTCCGCCGAGACGAGAGCGCTCTCCAGCGCTACGCCGAGGGCCTCGCGGCCGGCACCGCGGGCGTCTGGCCCCGCATCGAGGACCGCGGCCAGCCCCTGGTCGAGGCAGCTTCCATCGCCCTCGCCCTGCGCCTGACCCGCCCGCTGCTGTGGGACCGGCTGGACGACGGGGTACGACAGCGGGCGGCGGCCTGGCTCGGCGACGCGCTGACCGCCGAGGCATGGCCGTGCAACTGGGAACTGTTTCCCGTGACGGTGGGCGGATTCCTCGACGAGATCGGTCACGAGACGGTGGCCTCCCGCAAGGCGATCGACCGCGGCCTGGAACGCATCGAGGACTGGTACCTCGGAGACGGCTGGTACACCGACGGGGACGGCCGCAAGTTCGACTACTACAACGGCTGGGCGATGCACCTCTACCCGATGCTGCACGCGTGGCTCGCCGACGACGAACGCCTGCTCGACCTCTACGGCGGCAGACTCTCGCGCCATCTGGAGGACTACGCCCGTCTCTTCGGCGGCGACGGCGCGCCGATGCACCAGGGCCGTTCCCTGACCTACCGTTTCGCCACCACGGCACCGCTGTGGCTCGGCGCGCTGACGGACCGGACGCCCCTCGCCCCCGGGGAGACGCGCAGGCTCGCCTCGGGCGCGCTGAAGTACTTCCTGGAACGGGGAGCCGTGGACGACCGAGGTCTTCTCACCCTCGGCTGGCACGGCCCCGACCCGGCCGTCCTGCAAGGGTATTCGGGCCCCGCCTCGCCGTACTGGGCCGCCAAGGGCTTCCTCGGCCTCCTCCTGCCGCCCGACCACCCGGTGTGGACGGCGACGGAGGAACCGGGACCCGCCGAGCGCGGGGACGCGACTACACCGATCGTCCCGCCCAACTGGCTTGTGCAGTCGACCGCTTCGGACGGCCTGGTGCGCCTTCACAACCACGGCAGCGAGGACGTCCGCTACGACCCGTACTACACGCGCCTCGCGTACTCGACGGCGACGGCGCCCTCCCCGTCGTACGACAACAGCGTGATCATCGGCGACCACCCGGGCCGGACCGAGATCGAGCCGTTGGGCGTGGGCGACGGATGGGCGGCGTCACGGCATCTCGCCGGCGCGGGCGCCCGGGTCACCAGTGTGGTGCTGGTGCGAGGGGCCGTGGAGGTGCGGGCGTTCAGAGTCACCGGTGCGGGACCGGGGACGCCGGTCCGGGTGACGGGATGGACGGCGGAAGAGGAAGGGCTGCGAGCCGAACTCCTCCCGGCCGTCGGCCTGTCGGACACCCTCACCGGGATCACCGGCGACGAGGCCACGCTCTTCGTGGCCCTGGCGCGGCTCACCGGGCAGGCGAATCCTGTGCCGTTGGGGGAGACGGTGTCCGTGGAGCCCTACGGGGCAGGGGAGTTGGCCGTGCGGTGGACTGACGGACCGGAGGTGCGGGTCCTGTTCGACGACCCGGGGAGCGGGGTCAGCGTCTGGACGAGCCGTTCGGCGAACGCGGCCGGGTGTTGGGCGACGCCGACGTGACCGCCGGGGAACTCGACGAAGCGGCTGCCGGTGTGGTTGGCGAGGAACTCGGCTGTCCGATAGAGCAGTTGACCCCCCGAGTCGGAACCGGCGGCAAGGGTGAGACGGCTGCGGGAGTCGGTGAGGGCGGCCAGGTCGGGGGGATAGGAGGTGAACTGGCGCAGGACGTGAGCGAGGAAGAGGGCCATGGGGTTCCTCAACTCCTCGTCTCTGGACAAGGGGTGGCCGCCGACCGGATCCGGCGACGGCTCCTGTCCCGTCAGCGCGGCGTTCAGCCGTGTCGCCGCCGCCTGCAGGCCCGCCGCGCGGTAAGTGTCGTACACCGCCCGGAACATGGCCCGGTGCCGGAGACCGTCGGGCAGTACCCCCACGCACGGCGGCTCGTGCGCGACGACGTGCCGCAGCCGTTCCGGACGGCGGGCGAGCAGGTCGAGGGCCACGATGCCGCCGGAGCTGGTGCCGAGGACGTAGGCCGACTCGCCTTCGGGCAGGACCGCTTCGAGGACCCGGTGTGCCCCCTCGCTCCACTCCTCGACCCGTTGGTCCTCCACCGGCTCCCCGAGCCGTCCATGGGCGAGGCCGAGGGGGTCGTACGTGACGACGGTGAACCGGTCGGCGAGCGCGTCGGTCAGCGGACCGAGGCCCATGGGGTGCCCGGCGCCACCGGGGATGATCAGAAGTACGGGGCCGCTGCCGCGTACGTCGTGGTGCGGCTCAGTCATCGTCCTGCCGTCCTTCCCCCGGCCAGTGCCGACGTGCGATGTGGAGAGCGTCCACGGCCTGCCTCGTGATCGCCGGGGTGGCGCTGTTCACTCCGGTGCGGCGGTCGGGGTGACCCGCCTGAGGCGGGCCGTCAGCCGTTGACGCCCGTGTAGTGGTTCAGGCTCCAGCGCCACAGGAGGCGGGACGCGAGGTAGGCGAGGACGCCGATGAGGGGGGAGGCGGCCGCCAGCCAGTAGGGGACGCCCGTGTCGTGGCCGTGGCCGGTGAGGACGGCCGCCGGGAAGTAGGCGACGAACGCCAGCGGGATGCCGAAGGTGAGGAAGCCGCCCACCGCCTTGGGCAGGACGTTGAGCGGGTAGCTGCCGAAGGTGCCCAGCAGCTCCTCCAGCCAGCGGCTCCAGTAGTCGGCCGTGGGGAAACGCAGGGACGCGCTGGCCACCGCGGTGAACAGGGCGGCCTCCAGCAGCATGCCGCCGACGAGACAGACGACGAGGTACGTGACGCGGCCTGCGTTCCAGTCGAGGTGGCTGCGGGACAGCGCACCGGCCATCAGCCCCGTGGCCACGGTCAGGTCACCGATCGCGTTGGTGGGGAAGTACTGCAGCTGCACCTGCCGGTGGACCGGCATGGGCCGCAGCAGATAGACGTCGATCTGCCCCTCCTGGATGAACCGGCCGATGCCGTGCATCCGGCCCAGGACCAGGACGAACAGCCCGTGCGCCAGCATCCGCGTCGCCGGGATCAGCAGCACGTCGGAGCTGTCCCAGCCGCCCATCCCGGTGAACCGGGTCAGCAGCACGGTCGCGAACACGATCACCGACACCTGCCAGATCGCGCCGATCGCGACCATCAGAAGGAACTCGGTGCGGTACTCCAGCTGGGAGCGGAAGTTGAGGCGCGTGACGCGCCAGGCGATCTTGACGGCGTTCATCGACCTCAGCCTCCCTGGGAGATGACCCGGCGGGCGGCCCGCCGCCACAGGAACCGGGTGAACAGATGGAGCAGCACGACCCAGCCGGCCTGGATCGCCAACTGCAGCGGCGCGTCGGACAGTTCGATGCGGCCGACGTACAGGGACAGCGGTACGTTGAGCGTCGCCTGGAAGGGCAGGAAGGTGCTCAGGGTGCGGAACCAGGCGGGGAAGAACCACAGGGGGGCGTAGACCCCGGACATCAGGTTCTGCGCGAAGATCAGGATGAGCATGGCGGCGCTGTTGCGCACGGTCCAGAAGCACATCTGGTCCAGCAGGAGCATGACGTGGTACAGCACGAGCTGCCCGAGCAGCATGCTGAGCACGAACACCCCGCCCACGGCGGCCGATCCGGGCGGCTGGACCACCCCGGCGGCGAGGCACACCACGTATCCGGCGAGCGCCCACGCGGCCCCGTAGACCTGCTCACCGAGGGCGCGCAGGGCATGGTAGCGGGCGGGCGACAGCGGGCGCAGATACCAGTAGACGATGGTGCCGAAGTGCATGTGCTGGATGACCGTGTCCCGGCCCGCGTACTGGTCCAACTCCCGCAGCCGGGACGCGAGTACGGCCAGCACGGCGTACGTGACGGCCTGCTCGCGGCTCATCCCGGCGGAGACCGTCGTGCGGTCGTACAGGCCGTTCCACAGGGAGGCGACCAGCACCACCTGGACGATCAGCCGGACCAGCACGGCCGTCATCCGGGGCGGGGCGTGCAGCTCGCCGAGCGGGGTGACGCGGGCGGCGCGCCAGGCGTGCAGGACGGCCACCGTCAGGCCCCTTCCGCGCCGGGACCGGCGTGGACGTACGCGGCACGCATCACGTCCTCCAGGTCCGCCTCGTCGATGGCGATGCCCGTCACCTCGTACCGCTCGATGACCGCCTTGAGCGCCTGGTGGACGGTGGGCGCGTCGGGTCCGTCCGGACCGAACACGACCTGCGGGCCCTCCTGCCGCAGCAGAGTGATGCCGGGCGGCGGTACGACGTCGGTGTGCGCGTCGGCGAGGGTGGCCCGCACCTGCCAGGTCGAGCCGTACTTGCGGCGGATCTCGTCGAGGGTGCCGTCCAGGACCAGCCGCCCGTGGTTGACGAGGACGACCCGCTCGGCGAGCCGCTCGACCTCCGTCATGTCGTGCGTGGTCAACAGGACGGTACGGCCCCGCTGTTCGACCTGGTGGCGCAGGAACTCGCGGACCTGCTCCTTGACCACCACGTCCATGCCGATGGTCGGCTCGTCGAGGAAGACCACCGGCGGGTCGTGCAGCAGCGCCGCGGCCAGGTCGCAGCGCACCCGCTGGCCCAGGGAGAGATGACGCACCCGGGTGTCCCAGAAGGAGGACAGTTCGAGGATGTCGTCGAACTCCTTCAGACGCGCGGCGTGTTCGGCCCCGGGCACCTCGTAGATGTCGCGCAGGATCGCGAACGACTCCCGCACCGGCAGGTCCCACCACAGCTGGGTGCGCTGCCCGAAGACCGCGCCGATGTTGCGTGCGTTGCGTTCCCGGTCCTCGTACGGCACCACGCCCGCCACCCGGGCCTCGCCGGAGGTGGGGGTGAGGATGCCGGTGAGCATCTTGATGGTGGTGGACTTGCCGGCGCCGTTCGGGCCGAGCAGGGCGAGGAGTTCGCCGGGTGCCACGTCGAAGGAGATGTCGGAGACGGCGTGCTTGACGGCCCGTTCCGGGTTGACGAGGGATCTGAGGGCGCCGGTGAAACCGGGCCGGCGGACGGTGGTGTGGAACGAGCGGGAGAGGGAGCGGACCTCGATGCTGCCGATCACTCGACGGACCTCCGGGTGAGCTGGATCAGCCGTACGGTTGCCGCGAGGGAGGCGGCGGAGAGCGCGGTCAGCAGCCAGGGGACCGCATGGATGCCCCAGGTCTCGATGCCCACGCCCAGCAGGGGCGGCGCCGCCACCCCGCCGGCCATCGACGCGGCGATGACCCAGGCACCGGCGCGCCTCGCCTGGGGAAGGGCCCTGTTCAGCCAGGGCAGACCGGTCGGAAAGACCGGCGCGATGAACAACCCAACACCGGCGTAGGCCACCGGCGCCAGTCCTTTTGCCGGTGCCAGCAGCAGGCACACGGTCATGCCGGCCGCGCAGACGGTGAGGATGCGTTCGGGGGAGTGGCGCAGGGCGACGGGGACGACGAGGAAGCGGCCCGCCGTCATCATCAGCCAGTACACCGAGGTCGCCGACGCGGCGACGGTCGCGCCGTAGCCGACGGTCTCCAGATGGGTGGGCTCCCAGCCGCCGACACCGGCCTCGACGGCGACGTTGAGGACGTAGAGGGCGAGGAAGCCGAGGAGGATCCGCGGGAGCCCGAGCCGGCCCTTCGCGGGAACCGGTTCCTCCGTGCCCGTCACCGGGGTGCGGACGCCGCTCGACCCCGCGACCACCAGCAGCGCCGCGAGCGCCGCGCACGCCCCGAAGGCGTACGTGTACGCGTCCCGGCCCAGCCACGCCACCACCACCGGTCCGAGCACCGCGCCGATGCCGAAGTGGGCGTTGAGCACGTTCAGCATGGCCGTGGAGCGGTCGCCGAAACCGACGGCGAAGAGCTGGTTGAGGCCGTAGTCGATACCGCCGAAGCCGAGGCCCGCGAGGAAGGCGGCGGCCAGGGCCGGCGGCCAGCCGGGGGCGAGCGCGAAGCCCGCGGCGCCCAGTGCCATCAGGCCGTAACTCGCCGCCAGCAGCGCTCTGTTGCTGATCCGGGAGTGGATCGCGTTGAAGGCGAGGACGCCCGCCACGCCCCCCGTGAAGTGCAGGCTCAGACCGAGCCCGGCGCCCGCCGGGGACAGACCGAACTCGGCGCGCAGACCCGGCACGGCCGGACCGTAGAGCGCCTGGAGCATCCCGATGAGGACGAACCCGGCGCAGGACGCGGCCGTGGCCGACCGTGTGAACAGCCGGCCCGGCGCGGGCGTCCTCAGGACCGTCTCGCTCACCTGACCTCCGACCTTGGGCAGGCCGGAGCCATGTCGACCCGGCGCGGCGCAACAGTATGGGCTACTGGGGTGAATCGGCAACGGGTTAAAACATGGGGTGTATAAAGTCAGTCGCCCAGGACATCCCGCACGAAAGCGTTGGCGAACTTGCCCTGCGGATCGAGCGAGCGGGCCAGCTCCCGGAAGTCGCCGAGCCGGGGGTAGCGCTCGCGCAGCACCGACGCGGGAACGGTGAAGACCTTCCCCCAGTGCGGCCGCGCGTCGAAGCCCTCCAGCGCCTCCTCGACCCGCCGCACCACCGGCAGCACCGCCGCCGTGTCCTCGACCCAGGTGAAGTGCAGCGCCACGGTGTCCCGCCCGTACGCCGGGCTCAGCCACTGTGCGTCGGCGGCCACCGTGCGCACCTCGCAGATCTGCAGCACCGGCGCGACCGTCGTACGGACCGCGTCCAGGGCGCGCAGCGCGTCCAGGGCGTACCGCCTCGGCAGCAGGTACTCCGACTGCAGTTCGGCGCCGCTGCTCGGCGTGAACTCGGCCCGGAAGTGCGGAAGCCGCTCGTGCCAGGGCCCCGGCACCCCGAACTGCTCCGTGCAGTTGACCGCGGGCATCCCCGGCACCGGGTGCAGCTTCTCGGTCGCGGGTGCGGCCCACGGGAAGTCCGTCAGCGGCTGGTCGGCGCGCCGCTTGAGCCACACCTGCCGGAAACCGGGCGCCCGCCAGTCGGTGAACAGGCTCACGCTGTACGCCGACGCCGCCACCTTCTCGAAGTCCAGCCCCTCCAGCGGCAGTTCGGTGAAGACGCGCTGCTCGACCTCGTACGACGGCTCCAGGTCCAGGGTGAGCGCGGTGACCACGCCCAGCGCGCCCAGAGAGGTCACCGCCCCCTCGAACCCCTCGTCGCCGCGCCCGATGGTGACCAGGGACCCGTCGGCCGTGACGATCTCCACCTCGCGCACGGGCGCCGCGAGCGACCCGTTGCCGACCCCCGAGCCATGGGTGCCGGTGGCGACCGAGCCGGCCACCGAGATGTGCGGCAGGGAGGCCATGTTGGGCAGGGCCAGCCCGTGCGCGTACACGATCCGGGCGAGTTCCGCGTACCGCACGCCGCCCGAGACGCGTACCGTCCCGGCGGTGGTGTCGACGTCGATCACCGGGGGCAGGTCCGCGACCGTCAGCAGGACGCCCTCGGGGCCCGGCTCGGCGATCTCGTTGAAGGAGTGCCCGCTGCCCAGCACGCGCACCTTCGCGCTGCGCGCCACGAGATCCCTGATCCCGTCCAGCGAGTAGGGGCGGTGCAGCTCCTTGGCGGTGTAGGTGATGTTTCCCGCCCAGTTGGTGACCGTGGTCGTCATCTGTGTCGTCCCTCCCGGAGAGTGCCCATGCGTTGACCCTCTCATTTGCCGCCGCCTAGCCCCGGACTTCGCGGGTCACCGTTTCAGGTCTGTGGCCAGCGGGTCTGTCCGATGTCGGTGTCAAGGAGGTCGAGGAGGTGGAGTTGGACGCCGCGGGTGACCTGGACGGTGGGCGGGTCGGTGACGTTGCCGATCCGCAGAGTGAGTTCGCCGAGGTGGTAGAAGATCATGCGGCCGGTGGGGCGGACGCGGCGGTTGTCGGGGTAGAGACCGCTCATGGTCTGCTCGGGGCCCAGCGCCCGTCTGACCTGCCGTTCGATGAGGCAGAAGACCAGCAGGGCCAGGCAGATGACCTGGATCAGGGCGGCGACGCGCCGGTTGTGCTGCACGAAGACCGGCGCGACCGCGAGTGGGCCCTTGAAGTCGTGGTAGCGGCGTTCGACCGCGCCCTGACCCTTGTAGTGGATCAGGGCCTGCCCGGCGTCTGCCTGGTCGGCGGGGACGGACGTCAGCAGTGCGTACCAGCCGTCGACAGCGGCTTCGGCGTCCAGCACGCCGGTGTCGAAGTGCCAGGCCAGGACCGGGGTTCCGCTGCCGCTGTCGGTGACGGTCCAGCGCAGACACGAGGTGACACGCCGCTTGGCGGCGATGACACCGATCCGGGCGACGATCTTCTCCCGGGTCCTGTAGTGGCGTCCGCCGGCCGCAGCGGTGAGCTTGTTCAGGTCCTCGGCGGCCTTGGCCAGGCGTTTGTCCCGGGCGGCTTGCTGACCGGCCGCGTTCGCGGTGGAGTGGACCAGGATCCGCCGCACGGTCAGCGGCGGATCGCTCTTGCGGGGCCCGCTCAGGGTGTGGGTGTCTTCCAGCACGCGGTAGGTCTCGCGCCGCTCGGCGGGCTTGCCCGCCTCCCGGTTGGGCGTCCAGTCCACGACGGTGGCCTGCGCGGGATCGAGAGCGGCATAGACCTCGTCCTTGACCTGCGCGGCCGGGGCCGGGGCGATGAACTCAACCCCGGCCGCCAGCAGGGCACGGATGTTGGAGTAGGACACCAGCTTGGAGTCGGCAACCATCAGGAAGTCGCGCTCACCGGCCATGGCCCGCAGGTCCTTCATCGCGCCGACGACCTGGCTGACCTCGGCCGCACCACCACCGAAGACCCGGGCATGGAGCGGGATGCCGCCGTCGGCCGACACCGCGAGGCCGGCCTGGACCTGCTTCAGGTCCAAGCGCCGGTCCTTGGGATGCCCGTAGCCGATGACGGGGAAGTCCTCGTCCTGGCTCTCAACCGGGAAGGCGCCGTGCACGGACATGCTGGTCATGTCCCAGTGCATCCGGGCCACGTCGATCCCGAACTCGCCGATCGCCCGCGCCCCGACCGTCCCCGCGATGTGCTCCAGGTGCGGAGCGATCGCATCCAGTGCCCTGGCCAGACGATCATCGTTGAGCAGACCGGGCTCGATCCCGAAGACCTCCTCCACCGCCCAGCACCTGGCCCAGTCCTCCACCCGCACCAACGGCGCGGGCGAGGTCAGCCGGTTGGCCACCAACGCCTCGATCACCTGCCCGTGCGTCACCAGCGCACTCGCACCGCCCGGACACACCGCATCGACGATCCCGGCGACATCCAGCCGGCGCAGAAACTCGGCAGCGACAGGCAGAGCGCCCAGACGCTTCTCCACGACGGACGTCACCGCCACATCAAAACGCTGACGCTGAGACCGTGGCCGCGGGGACCGGGAAGTCATCGACACACCCGATCCAACGCCCCCACCCCGGCCCGGGACACCCCCAGGCCGGCCACACCATACGAATCAACGACCCGCGAAGTTCGGGCCTAGCGTAGATACCGGTTTCCACCGCCCGTCCCCGAGCCGGAAGGCCCTTCGTTGCCCGAGCGTCCCCACGCGCTGTTCGCCATGACGGCCGAGAACGTCCCGCGGGTGTTTCCGCCGGAGGTGCTGGCACGGCTCCAGGAGTCGGTGGACATCGACCCCGGACTGGTCGCCGAGGACTTCGCCGACCCCCGGGTGCGGAAGGTCCTCGTCGGCACGGACGTCCTCGTCACCGGCTGGGGCTGCCCCGTGCTGGACGCCGCCGCCCTCGACGCGGCCCCCGGGCTGCGCGCGGTCCTGCACTCGGCCGGCTCGGTCAAGGGCTTCGTGACGCCCGAGGTGTGGCGGCGCGGCATCGCGGTCTCCTCGGCCGCCGCCGCCAACGCGATCCCGGTCGCCGAGTACACGCTCGCGGCGATCCTGCTCGCCGGGAAGGACGCCTTCACGGCCCGGGACCGGCTGCGCGCCGGGCACGCCTTTCCCGGCTGGGAGTTCGTACCCGGCATCGGCAACCACGGCCGCCGGGTCGGCGTCGTCGGCGCCTCCCGCGTCGGCCGCCGCCTGCTGGACCTCCTGCGCCCCTTCGACCTGCGGGCGAGCCTCGCCGACCCGTACGTCGACGAGGCCCGCGCCGCCGCGCTGGGCGTACCGCTGCTTCAGCTGGACGACCTGCTGCGCACCTCGGACATCGTGACGCTGCACGCCCCCGAGACCGCCGGGACCCGGCACATGATCGGGCGGCGCGAGCTGGCGCTGATGCCCGACGGGGCGGTACTGATCAACACGGCACGCGGCGGCCTGGTCGACCACGACGCCCTGATCGCGGAACTGCGCACCGGCCGTCTCTCCGCGGTCCTCGACGTCACCGACCCCGAGCCCCTGCCGGCCGGCTCGCCCCTCTACGAGCTCCCCAACGCGTTCGTCACCCCCCACCTGGCGGGATCCCAGGGCAACGAGGTGGCCCGTCTCGGCCGGACGGTGGCGGAGGAGGCGGCGCGCTTCGTCGCCGGGGAGGAACTGGCGTACGCGGTCGATCCGGGGGCGCTGGAGCGGGAGGCATGAGGGGGGTGTGCGGCCGCCACTGCTTGCTGCGGATTCCGTTGCCGTGACGCCTTACATCCGCTGTTTTCGGCTTCCCGTAGCGTTTTCCCGGCGATATCAGTAGCGTGCGGCTCCATGGCCCACGATCCATCGCCCAACCGGACCGACCTGCCCGCCGACCTGCCCACAGCCCTGCCCTCGACCCTGCCCGTGACCGACCTCACCCGGCACCGGCGTCTGCGCGAGCAGGGGAGTGTGGAGCGGGCCGATCTCGACGCGATCCTCGACGCCGGGTTCGTCTGTCATCTGGGGGTCGTGGTCGAGGGGCGGCCGCTGGTCGTGCCCACCGTCTACGGCCGGGACGAGCGGCAGCTCTACCTCCACGGCTCGGTGGCCGGCCGCAGCCTCGCGGGCGGTACGCCCGTGTGCGTCACCGTCACCCATGTCGACGGACTGGTGCTGGCCCGCTCGGTCTTCGAACACGGCGTCAACTACCGCAGCGCGATGATCCACGGCGTGGCCCGCAGGGTCACCGACCCGGAGGAGAAACTGGCGGGCCTGCACCGGCTCACGGAGCACGCGGCGCCGGGCCAGTGGTCGTACGCCCGGGGCCCGAACCGCAAGGAACTCGCCGCCACCACCCTCCTCGCGCTCTCCCTGGAGGAGGCGTCGGTGAAGATCCGCACGGGTGCGCCGGACGACGGTGACGGACCGGACGCCGAGCTGGGCCTGTGGGCCGGAACCCTGCCGTTGACTTCGTTCTGGGGCGCGCCCGTGCCCGACCCGCTGCTCCCGCCGAACACCCCCGTACCGGGACACATCGCGCGCCGTGCGGGGACCCGGCACGGCTGACGCGCGGGCGAAGGCATACCGTGAGGAGTCGAACGCCGGAGCCGGGAGGAGAGATCGGGATGGGCAGCCGTACCGCGCTGGTCGAGGATCTGATGGAGCGGTTCCCGCAGGTACCGCGGGAAGCCGTCTTCAAGGAGGACCTGCTGCGAGGGGGCGTCGCCTTCGACCCGTCCGCCCTCAGCGACAACGAGAGCGGCGAGGTGAAGCCGAAGTCGTACTTCATCTTCTCCTTCGACCACGGCACCCTGCCGGAGCTCGGCGAGGCCGCGCTGCGCCGGCCGCCGGAGGAGATCATCCTCACCGGAGGGCCGTACGACCTGCGGCGCACGGTGGTGTCCGTGCGGGTGAACCCGTCCTCGCCCTACCGTGTCGCCGCCGACGAGGAGGGCATGCTCGGGCTCTACCTCGACGGAAAACGCATCTCCGACGTCGGTGTGCCGCCCATGCCGGAGTACTACCGGCACACCCTCTCCAACGGGAAGTCCGTCATGGAGGTCGCCCCGACGATCCAGTGGGGCTATCTGATCTACCTCACCGTTTTCCGCGTCTGCCAGTACTTCGGCGCCAAGGAGGAGTGCCAGTACTGCGACATCAACCACAACTGGCGCCAGCACAAGGCCGCCGGGCGCCCGTACACCGGGGTGAAGGACGTCGAGGAGGTGCTGGAGGCCCTCGAGATCATCGACCGGTACGACACCCAGAAGGCCTCCACCGCCTACACCCTCACCGGCGGTGCCATCACGAAGACGGTCGCGGGACGCGACGAGGCCGACTTCTACGGGCACTACGCCAAGGCCATCGAGGAGCGCTTCCCGGGCCGCTGGATCGGCAAGGTGGTCGCCCAGGCGCTGCCGCGCGACGACGTACAGCGGTTCAAGGACTACGGGGTGCAGATCTACCACCCCAACTACGAGGTGTGGGACCGCCGGCTGTTCGAGCTGTACTGCCCCGGCAAGGAGCGCTACGTCGGCCGCGACGAGTGGCACAAGCGCATCCTGGACTCGGCGGAGGTCTTCGGCGCGCGCAACGTCATCCCCAACTTCGTGGCGGGCGTGGAGATGGCGGAGCCCTTCGGTTTCACCACCGTCGACGAGGCCATCGCCTCCACGACCGAGGGGCTGCGCTTCTTCATGTCGCACGGCATCACGCCCCGCTTCACCACCTGGTGCCCCGAGCCGACCACCCCGCTCGGCAAGGCCAACCCCCAGGGCGCGCCGCTGGAGTACCACATCCGGCTGCTGCAGGCCTACCGCCAGACCATGGACGACTTCGGTCTCTCCTCGCCCCCCGGCTACGGCCCGCCCGGACCCGGCCGCGCCGTCTTCTCGGTGAGCTCCTTCATGGACAGCCTGCCCGCGCAGGAGCCGGCCGAGGTGTAACTCCCCTCCCTCCGCCGGACATAGAGGGTGTCATCGCGAGCGGCGGACGGAAGGGGGGCGGGTGTGCCGGAGGACGGAACACCTGGCGGGGGCCTCGGGCCCGAGGAGCGGCTTCGCGCGCTGTACACGGCGCACTACGGGCGGGTGCTCGGCTTCGCCCGGCGCCGTGCCGCGGACGCGGAGAGCGCGCAGGACGCGGTGGCCGAGACGTTCCTGGTCGCCTGGCGCCGGATCGACAAGGTGCCGCGGGAGCCGGAGGAGGCGCTGCCGTGGCTGTTCGCCGTGGCCCGCAACATCCTCGCCAACCAGTCCCGCGGTGAGCGCCGCGGTGGCCGGCTGGCCGCCCGTCTCGGCCGCACGGCACCCGTGACGGCCGCGGTGCCCGACCACGCCGGGGGAGTGGTCGAGGCGCTGCACGTGCGGGAGGCGCTGGCCGCGCTGTCGGAACGCGACCAGGAGACCCTGCGGCTCATCGGCTGGGACGGCCTCGACACGGCCGCCGCCGCACGGGTGGTGGGGTGCTCGGCCCGCGCCTTCGCGGTACGGCTGCACCGCGCGCGGCGCCGCCTGGAAAGGGAGTTGACCCGGCGGGAGGAACCGGCCGAACGGCCGCTCGCCGTGACGAAGGGGGAGCGGGAATGAGGACGCGCGCGGATTCGGCCGAGACGGAGCAGCGGGTACGACGGCTGCTGGGCCCGGCGGACCCGGTGACCGGCGAGGCCGCGCCGGACGAGGCGGTGCTGGAGCGGATCCTGGCCGAGGATCCGCGGGCGCGCGGGGGGCGCCCGCGGGCGTACCGGCCGCCGCGGCGGCGCTGGGTCGTCGGTGTCGCCGTCGTGGGCGTCCTGGGAGTCGGCGGGCTGGCCGCGCAGGCCGCCGGGGTCATCCCGGACGACGTGGGCTTCGGGCTCGGCCGGGCGGGCGGCCCGGGCGGTCTGTCGCCGGACACCGGCAGGGCGCGACTGCTCTTCTCCGCGGCCACGCCGGACGGACTGCGCATGCAGTACTGGGAGGCGCCCAACAGGTCCGGGGGCCCGTGCCACTACATGCGCGTGCTGGAGCCGGACGGGCGGCCGACGGACTCCGGCGGCTGGTCGGAGTGCTCCCGGGGCGGCGGCTCGGGCCGTGCACCCGCGCTGTGGTCCACCGTGGACACCAACGCCCTGTCCGGGTGGGTCGCCGTCTACGGCCGCGCACCCGGGGCGGCCGTCGCCGTCCGGGTCGTGTGGGAGGACGGAACGCGTGACGGACCGATAAATCTCGGCCGGGATCGATACTTCGTGACGTTCCTTCCGTATAACTCTCGTAGCAGCAACGAGGAGTGGGCACGGCAGTACCGGACCGAGGCACTCGACGCGCGCGGGCGGGTGGTCGCGGTGGTGTACTCCGACCGCTAGCCGAAAGCGGACCACCGGCGGTCACTTGACGCGACCGCCGGTAACCGAATTGAATACGGCGCTTGTCAGTTGTGACGACGTTGTGAAAGGCTCGGGTTCCCGCGAGGTTCCCCACAACTCCGTTGCCAATCAGGTGAGTTGACCTCGCTCGTGGATGCAGGAGACCCATGCCCGACCTGCCGACCCCGAAGGACGCCGCCGAGGCCGCGCTGTTCTCCGAGTGCTGGGACGCGGTGCTTTCCTACGCCGATCTGTGCACGGCCGGCGCCGAAGCGGCCACCCAACTGGCCACCGAGGCCTTCGCGCTCGGCATGCGCGAGGTCCGCGTCGGCGACGGCGGCTCGGCCAAAAGCGCCGGCCGCCGCTCCCGACTCCCCATGATCCCCCTGCTGTTGACCGCCGTACGCACCACGGCGGCCGCCTGGGAGGAGAGCGGGCGGGGGCACGACCTCGACCCCGACCTGCGGCTGTGGCTCCACTCGGACAAGGCCGCCCGCTACACCGGGCCCCCGCTGCAGCGCCCGCTCGCCCTGCGCGGTCTGCGCGACCTCCAGGAGGCCGACGCCGCGCTGCTGTGGCTCGCCGAGGTGGAGGCGCTGCCGACGTCCGTGGTCGCCCGCCGCCTCGCACTCGATCCGGCCCTCGTCGGCGAGGAACTCGCCCAGGTGCGCGGCCTGTTCCGGGACCGCTGCCACCGCGCCCACCTCGACACGCCGATGGACGCGGACTGCCGCAGCTACGCCCGGCTGCTGGACGCGGTCACCCGCTCGCCCGCCGCCGACATCCCCGCCGACCTCTCCCGCCACCTCGCCACCTGCGTGGACTGCGCCGAGGCCGCCGCCTGTCTGCGCCCGCACGGCGGCGGACTGCCCGCCGCCCTCGCCGGCGGGGTGATCGGCTGGGGCGGCCTCGCCTACCTGGAGCGCCGGCGACGGGCCGCCGAGGTCCGCCTCGGCGCGGGACGCCCGGAGCCGGCCGACGGGGACGGCGGCCGGCCCGTGACGGGCGCCCAGCGCGCCCGCGTCCTGCGCAACGGTCTGCTCGTCGCCGCCGTGGTGGTGTCGCTGCTCGCGCTGGCCGTCTCGCTGATGCCGTTCGGCGGCGACAAGGGCACCGCGGCGAGCGGTGATCCGAGCGACAGCAGCCCCGTGGCGGCCCCCGCCCCGTCCGTGCCGGACCTCAGCCCGCCGGCGACCACGGCGTCCGCCACGGCTACCCCGAGCCCGGGCGTGACGGCCTCGGCGACCAGGCACGCAGGCGACAAGAACCCCGACCCCGAACCGCAGGGCACGTCCTCCTCGACGGCCGGTACGGGCTCGGCGGACCGCTCCCCGACGACCTGCACCTACTCCTACGACCTGGTCAACCAGTGGCCCGACGGCTTCCAGGCCACCCTCTCCGTCACCACCGCCGACGCGCTCGCCGACTGGAGCGTCGCCTGGTCCTTCCGGGACGGTCAGAAGGTGACCCAGATGTGGGACGCCAGCTTCGGCCAGAACGACTCCCGGGTCACCGCCAAGGCCGCCGACTACAACCGGTCCGTCCCCGCCGACGGCACCCTCTCCTTCGGCTTCCTCGCCTCCTGGAAGGGCAAGAACGCCCCGGCGTACGACGTGACGCTCAACGGACACAGCTGCGCGAAAAGCAGTTGACGCGCTTCCGCCGTGACGGGCTGCCGGAGATCATTCGCAGTGCTCGGGCTGTCGCTGGAGCCGCGGGCTGATCATGGGGTGCCGGGACTGACGGCTAGGGTGGTGCGGGCAGCGTTCCCGAAGGGGACGCTCGCGGTGCGGATCCCGGAGGCGTTGGGCCCGCTGTTTGAGGACGAGGCGTTCGCTGTCCGGGGACGTCCGTGTGTCTCGCCAGGGGCGTTGGCCTTGGTCTCGCTCGCACCCGGTTCCTCGATGCCGCGAAGGCCTTCGTCGAGGAGCACGGGCAGGCCTTCGCCGACCGCTTCGGGACCGGTCCGAGCAGCCACGCCGCCTGATGCCGCCCGTTGTGCTCATTGACGAGCGATGGCTGCTTGATATCGCGCAGAACGTCGTGCCCGGTGACCCCGACGTGACCGTCTACGGCGCACTGGCGGCCGCCGTCGCCCGCCACCGACATTAGGTCGTGGGCACCCTTGTCTACCCGGCTGCGCACCACCGGGCCGCGGCCCTCCTGCATGCCCTAGCACGGATTCCTGCGCTTGAGCACTCGAACGAGCTCTTCGCCGCGCAGGTCGCGTACGCCTACCTCCACGCCAGCGGCATCCAGGTCAAGGTCGGCAGCCAAGAGGCGATCGGGTTGGTCATCGACGCCGTCGAGGGACGCCGCGACGTGCGCCAGGTCGCCGATGCGCTGAAGAACTGGTGCTGATCAGCCAAGACGGCCCAGAGGAGCGGACCTTCGGCGACTGAGCTGCAGTAGAGTCGGGGACGGGCACGGTGGCTTCCGCTCCGTCAGGATTCTGGGTCTTGCCAGCGGAGCGGCTACCGGCGGCGGCAGAGGAACTCACCGTGCGTCGGTGTGAGGGAAGCGTCCGAGACGATGTCGAAGCCAGCCCGTTCCAGCATGCCCTCCAGGATCCAGGCGTAGGTGGAGAACTCCTCCCGAACGTGCGCCTCGAAGTCCGCCCGGGTGAAGCCCCGGCCGTCAGGGCGCCCCGCGGTGTCGATCCACCGCTGCAGATGCTCCGCCGCGTCGGCGGGCTCGAAGCTGAAGATGACATCCCACAGGTAGAAGGTGCCGCCCGGCCGCAGCATGCCGGCCACGTTGAGGAGCGCCTGCTGTTTCCAGAAGTCCGGGAGCTGGTGCAGGGCCGACCGGGTCGTCACGACGTCCGCGGGCCCCGCGGGGTGGGCGTAGTCCAAAAATCCGGCCTGGTGCCAGTGTGCGCCGACACCGGCCCGTTCCGCTCTGGCCCGGGCGAAGGCGAGCATCTCCTGCGAGACGTCGACGCCGTGGGCCTCGGCCCCGCGTCGTGCCGCCTGGACCACCAGCGAGCCGGTGCCGCAGGCCAGATCGACCAAGCGGATGCCGGTGACGACGCCGAGCCGGTCGAGCAGCGCGTCGTCGGCGTCCGAGTCCGTGCCCTGGTTGCGGTCGTAGGCGGCCACCGCGGCTGGGCTGCCCAGGTCGACGCCGGCGGGCTCGTATTCGCGGAAGAACCATGCAGGACCTGGGCGAGTGGTGTCGCTTCGTGGCATGACCTGTTTGTAGGGTCCGGGCAGACCCAACGGCAACAGCAACATCCGCAGCATGGCGTTCCAGAAGGTGAAAGATGCAGGACCACGACCAGTACCGGCTCTTCCTCCATCTGGCCTCCACGCTGAGCTTCACCCGAACCGCGGCAGACTGCCACGTCAGCCCTGCCACGTTGTCCCGTACCGTGCAGCGGCTGGAGACCTCTACCGGGCATCGGTTACTGGACCGCGGCCCACACGGCGTCGCACTGACCGAGCACGGCCACCGCTTCCGCTGCTACGCGGCCGAAGCCCTGGAGCTGTGGGGCCGTTACTGCGACAACGACCTCACACCAGACCAACTCGGCGGCCAACTAAGCGTGTTCGCTTCGGTCACTGCCTGCCAGAGCCTCCTGCCTGACCTGCTCGCACCGCTGCGAGACGCCCATCCCCGGGTGCAGATCTCGGTGCGGACCGGTGACGCGGCAGCCGCCCTCACGCTCCTCGACGACGGTGAGGCCGACCTCGCCGTCGCACCCCTGCCTTCCCGCATTCCGGCAACCCTCCTCGCCCGCGCCGTCGCCCGCACCCCCCTCGTCCTCGTCCGAGCCGACCCACTACGGGCAGACGTGCAGTTTCCCGCTCCCGACGAGCCGTTCGTCCTCCCCAGACAGGGGCTGGTGCGAGACATCGCCAACCGGTGGTTCCGCCGCCTCGGCATCACCCCTCGCATCGCCGCAGAGGCTGATGGACACGAAGCGTTGCTCACTCTGGTCGCTCTCGGCTACGGCACAGGCATCATTCCCGACCTCGTCCTGCAGCACTGCAGCATCCGGCACCGGTTCCATGCCGTCCCGGCCTCGTCCAGCCCCGGCGAACTAACGATCGGTGCGTGCATCCGGCGCACCGATTTGCACCGTCGCTTGATCGCCGTCGCCTGGGCAGTCATAGGACGCGGTGAACCAGGTGCGGTCACAGCAGCTTCCCGGCCCCAACCAGCCGCGCCACTGACCGTGGAACCCGGCGACCACCCAAGGTGATGCTCGGGCCACTGGCCTGGCGACTCGCAGCCCCGGGTCACCGCCCAGGGGGACATCACAGCCAAGATGCTCCCTGCGCACCACAACACCGAACCGGAAAGGCTTACGCCGCAGGACGCCATCCTGATCGCGGTGACCGCCGCCTCGGCGGGACCGTCCCCTCCACGACATGGGAGCCCTGCTGTGCGGCATGAGCCCGGGCATGCCCACCAACCCCTTCCCTTCGCTCGTCGAGACCATCTGAGTAGACGCCCCGAGGCCGCGTCCAAGGTCCTCGCGGACGACGAATCGTTGTCCTTCTTCCCTGACTGTGGCCCCCGTGATGCCGTGCGGGAGTGTGGCCGACACGGTGCCGCTGGAAGACCTGACGGCCTGCTGGCGCACCGCGGGCCCAGGTACGGCAGTGGGCTTTGGACCCGTGTCGGCGAGTGGAAGGCGAGATGGACGCCGGTCGCCGTGCGGGCTCTCCATCATTGAGACCCTGCGCGAGCGCTGGGCGCCCTCGAAGGGTCTGGAAGATCACCTGCCAGTGGCCCGCGTGGGGACTGGTGCGAGGTGCAGCCCCCTCGCGTCCTGCTGCTGACATTTCCTCTTCTGCTGTTATGGCGCCGGCCCAGCATCACTGGCTCAGCGCCGCCGCAGCAAGGTCATTTGATCTAGACGACGGAGCTGCTGACGGTGATCATTCGCCAGAGTCATCCCAGCCATGGGATGCATGGCCTCGCTATGTCTACCGGCGGTAGAATCGACTTCATGAGCAAGCCGACGAGCATCAAGACCAGTGAAGAGGTACGCGACCGGCTGCGCATCCTCGCGCAGGAGCGCGGCACCACCATCACGGAGTTGCTGGAGGACCTCGCCACGCGCGAGCTCACAGCAGCAGAACGCGAACAGCGCGCCCTTGAAGCTGCCCGTGAACTCGGCGTTGAGTACACCGCACAGGTCCAGCAGGCCGGCCAGGACGCCTGGGCGAAGATCCGCGCCCATCAGGGCGGCGCCGCCGCATGAACCTGACGGCCGTCCTGGACCACACCGCCCTGGCCGCCCTCTATCAAGCGGACGCCTTCTTCACCGGTCTCTACATCGAGGCCTCGCGGGGCACGGGACGGGTCATCGTCCCCTCCCTGTCCCTGGTGGCCGCCGAACGGCAGGTGACAGGTGCGGGCAAGCACGGGGCATCCCTGCGCTTTGCGGAGAACGTTCCGTTCACCGCAGCGCACGCGGTGCAGGCTATGGACTGGCGGGAGGTCGACTGGCCGGTGGCGCACGCCGCAGCGGTCGCCTGGCAGGCAGCCAAGGCGGGGGAGCCGCTTACCGTTCTATCGCTGAAGCCTGAACTGTACGCGGGCACCGGTATCACTCCGCTCAACCCCACCTGACCCACGGCCGGCCCTGCACACACCAGAACGCACGCACAGAGCGGCGGCCCGATGCCGCAGCTCACCCGGGCTCGGTGCCGTGCATCTCAGCCACGCGCTGGTCATGGACATTGCGAGACTGAAATGTGAAGATCCTTTCACTTTGCCAAGTGCTGTGTGAAGCAAGGATCTTGCACATGAGAAAACGACACAGACCGGCGCCCACCCGTGCGCTGGCCTATGCCGCGTATGCGATGGCCGGCGTGCTGACCGTGGGCCTCGGCTCTCACCTGGCGCCGCTACCACTCGGCCAACTACGTCGACGGCTCACACGATGCGGCCACCGAGCCGTCGCTGATCATCACCTACAACGCGGCCCCGACGGCTCCGACCGGCCTCGATGCCAGTCCGCTCAAGCCCGGAGCCACGCTCACGACAGCCGCTTCCCTCACCCCCACGCTCCAAGCGAAGGTCAACGACGCCGACAACGACTCCTCCCTGGTGACGGAGTTCCAGGTCGAGCCGGACCCCGCCTTCGCCGACACCACCTACACCTGGACCAGCAAGGCCACCGCGTTCGCGCCCGGCACCGTGGCCACCACACAGATCCCCACGGCGTCGGCGGCACCGGACGGCAGCCACCTGCGGATGCGCGCCCGCACCAGCGACGGCATCGACACCTCCGCCTGGTCCGACTGGAAGACCTTCCGCATCGACGCAACGGCGGTACAACCCGCAGACCTGCCCACACAGCTCCAGGCCGGCGCGACGGACACTCCCTCGCCTCTGGTCACCGGCGTCGTCTCCTCACCCAACGGGGGCATGGTCGAGGCACAGTTCCGCCTCGGCACCGCCACCGGAGCCCAGACCCTCGGCTCCCAGCTCGTCGCCGACGGAGAACGGGCGGGCTTCCAGATACCCGCCGACCAGCTCGTCTCCGGCGGCCCGTTCGACTGGTCGATGAGAGCCTGCTACGCCGGCAAGTGCTCCGCCTGGACCACCAAGCTGCCCATCGCTGCTGGCACAAGCGGCGACCCGACCCCGGCTGCCGCCTCCTCCACGGTCGACCTGCCCCTCACCAAAGCCACCGTGTGCACCGACTCCGACACCTGCGTCGGCCAGACCGGCACCGACCTCAAGGTCGGCAGCGTCTCGGGCAAGAACTGGCGCACCTACCTCAAGGCCGACCTGTCCAAAATCCCGGCCGGCGCCCGCGTAACCAACGCCGTCCTCAAACTGCAGACGACCGCCACCACTCCCGGACTGGACGTGCACGCCCTCAACGTGGCCTGGTCCACGACCGGCACGGGGAGCGAACTGGACGCCGTCACCGCACCAGAAGCCAACGTGCTGACAAGAGCCCGCCCGTGAGAACCCAAGCGCCCGCTACTGGTCCACTTTTCAGCCGTCGCCGACACGCGGGGAGCAGAAGGACTCGAGCGAGGTGAAGCTGCCGCCGACGGGACCATCCCCGCGTGCGTGGGGAGCAGATCGGCGCCGAGTTCCGCTGACAGCGCGACTGGGGACCATCCCCGCGGACGCGGGGATGGTCCCAGGGTGAGGTCGCCCTCGAGGCCCTGCCGTTTCTGCTCCCCGCGTCCACGGGGATGGTCCCGTGTAGGTGCCCGGCTTGCCGACCTGCACCAGCTGCTCCCCGCACCAGCGGGGATGGTCTCCTGGAGGCGGACCTCGACCACCTCGCAGCTGACTGCTGGACACTGTGAAGGTCCAGCACCGGCGTAGCAGAGCGGTGCGGGGCCTTCACGCGCGTAGTGCTTAACACCCTGCCAGGGCGCCCGGTTACAGTGTCGGCTCCAGCAACCCGCCTCCTGCCCGCACCCGTCTCGCTCACGCTGCGTTGCTCGCCGAACTTGCCGCACCACAACGGCCGTGGCCTGCGGGGAGCCCGGCCTCGCTCGTAGCTCCGGGGCGCCAGGGTCGGCTACGACGGGTTCCTCGTGCTCGCCGCTCGAGCAGGGCGGCAGGTTCGAAAAACGCGCAGGCCGCGTCCTAGAGCCCGAGCCAGCAGTGACCCGACCGGGCGGCCGGTGGGACCCAGGCCCAGTTGATCGACCCGCGTCCTGACCGGATCCAAGAACGCCGGGACGGTGGCGAACAACTCGGCGCTCTGCCGCTGGCGTAGCGCGCCCGTGGCGGCCGGCCACCAGTATCCGGAAATGCGGCGTC
Source organism: Streptomyces griseorubiginosus (assembly GCF_017614965.1). Lineage (GTDB taxonomy): Bacteria > Actinomycetota > Actinomycetes > Streptomycetales > Streptomycetaceae > Streptomyces > Streptomyces griseorubiginosus_B. The sequence goes on along the minus strand of NZ_WVUG01000055.1, from coordinate 5,744 downwards.
GGGCTCACCGGCAGTAGCCAGCAGCGCGATCAGGTTAAGCAGGCGGCCAAGGTCAGCGGGTGGCGGCCAGCGCTCCCACAACTGCGAAAAGAGCAGCCAGCCCGAAGGGGATGTCCGATGACCAGCAGCGACGAATTCCGTACGTCAGCTCACTCTCTTTCACCACTGACAAGTCACGAGCAGGAGCCACCCGTCCCCCTATTTCGACCGCCGCTCGCTCGCTCGTTTTGAAGAATGCATCAACGAACGATCCACCAAAAGCGAAACCTCGAACGACTTCCCCTTGAAGGGTTTCGATCTCCAGTCCCCCGGTGGGCGCCACGCGTACGTCCCGTACGCAGGCGTACGGGATCCGGTAGAACCTGATGAGGTTCTCCACCCGCATTGAATCGGGCAGCAGCACTACTCCGCAGCTGCCGATTCGTCGCAGGAGCGCTGTGACCGCCAGCATCGCAGCTGCCACAAAAAAATGTCGGGATAGTTCTCGTGTGCTAGGAAAGCGAGCAGCACCAGGAGGTACAGGCTCCAGAGAAGGGCGATCCCACCCCAGGTCAGGACTGGCCAGGACCGGCGGCGCAGAACGCGCCGCCGGATCTCAGGCTGAATGTTCCGTTGCGCCATGCCTTAACACCCTCCGCCAGCGAATGCACTGGCAGACACCTCGCGGTCGACACGAAGGGCTTCCCCGTAATGATCATGGTGACGCCCGCCGACATGCAGGACCGGGACGCCGCCCGCGAACTGCTCTGGCGCCTTCGCCTCACGCACCCGCAGATCACCCAGGTCTGGGCCGACTCCGCCTACGCCGGCCGACTCGTCACCTGGGCCGAGGACTTCCTCCACATCACCCTCAAAACTGTCTCTCGCCCCAAAGGAGCCAAAGGGTTCGTCGTCCTCCCGCGTCGCTGGCGCGTCGAACGCACGCTGGGGTGGATCATGAACGCCCGCCGCAACGCGCGAGATTATGAACGCCTCCCGCAGCATTCCGAGGCTCATCTGAACTGGTCGCTCATCACCCTCATGACCAGGCGGCTGACCCGGAAGAAGCCCGCTCCCAACTGGACGAGGAAACCTGCGCCGCCAGCATGAGTACACGGTGAGAGCCGAATATGTCAGTGCCGACTGGCAGGATCCGCCGCATGACTTCCTCGATATCTGATTCCTGGACCCGCATCGAGACATGGCTCGCCAACAACGCACCGCGCACGTTCGCCGAGCTGGCGCCCCCCGCCGAGCGCGTGGAGATCGCGATGGCAGAAGAGGCCATCGGCCTGGCCTTCCCCCGTCCACTGTCGGAGTCCCTCCTTCGGCATGACGGCACAGCAGACGGCGTCCTGTTACCACCGTTTTGGATGATGCTGAGCACACAGCACATCGTGGACGCCTGGAAGAGACGGACCGACATCCATGGCCCGGAACGGCCGGACGCCGAGACGGGCGATCCCGAAGGCGAGTACGGGCCATGGTGGCACCGGCAGTGGATCCCCTTCGCCGCGGACGGCGCCGGCGACTATCTGGTGATCGATCAGCGTCCGACACGGCGGCACGGACGGATCGGAGATGCTGACCACGAGGATGGCTGCCACTTCAATCCGCACCCGATGTGGACCTCCCTGCCAGAGCTGCTTGACATGACGGCCACGGCAATCGAGACCGGCAATCTTCTGGACTGCTACGAACGAGTCGTCATCGATGAGCGAGAGCTGACATGGGAGTTTTGACTGGACGCTAAGCAGGTTCAAAAACACTCACTCAGAAAGGTTTTCACTCTGCGTCTACAGAACGAGCCCAATACTCCCGGATCAGAACCAACTTATTTTCGAAGGTGTCATCATAGCTGCGACTGGTGAAAGCGCCCGGTACCCCAAGTGAACGCCCTCGCCGGCGAACGACGCGCAATTCCCACCACTCAGCACTTCGCCCCTGATGGCGACGCTTCTCAACGTCGGCAACCTCAGACCATGGGATCATCCGACGGCTAAAGAAGGTGTGAAATTGAATTCCATCAGAAGCGAGAAGAGTTCGACCGCACGCCCGATTGATCATGTAAGTGACCGAGAGTAGCCAGAAGAAAGTTACAACAATTACCCAGGTAAATTTTTTACCTATCGCGGTCAACGTTATGGCTAACCCGGCAAAAATTACAGTCAGGTATCCAGTCCACCACCAGTTCCTACGCCGCGCGGAAGAATCCAGGGCAATCCAGGTTTGAGGCATGAGCGGATCCTACATCCCTAGGTTTCGAGGTGGAAAGAGCGGGCCCGCTGACTGTGGCGGTCTGCTCATCTTCAACCATGAGAAGTGGAGGCCCGTCAGGCTGGCGGGCCCCCACTTCTGCTCATTCAGGGCTAGATGTCCTCGACTACCTTGCTTCGCATTCAGTCATCGTCGCTTCTGGAAGACTTCAAGTGGCCCCCAGTAAGGGTTCCGATTGCGGTAAAGCCGATCGAGCTCACATCGGACATGCGTGGTATGCCATGGGCTGCACCTGCAAGTGCGGCGTCAGCTATGGAACGCAAGGCCACCGACATCGCGCACCCCATCAACGTCCTCGAAGACGCCGGCCTGCTGCACCGGAATGCCGACGTCTTCCGCGACAACCGTCCCACCTACCGCATCGCCGAGCCACTGATCGGCTTCTACCACGCCATCATGCGACCGGTCTGGGACCAGTTGGAACGGCCCGGCAACGCGTCCCGGGTCTGGCGGGCCAGTCGTCGTCGCTTCACCAGTAACGTCCTCGGTCCTCACTTCGAGGTGGATTTGGCGGTCCTCGCCATCGCAGACGGCTCCAGGCCACCGCTCCTCGCCATCGGCGAGGCCAAATGGAACGACACCATGGGTATGGCCCACATCGAGCGCCTCCAGCAGATTCGTGAGCTCATCACCAAGGCGGGGCGCTACGACACCACTGGTACCCGACTGCTGTGTCTCAGCGGCGCCGGCTTCAACGACACGGCATACGCGGCCGCATGACCCGTGCACATGGGTTGCCGTAATTCGGTGGCGGCGCGGCCCGACCGTCTCTAGTGTCAGTGCTGTTCGAGCGGTGATCGGAGGTCACCGCGGGTGACCGGCTTGGTTGGGGAGGTGTGACCGATGGCTGTCATTGAGACGGGCGCTGCCCGCATCCGGAAGTTCGTCAAGTCCACCTCCGTGGTTTCCGGCTGACCTCACTCTTCTCCCGCGCCAGAGAGCGCGGTGCCGGGGCCACCTTGTGAAGGGTCACCCCTTGTCTTTTTCTTCTTCGCCGGTTTCGCCGCACCCTCTCGCCGTCTACGGCTGGGACGAGGGCTGGGAAGCCGAGTTCGCTCCCCACGCCGAGCAGGGTCTCCTGCCCGGCCGTGTCGTACGGGTCGACCGCGGCCAGTGCGACGTCATCACCCCGGTCGGCACCGTTCGAGCCGACACCGAGTTCGTCGTTCCCCGTGACCCGATGAAGGTCGTGTGCACGGGGGACTGGGTCGCGGTCGATCCCGAGGGCAGCGATCCGCGGTATGTGCGGACCCTGCTGCCGCGCCGGACTGCCTTTGTGCGCTCCACGTCGTCGAAGCGTTCCGAGGGCCAGGTGCTGGCCGCTAACATCGATCACGTCGTCATCTGTGTGTCGCTCGCGGTCGAACTCGACCTCGGGCGGATCGAGCGGTTCCTGGCGCTGGCCATGTCCAGTTCGAGTGGTGAGGCCCTGCTGCATAAGTCGGCACTCTCCTGGGAGTCGGGCGCCCAGCCCCTGGTCGTCCTCACCAAGGCCGACCTCGTGCCCGACCCGGTGACCCGCTCGCACCTCGTCCACGACGTGGAGCTCACCGCGCCCGGCGTGACCGTTCTGCCGGTCAGCGCGGTCGAGGGGGACGGGCTCGACGTCCTCGTGTCCCTCGTCTCCGGCGGCACGTCCGTGCTGCTCGGCCAGTCCGGTGCCGGCAAGTCGACCCTCGCGAACACGCTCATCGGCGAGGACGTGATGGACGTACGGGCCGCGCGGGACGTCGACGGCAAGGGGCGCCACACCACCACCACGCGCAACCTGCTCACCCTGCCCGGCGGGGGTGTCCTCATCGACACGCCCGGTCTGCGCGGGGTCGGGCTGTACGACGCCGAGAGCGGGGTCGGTCAGGTCTTCAGCGAGATCGAGGAACTGGCCGAGGAGTGCCGTTTCCACGACTGCGCGCACACCGCCGAACCCGGATGCGCGGTGCTGGCGGCCGTCGACGCCGGGGAGCTCGCCGTGCGGCGCCTGGAGAGCTACCGCAAGCTCATCCGCGAGAACCAGTGGATCGTCGCCAAGACGGACGCCCGCCTGCGCGCCGAGATCCGCCGGGACTGGAAGCGGAAGGGGGCGGAGGGCAGGGCGGCCATGGAGGCCAAGCGGGGCCGCCGGCGGTAGCCAACGTCACGTCCGAATCCCGCTGGCCGCGCCTCCCCCTCCAGGCGGAGACTGGACGGCGTGATGGACGAGGACACCAGGTACGAAGCCGTACGCAGCCGGGACGCCCGGTTCGACGGGGAGTTCTTCTTCGCCGTCGAGACCACCGGGATCTACTGCCGGCCCAGCTGCCCCGCGGTGACCCCCAAGCGCCGCAACGTCCGCTTCTTCACGACGGCCGCCGCCGCGCAGGGCTCGGGTTTCCGGGCCTGCCGGCGGTGCCGTCCGGACGCGGTGCCGGGCTCGGCCGAGTGGAACGTGCGCGCGGACGTCGTGGGCCGGGCCATGCGGCTGATCGGCGACGGCGTCGTCGACCGGGAGGGCGTGACCGGGCTCGCGGCGCGGCTCGGCTACAGCGCCCGGCAGGTGCAGCGGCAGCTGACCGCAGAGCTCGGCGCCGGACCGGTCGCCCTGGCCCGCGCCCAGCGGGCGCACACCGCGCGGGTGCTGGTACAGACGACCGATCTGCCGATCACGGAGATCGCGTTCGCGTCCGGGTTCGCCAGTGTGCGGCAGTTCAACGACACGATCCGTGAGGTGTACGCCGCGACGCCCAGCGAGCTGCGGGCCGCAGCGCCGCGGCACCGGGGCCGTCAACAGGCGGTGGGGATCCCGCTGCGGCTCGCCCACCGGGGGCCTTACCAGGCCGCTGCCGCCTTCGACCTGCTCGCGGCCGAGGCCGTGCCCGGCGTGGAGGAGGTCGAGGGGACGCGCGGGCGGCGCACCTACCGTCGTACGCTCCGCCTTCCGCACGGCACGGGCGTCGTCGCCGTCGACGAGCGGCCGGGCATGGTGAGGACCGCGTCCGGTGCCCATCCGGGGGGCTGGCTCGAGGCCCGCTTGCAGCTCGCCGATCCCCGCGATCTGACCACCGCCGTCGGGCGGCTGCGGCGCCTGTTCGACCTGGACGCCGACCCGTACGCCGTCGACGAGCGGCTCGGCGCGGACGCGCGGCTCGCTCCGCTGGTCGCCGCACGGCCGGGACTGCGCTCGCCCGGTGCCGCCGACGCGGAGGAGCTGGCGGTGCGGGCGCTGGTCGGGCCGCGCGAGGCCGAGCGGCTGGTACGGCGCTACGGCAAGGCGCTCGACTCGCCCGCCGGCAGCCTCACCCACCTCTTCCCCGAACCCGCCGTCCTCGCCGAGGCCGAACCCCACGGCCCGCTCGGCGCCCTCGCCGCCGCCCTCGCCGACGGCGCCGTCCGCCTCGACCCCGGCGCCGACCGCGACGACGCCGAGGCGGCGCTGCTCGCCCTGCCCGGACTGGACGCCGCCACGGTCGCCGTCATCCGCACCCGCGCCCTGGGCGACCCCGACGTCGCCC
>NZ_WVUG01000559.1 GCF_017614965.1 Streptomyces griseorubiginosus | reverse complement strand
GCCCCGGACACCCCGCCCGCGGCCCTGCCGCACCGCCCCGAGAAGGGCGTCACCAGCACCGGCGGCGCGCACGCCGTCCTGAACCACCGGGGCGACGGCGTGACGCTCAGCGGCGAGGGCTATGTCCTGGTGCGCTGGCAGATCTCACCGCAGTACCGGTCCGGCAGCCTGGTCCCGCCCTCCTGGACCGGCCTGAAGGGCAAGCTCTTCCACGTCGCCTCCGGCGGCGGGCGGCGCATGGACGACCCGGTCGGCACCACCGACGCCACCGCCACCGGCATGGGCTCCCAGGCCACCGGCTACGACGTCCTGCCGGCCGGCACCCAGCAGATGTGGCAGAACGAGTACTTCTACCTCGACGGCAGGGTCACCCTCACCGTCAACGAACGCGGCGCCGACTACGGCCTGAGCGTCCTCCCCACCACCTGGGACGCGGCGGAGAAGGACATCACCACCGGCCCGCCCCAGGGCGCCACGCGCTACGGCCTGGTCCGCGACACCGGTGGCGACGACACCCCCGTCCCGCAGTACGTCACCCGCTCGACCCCGGCCGACCCGGCGACGGTGCCTCAGCGCTCCCGCGTGTAGTCCCGCAGCGCGCACAGCAGGTCGATGCGGTTGCTGGTGATCGAGTCGACGCCCAGATCGATCAGCCGGCGCATGGAACGGCGGGTGTCAGGGGTCCACACGGACAGCAGACAGCCGTCGTGGTGGACGCGGGCCGCGAGGTCGCGGTCGACCAGGGAGAAACGGTAGTTGAGCCAGCGCGGCTTGACCGCGTCCAGCAGGGCGGGACGCGGGGGAGCGAGGCTGGTGCAGGTCAGGGCGATCTCCGCGGCCGGATCGGCGCCGCGCACGGCGAGCATCGCGGCGGCGTCGGCGCAGTAGTAGACCCGGTCGGCCGCGCCCGCCTCCCGCACGACGTCCACGACCCGCCGCGCGGTGCGGACCTCCCGGGTCCCCGGCAGGTCCAGCATCACCCGGCTGCCCCCGGTCGCCGCGAGCGCCTCCGCGAGGGTCGGCACCGCGCCCGCCGTCAGCCCGCGCACCTCGGCCGCGGACAGCGCGAGCAGCGGACGGTCCTGCTCCCACAGCCGCTTCAGCGTCTCGTCGTGCAGCAGCACGGGCACGCCGTCCTTCGTGAGCCGTACGTCGATCTCGACCGCGTCCGCGCCCCGGTCGAGCGCGGAACGCAGCGAGTCGATCGTGTTCTCACGGAAGCGGTAGGGGTCGCCGCGATGGGCCACGGCAGTCAGCGTCTGCATGCGCCCATTGTGTCGGGACGTACCGGGACCGGGGGAGGCGAGGTGACTCGGGGAGGTGGGGTGACTCGGGGAGGCGAGGTGAATCAGGGAGCGAGCCAGTCCGTCGTGTACGTGTCGATCTCGTCCTTGATACGGCGCTTGCCGGCCTCGTCCAGGAAGGACGCCTCGACCGCGTTCTTCGCGAGGTCGGCCAGTCCCCGCTCGTCGAGGTCCAGCAGGCGGGCGGCGACGGCGTACTCGTTGTCGAGGTCGGTGCCGAACATCGGCGGGTCGTCGGAGTTGATCGTGACCAGGACGCCGGCCTGCACGAACTGTGCCAGCGGGTGCTCGTCGAGGGTGCGGACGGCGCGCGTTGCGATGTTGGACGTCGGGCAGACCTCCAACGCGATGCGGTGCTCGGCGAGATGGGCGAGCAGCTTCTGGTCCTGGGCGGAGCTGGTGCCGTGCCCGATGCGCTCGGCGCGCAGGTGGGTGAGGGCGTCCCAGACCGTCTCCGGGCCGGTGGTCTCGCCGGCGTGCGGCACGGAGTGCAGGCCGGCGGCGATGGCACGGTCGAAGTACGGCTTGAACTGCGGCCGCGGTACGCCGATCTCGGGGCCGCCGAGACCGAAGGAGACCAGGCCCTCCGGGCGCAGCCGGTCGTCGGTGGCGAGCCGCGCTGTCTCCTCGGCGGCCTCCAGGCCGGCCTCGCCGGGGATGTCGAAGCACCACCGCAGTACGGTCCCGAACTCGGCCTCCGCGGCCTTGCGGGCGTCCTCGATCGCCTCCATGAAGGCATGCTCGTCGATGCCGCGCCGGGTCGAGGAGAACGGCGTGATCGTCAGCTCGGCGTACCGCACCTGCTGCCGGGCCAGGTCGCGCGCCACCTCGTACGTCAGCAGCCGGACGTCCTCCGGGGTGCGGATGAGGTCGACGACGGACAGATACACCTCGATGAAGTGCGCGAAGTCCGTGAACGTGAAGTAGTCGGCCAGGGCCTCGGGGTCGCTCGGCACCCGGGAGTCGGGGTGCCGGGCCGCCAGTTCCGACACGATCCGGGGGGAGGCGGAGCCGACGTGGTGGACGTGCAGTTCGGCCTTCGGCAGCGAGGCGATGAAGGCGTGCAGATCACGTGGTACGCGCGGCTCGACAAGGTGCTCGGACAAGGTTCCTCCCCGGAACGGCGTCCCGAGCGCTGCGGCACGGGACGCGGGTGATCGGCTGATCGATGACTCGAGATCATCGTAGGCCGGGGGTGACGGG
>NZ_WVUG01000558.1 GCF_017614965.1 Streptomyces griseorubiginosus | reverse complement strand
TCAGGGGGGCGTCCAGGTTCAGGCCCGGGGCGAGGGTACGCAGGTCGGAGGCCGGGGTGGAGAGACCGACGTGGTCGAACTGGTCGCCCAGGACGTGCGGCAGGGGCGCGCGCAGGCCCGCTCCGGGCAGCCCGCCGGCGACGGGCAGCTGCGGCAGGACGTGCTCCGGGATGAGCCGGCCCTCGACGTACCGCGGCCCGTCGGGCCGGCCCGGCGTCGGCAGGGGGATCTCTCCGCCGAGCTTGGGCAGCTCCATGCCCAGGGACTGCTCGGCGCCCTCCAGCGGCACGGGGACGGGGACCGTGCCGATCGCGGCGGCGGGGGTCGCCGCGGCGGCGCCGACGGCGGCCGCGACGCCGGTGAGGACGGCGGCGAGGGTTCCTCGGGTGGTGGACTTCATCTCGGGTACGGTCCCTTTCGCGGTTCGGCGGGCTCTGCGTGCGTACCGAGTAACGAGGCTGCCTGCGCCATCAGTTCACAATTCCCCCGGGTGCAGCAGTAGTCAGCTTGTCCAGAAGTCCCACCAGCGCGTCAGCACCAGCATGCCGATCACTCCGACGTGTGCCAGCGGCAGCACCCAGGTGAACTCGCCGAGGAACGTCCTCCCCCAGCCGGGCGCGGGCAGGAAGCGGCGCAGGACGGCGTACGAGGTGACGTACCAGAACAGCAGGATCGTGGCGGCCCACGCCAGACAGCACCACAGGCACAGCGCGTCGATCCGGTACAGCGACTCGAACTGCAGCCAGGACACGAACCCGACGCCGAACAGGCATCCGGCGTCGAAGGTCAGCCAGTACCAGCGGGGAAGGACGGCGCCGGCCAGCAGGCTCATGCCGACGCAGACGACGATGCCGTAGGCGACCAGGCCCAGCATCGGATTGGGGAACCCGAAGACCGAGGCCTGGTCGCTCTTCATGACACTGCCGCAGGACACCACGGGGTTCAGGCTGCAACCCGGCGTGAAGTGCGGGTTCTTGAGCAGCTTGAACTCGTCGAGGGTGATCACCCAGGAGGCCAGCAGTCCGGCCGCGCCCGTGATCACCAGCAGCAGGGCGAACCCGGGGCCGGTGCCCGCCCGCCGCGCCGCGTCCTGCCCCGCGGCCACCGCCGTCAGCCGCGCAGCCTGCGGGCCGGGAGGACGACGTGCGCCGCCGCGTTCAGGGTCTCCTCGGCTCCCGCGAAGGCGGCGAAGACCTCGGGGTCGACGGGCTTGCCCGGCTCGGCCTCGGGCCAGGGACGGGTGGTGAACACCAGGTAGGCGTAGCCCCGTTCGGCGACCGCGGCGAGCCACTCCGGCGGCGGGGTGCACTGGGCGTTGGAGCCGGGCAGGGTGACGACGGCGTGGCCGCCCTCGACCAGCAGGCTCAGCGGCAGGCTCGGCCTGGCGGCGGCGTCGGTCAGCTCGCCGCCGAGGGGGAGGCCGACGCTTCCCAGCAGTTCGGCGACGGCGGCCGACGCGGCCTCGGGGCCGGCCGCCGCGTCGCCCAGGGGGTAGGCGAGCAGGTAGGGCATGTCGCCGTCGGGGGCCTCGCCGCTCCAGGCCATCACGACGAGGGTGCCCAGTTCGGCGGGGCCGAGGGGGCGGGTTTCGCTTGAGGTTGAGGTCACCGCGCGACCTTATCGACGGCCCGGAAGGCGGCCGGGCGGCTTCTCACCCGACCGGGGGACGGTCCCCGCCCTGTCCACACGAACGAGGGACCCGCCTCGAACGACCGTGACTCAGTGCTGGAGCGGCAGGCCGCCGAGCAGTCCGCCGTTGTTGTTCAGCGCGCCGGTCGCGCCCTTCACGGTGCTGAGCAGGGAGTCCTTGTTCTCGGTGTCGAGCGCGTTCGACTGGTGCTGCAGCGGCATCACGTCGCGGGGCTCGATGTGCCCGCTGGTGAGCGTGTTCACGGCGCCGTTGAGGCTGGTGGGCGTCACGTCCGAGGCGCTGTAGGCGAACGCGGGCGCGGCGGCGCCGGCGAGGGCGACGGTACCGGCAACGACAGCGGCGGCCTTCAGGGACTTCATCGGGTTCCTTTCATCGGGCAACTCACGTCACCAGGGGATTTCTGACGCCGTGCCCAACGATCCACGCCGAGGAGGGAAACCCCGTGCGCAGAAAACGTTTCTCATCCTCATATGAAAGGCCGCAGAAAAGCGGCAGAAAAGCCGCCGAAAGAGGCCGCCGAAAGGCCGCCCGGCCGACCATCGCTGCGGATCGGCCGGGCGGTCCGGTGAGTTTGGCGCTCGCCCCGGGTCACTCGACGGGCAGCGCCGGCGCCGCGGGGAGCGAGGGCGTCGACACCGGCAGCCCCGGCAGGTCGGCGGCGGGCAGGCTGCCGCCCAGCAGGGTCGAGGTGATGGTGTTGACCAGCCCGGTCACCACGCTCGTGACGGCCGGCACCACCTGGCTGACGTCCCCGGAGGTGACCGCCTGGAGCAGGGCGTCGATCGCCTTCTGCAGCGCGGCCAGGGCGTCGCCGGTGAGGTCGGCGGCGGCTCGCGGCTTGGCGTCACCGCCGGTCTTGGCGAGCGTCGGCAGGG
>NZ_WVUG01000557.1 GCF_017614965.1 Streptomyces griseorubiginosus | reverse complement strand
GGATCAGGGTCGGGGTGCGGGTGGATGTCGTGGTCGGCGACGCCTGATCGCGAACGGAGGATCAGGTGGGTTGCCCCGGAGTTTTCTCCACTCGCCGGTGCCGCCACCAGTGCTCGGGATCCCTGCCCGGTCCGGAAACGGTGTGGGCGCGGAAGACGCGGTCGATGTCGGCGACTGCAGACCGAAGGCCCTTGGCGTGCGCGCCGTCGAGCTGATGGACAAGCCGCTCGAGGTCGTCGCGGGCTTCCAGGTCACGCCTGAACAGGTCCTCCCGGTACCGCTTTGCGGGGTTCCACTCGGTCTCGAGTCGGCGGGCGAGCCTCTCCCATACGCGCAAGGCGTAGTGGACCCGACCTTCCACGCTCGACGTCGTACCCGTGGGGCAGGTGGCGAGGAAGGCGTCGGAGACGGGGGTCGGAAGGGGTTCGTGGTCGAGGACTTCGGGCAGGGGTTCCACCGTCGCCCGGGGGAGATCGGGCACCGCCTCCTCCACCATGTCGACCCGGTACGTCGTGTCCTCGTCCGAGTCGATCGTCTCCAGTCGGCAGCGCACGGTCCGGCCGTCCGCCGTCGCGACCAGGTAGGCGCTGTCGAGTTCGATGTCCGGAGCGGGGTAAAGGACCGACGTCGCCGTACGGGCCGCGAGGCGCTGGGCGAGGGCTGTCTCATCCAGCTCGCCGGCCGTCTCGTCCTCGATCTGGACTTCGAGTTCCAGGGCCAGGTCGCCAGGCGGCAGCACGCGGTATGTACACAGGACAGGAGCGTCCCAGCGGCGCACTTCTTGGTCCCCGTCCAGATCGGCGACGTCCACCGCCTCATCCGCCAGAACCAGTAGCTCCGCCAGGGCCTGTCGAAGTGCCGGCGACTCCAGTTCAGCGACGGTGAAGAGGTTCGCGATCACTTGTACGTCCCGTCATACACCTGCTTGGCCTTCGCGACCTTGTCCGGGTTGTTGACGAACTTCGGGTCACGCCGAAGTGCTTGTGAGTTGCCCAGATCGCCCTTGTTCCGGACGATCTCCTTCAGGGCAGCGTATTCAATGCGGTCCATGTCGACCAATCCCGGGCCGGACACCGGGAAAACCGTTCCGGTGTCCTCGACTCGGTATCGGCGGCCGTTGATCTCGTACGTGTTTCCGTCGGGCAGGAGCTTCGCACGCCCCTTCGCGATTCCCTCGATGTCCGAGCGAACCAGGTTCTCGTTTCCTCGCAGGATCACTGTGTTGTGTTCCTTGACTTGACCGCTGCCCGCTCCGCCGACCGTGTGCCGTTTGTTGGGGAACCTCAGCGTCTTCCCGGCCGCAGGACCGGCGACGTCGTCTCTCGCCTGCCACCGGTCGGCCGCCTTGTCCGCCTCGTCGGCCTGCTTGCGCGCCTCCTCGGCCGCCTTCTTGGTCTCCTCGTCGCAGCCATCCTCGGCGAGTACGACGTACCCGCCGCCGCCCGATGCGAGGATCGTGGTTCCGGTGCCGGCGGAACCGGTTACGTTGCCGCTGATGCCCGGGGCCGTGCCGTCGTACGGGATGGGGTGGCGCGGTGCTGAGATCGTGCAGCCGGTCTGCCTGGCCTTCTTCTCGGCTTCCTCGGCTGCTTCGTCGGCCTCCTTCGCCGCCTTTTCGGCGCCCGCCACGTCCCCCGCCTTGGCGGCACGCTTCGCGTCCTCCGCTGCCTCGGCCGCTTCCTCCGCGAGCTTGCCCAGTTTGCCTAGTTTGCCGAGGTCGCCGACCTTCTCTACGACCTTGGCGCCGTCGTAGCCGGGGATGAAGAGGGAGCCGATGTTCCACAGGACGTGGCTGACGGCGCGGGTCTTGTGGCCGTTGTTCCAGTCGTCCGCCGTGTCCTTGCCGATGAACATGTCGTAGAGGACGGTTCCGCCGGTCTTGAGCGAGGAGCCGCCCCAGCCCAGGACGGCGCCCAGGTAGTCGCCCTTGGACCACTTGTCGCGGGCGTCCTTGGAGTTGTTCATCCAGTCGTGGCCGAGCTGTTTGCCGTAGTCGCCGATGCCCTTCAGGGTGTCGAGGGGGTGGCGGGCCATGTCGTAGATGCCGGTGAGGTCGCCCCAGACGCCGTCCACGAAGACGCCCTGACCGACCTGTTTGATCTGGTCGCCGGCGCAGCCGAAGAAGGCGCCGACGCCGGAGAAGCAGCCGGGGTGCTTATCACCGTCGTTGCCGCCGGTGGTGGGGGTGGTCTTCTTGTCACCGGTGGGGTTCTGACCGTTGCCGGTGGGGTGGCCGTTCCCGGTGCCGGTGCCGGTGCCGGTGTTCGAGCCTGTGCCGTCGCCCTTCCCTGCCCTGACGTCCGTTCCGCCGTCCCCGGCGGGGGCCGGGCAGGCCATGCCGGTGACCTTGCAGACCTGGGCCTCGATGCCGCCGTAGATCTGCGTGCCCAGGCTGCTGACGAGCAGTGCCGTGATGATGGCGGCGACTATCGCGACCAGGCCGGCGTACTCGACGGCCGTCTGGCCGTCGTCGTGGCGCCAGCGGATCATGCGGGCGAGGGAGAAGGGGCGGCGGTCGGCGCGGTCG
>NZ_WVUG01000556.1 GCF_017614965.1 Streptomyces griseorubiginosus | reverse complement strand
CCCTGGCCCCCAGCCCCCGTGAGCAGCTCGCCGCGGGGGCTTTCTCCTGAGCAGATGAATGCACACACGCACTATCAGCAACCGGCATCATCTGCGCTTGCATTTATCACGCGTCTGCAATTATTGTCGACGCCCGTAAGCGCAACAAGCAATCTTCTGGAAGGTTTCTCCCATGCCTCTCGCCCTTCTGGCCCTGGCCATCGGGGCCTTCGGGATCGGCACCACCGAGTTCGTGATCATGGGCGTGCTGCCCCAGGTCGCGGGTGACTTCGGGGTCTCCATCCCCACCGCCGGATGGCTGGTCTCCGGTTACGCGCTGGGCGTGGTCCTGGGCGCGCCCGTGCTGACCGTCCTGGGCACCAGGGTCTCCCGCAAGAAGATGCTCATGTTCCTGATGGGCGTGTTCGTCGTGGGCAACGTCCTGTCGGCGCTCGCGCCCGTCTTCGCGGTGATGCTGATCGGCCGGGTGGTCGCCTCGCTCGCGCACGGCGCGTTCTTCGGCATCGGATCGGTGGTGGCGGCCGGACTGGTCGCGCCGGAGAAGAAGGCCTCGGCGATCTCCCTGATGTTCACGGGTCTGACGGTCGCCAACATCGTGGGGGTCCCCCTGGGGACGTACGTCGGACAGGCCGCCGGCTGGCGGGTCACCTTCGCCGGCGTCGCCGCGCTCGGCGTCGTGGGGCTTCTCGGTGTGGCCAGGCTGGTGCCGGAGACGGGCCGGCCCGAGACCCACACCCTGCGCACCGAGTTCGCCGCCTTCCGCAACGTCCAGGTCTGGCTCGCGATGGCGATGACGGTGCTCGGATTCGGGAGCGTGTTCGCCGCGATCACCTACATCACGCCGATGATGACCGAGGTCGCCGGCTACTCGTCCGGCGCGGTCACCTGGCTGCTGGTGCTGTTCGGCGGGGGGATGTTCCTGGGCAACCTGGTGGGCGGCCGGTTCGCCGACCGGGCGCTGATGCCGATGCTGTTCGCCGCGCTGGGCGCGCTGTCCCTGGCCCTGCTGCTGTTCACGGTCACGGCCCACGACAAGATGGCGGCCGCGCTGACGCTGGCGCTGATCGGCGCGCTCGGGTTCGCGACCGTGCCACCGCTGCAGAAGTGGGTGCTGGACCAGGCCTCGGCCGCACCGACCCTGGCGTCCGCCGCCAACATCGGCGCCTTCAACCTCGGCAATGCGCTGGCCGCCTGGCTGGGCGGCGTCGCCATCGCGGGCGGGCTCGGCTACACCTCCCCCAACTGGATCGGCGCGCTTCTCGCCGGCAGCGCGCTGCTGCTCTCGGTCCTTGCCGCGTTCCTGGACCGCCGCCGAGGGCCTGCCGGGCGAATCGTCGCCTCGTCCGCCGTACCCGAGAGTGCGTCGATCGCGGCACGACACTGACATGTGACGGGGTCGTCTCGTAGCCCGCGTCGATGATCCGGCTGGCCATGGGAGCGCCCTGGCTGCCCAGGCCGATGAAACCGACACGCATCAACTGGCATCCTGCTCAAGGGGTTCGGGACTCGGCGCCGGTTCCGGCGCGGGCCGCTGGGGGCGCCAGAACGTGGCGAGCAGACCGCCGGTCGCCACGACGGCCACGCCGAGTGCGATCCCGAAGCCGGGCCATCCGGACGTGTCGATGCCGGCGGCGTCGTCGAGCGAGGCGCTGCCCGGGCCGAGCACGGCCAGCGCCAGGGAGACGACGGCGAGGGTCAGGACGTACTCGTAACCCTCCTTGAAGACGAAGAACCCGTTGGGGCGGTGGGCGAGCAGGCCCGCGACCAGCATCACCGAGATGACGGCCGCGCAGGCCAGCGGGGTGAGCAGACCGGCCAGCAGCAGGACGCCGGCGCCGATCTCGGTGACCACGCTCATCCAGGCCTGGAGCACCCCGTGGCGCAGGCCCAGGCCGGTGAACCAGCGGGCGGTGCCGGCGATACGGCCGCCGCCGCGCCAGTGGTTGAGACCGTGCGCGATCATGACGACGCCCAGGACCAGGCGCAGCAGAGTCGCGACCACATCCGTCTGGTTCATCCCGCTCTCCCCTCTGGTGGGGGCGCGGCGATGTCGGCCTCTCGGGTCACCGCGCACTCCTCGACGAACGACAGCACGTTCAGGTGATAGCCCGGGCCGAATGCCCGAGGCTCAGATTGTGCCCGCTGTCGGCTTGTTCGTTAATGCGCGTGCGAGGGGATGCCGTGAAGAGGGAGGCGAGCGCGGGTGGTGGTGGCGGCCGGTGGCGGCGATCCCCAGGCCCGAACTGGCCGAGGATCCACGGTTCGCGACCGAGGAGCTCATCGCCGAGAACACCCGTACAGGACTCCCGGCAGGTCGCCGCCGACGTCCAAGTGCGGGCGAACGAGTACATCGTGCGGGCCGGGGAGCTCGAACTGGTCGCGAACCCGGTGCAGTTCGACGTCACGGCGCCCGAAGTGGGACCGGCTCCGAAGTTCGCGGCACAGACCGAGAAGGTGCTGCTGGGGCTGGGCCTGGACTGGGCGCGGGCCCTGGCGCTGAAGGCGGCTAGGCCCGAACTTCGCGGGTCGTTGATTCGTATGGTGTGGCCGGCCTGGGGG
>NZ_WVUG01000555.1 GCF_017614965.1 Streptomyces griseorubiginosus | reverse complement strand
TCGGCCTCGGCTTCCTGCTCACCTTCATGCTGCCCAAGCACGCCCGCAAGCCCGAGTGGGAGCAGGGCGACGAGGGCGACGCGGGCGGTGAGGAGACGCCGGCAAGCGGCGACTCCGGCCCGGCGCCGGTCCCGTGCGCGTCACTCCCCCGAGGCGGACCCCGTCAACGCCGTGAGGCTGCTGCGTACGTTGTCCATCTGCGCCTGCACGTCGTCCCACCGCTCCGCGTGCTCGCGCAGCAGCCGTTCGGTGTCCCGGGTGATCTGCTCCTCACCGGCCCGCGCCTCCGCGAGGATCTCCGCCGCCCGCACCCGGGCCTCCTCCTGACACCGCAGCGCGGCCTCCTCGGCCTCACGGAACTCCCGTTCCGCCTCGGCCAGCGCTTCCTCCGCCCGCGCCACCCGTTCGGCCTCCCGTGCGTCGACCGCGGCCACCCGTTCGGCCTCGGCCCGCTCCAGTTCGGCCAACCGCTCGGCGAACTCCTCGGCCTGCTCGGCGAGCATCCCGGAGGTGCGTTCGCGCGCCTCCCGGAGCACCCCCAGGGCCTCACCCCGTCCCTCCTTCACCGCGCGCCGGGCGGAGATCCGGATCTCGTCGGCCTCGGCCTGCGCCGCGAGCAGCCGCTGCCGGGCGCGCTCCTCGGCCTCGGCGCGTACGGCGTCGGCGCGCGCCTGTGCCGCGTCGCGCACGCCGTCCGCGCGCGCCTGCGCCGTCTCCACGAGGCGCTGCGCCTCCTGCCGCGCGCGCTCCCGCACGGCGGCGGCCTCCTCCTCCACGAACTGGAACAGCCGCCGCGCGCCCTCGCCGAGCGTCTCGTACGTCTGCGGCGAGAGGTGCGCCACGGTCTCCCGCAGGTCCTCCGCCTCCTCCTCCATCTCCCTGGCGAGCACGGTGAGCCGGGCGGCCCTCTCCCACGCGGCGTCCCGGTCGCCGGAGAGAGCGGCGGTGTACGCGTCGACCTGGTCGGGCCGGTAACCGCGCCCCCGTACGACCCCGAAGCCGTGGGCCGAGACCGATGCGCTGCTCATCCTGGAACCCCTCTCCGCCGAACGGACGCGAAATGATGATTTCGCGCACATCTTGATGTATCGGACGTAAGTGTTCATAACCCGACACTCCGCACACGGATCGCGGTCGGAACGCGCACACAAAAGGGCCGGGCCCGGTCACGATGACCGGGCCCGGCCCGAAGGGTCCCTTGCGCCCTCGAGGGGTCTCCTGCCCGCCACGAGGGGTCTCTTGCGTCAGGGGGACGTCGGTGTCACAACAAGCCGTCCCACATCTGCTCCAGCAGCACCGACCACCAGCTCTCCGGCGACCCGAGCGCCGCCGGGTCGAGGGAGGCCAGCTGGGCCTGGAAGTCGACGGTCCAGCGGCCCGCCTGCTCCTGGTTGAGACCGAACCGCAGCCGCCACATCCGGCCGAGCAGCGCCAGGCAGCGCTGGAACTCGGGCAGCCCCGTGTTCACGAACTGCGGCGGCACCGGAGCACCGCCGGGCCCGGCCTCCACAGGGACGGCCACGATGTTCGCCGTGCCGTACTGCACGCACAGCGCCTTGCCGAAGTCGCTGCCCATCACGAGGTACGAGGCCGCGTCCGACGCCGGCTGCACACCGCGCTCCTGCGCCAGTTCGGCGAGCGTCGGCACCGGCCGACCCGGCTGGGCCTGCGCCCAGAAGAACGGGCCCATGTCCAGCGGCAGTCCCGCCGTCACCAGCGACTGCGCCACGATCGGCGGCACGCCCTGCCGGGAGACCGCGGCCTGCTCGAACCGGAAAACGCCCGGCCCGAACGCCGCCGCGAGCTCCTGCGCCACGGCCTCCGGCGGCACCGGCGGCGCCGCCTGCACCGGCGGCAACGGCGCGCGCACCGGCGCGGGGCGCGCCGGCCCGTCCGCCACCTGGTGCAACTCTCCCTGATGCGCGAGCAGTTGCCGCATGCCCTGCTGCCGGCTCGCGTGATCGGTGCCGTAGGGCGCGATGCTGGTGATCCGCGCCTGCGGCCACTGCTCCCGGATCATCCGCGCGCAGTACGCACCCGGCAGCTCGCAGGACTCCAACTCCGTGTGCAGTTCCAGCACCTGGTCCGGCGGCACGTTCATACCGCGCAGCTCGTGGAAGATCTGCCACTCCGGGTGCGGGGTCCCCGGCGCGGACCGCCGGATCACCTGCTGCTCGGAACCGTCCTGCGCCCGGTACCGAAGAACGGCCTGATACCCGGGACCGACGGTCGGCTGCCCCGCAGGCTGCTGCGGATACCCGTATCCCGACGGCTGCCCCGGCACCGGCATCCCACCGGGCCCCGGCGGCATGGGCGGCTGCGGCGCACCCGGGCCCAGGGGAGCCCCGGGAGCCACACCGGGGGCGCCCGGAGCACCGAGCGCGCCGGGGGCTTGCGGCGGCGGAGGCACACCGGGGCCACCCACGCCCGGTGCACTGGGACCACCCACCGGCGGAGCGCCGGGACCATTCACAGGCGGCGCGGCCAACACGGTCTCCGCGTGGTGAACGGCCCCGGGCGCGCCTCCTGCAGAACCGTGCGCGCCCGGGGCCGTTCACCACGCGGAGAC
>NZ_WVUG01000554.1 GCF_017614965.1 Streptomyces griseorubiginosus | reverse complement strand
GGCGTCGAGTTCGAACCAGACCGCCTTTCCCACCCCGTGGGCCCGTACCCCCCACGCGTCCGCGAGCGACTGCACCAGGACCAGGCCCCTGCCGTGGGTGCCGTCGCCGGTGTTCGCCGGGCAGGGCCTGGGCCTGCGGGCCACGAAGTCCCGTACCTCCACCCGCAGTCCACGCGGTCCCACGACGGCCGTCAGGACCGCGTCGTCGTCGGTGTGGACGAGTGCGTTGGTGACCAGTTCGCTGGTGAGCAGTTCCGCCACGTCCGAGCGTCCGGGCCTGCCCCACTGCCGTAGCAGCTCGCGCAGTGCCCTGCGCGCCTCGGGCACCGCCTTCAGGTCCCCGCGCCCGAGTCTCTGCCGCAGCTGGGACGGCTGCGGCCCTTCCGTCACGTCGTCGGTCTTTTCCTCCACCGTCCGAGCCGAGGAGGCCCCGATCGCCATGGGACCGCCCCCTCGTGCCTGCCTCTTCATGACCCCCGCCCGCGTGCCGATGTCGGTTCCCCTCCTTGTCGAACACGTTCACGGGATCCATGCCCTCTGTCACCCGGCGCAGTCATGTCGAATGCTCAACCACCGGGTGTTCGGCCACGGACACGGCTCTTTCGGCCGGACGGGCACCGGCGGACCATGCCGAACGCCTGCGCGGCTAGGCGTCCGGGTGCGTCGTGACCACCCGGGATCATCGCCTGCGCCGACTGCGGTCTGCCGATCCCGTCGTACTCGGCACAGCGGTGTGGCGGTTGGTACCGGACGTCCAGGTCCTGCTCGCGGGGCCGACGGACCGCGCCCGCGGCTCGCGAAACTGGCCTGAATCCAATGGTTTTCCGGCCCGGAGGGTAACCGAAACCGGTCCGACGCCCGGAACGGCCGCAGCGCGGGAGCGACATGCTCCCGCGCTGCGGCCGTTCCGGGCGGTCCTCACACCGCGGCCGAGGTCCACGGCGCGACGGTCGCCTGCTGCGCGCTCACTTGGCGCCGATGTGGAAGATCTTGTGGCTCGCGTTCATGTCGACGACCACCTTGGAGGTCACCCCGCGGCTCCAGGTCAGGGTGACGACGGCCTCCGTCCGGCCCGCCTTGGTGCCGGTCTCGGTGACCTTCCACGCCAGCGGCACGTTCTGGGCACGCAGGACGCCGTCCGCGTGCTCCCGCTCCTCCCACTTGTTCAGCTCCTTCTGGAAGGCGGGCGTGAGGTAGTGGCCGCGCAGGGCGGTGCCGAGGTTGCCGCTGTCCTCGTCGTACACCGCGTCGATGTAGGTGCCGTAGAAGTCGGCGATCCGGGTGAGGTTGTCGGTCGTTTTGCCGCTGACGCTGCGCGGGGCGCCGGCGGAGGCCTGGGCGGTGGCGCCGAGGCCGAGGGCGACGGCGAGGAGGCCGGCGCTGATGACGGTGCGGGTCTTGCTGCTCATGTCTGTTCCCCGTTTTCGGTTGCGTGTTGCTCGGTTGCGTGCGGTCCGGTTGCGTGTTTTCGGTTGCGTGTTGTGAGAGGTGCGGTGGTCGGTGGGCGCCCTCCCGACCCCCGTGGCGGGAGGGCGGCCCCGGTCGTGCGGTCAGTGGAGCTTGTTCACGGCGGTCGTGGTCGTCTTCTTGAACGCCTTGACCGGCGCGTCCCTGAAACCGCCCATCTGCCCCCAGTCGACGACGGTCACGGTCCTGCCGTCCCGGCCCACCGACAGGAGCCGGATGTCGGTGGCACCCCAGGAGCTCTCGGTGTGCAGACCGTAGACGTGGGCGCCCTCCTCGACGTGCAGGGTGCCGTAGTCCTTCAGCGTCGCCGCCGTCTCCGGGTCTGCCTCCTCGATCCGGGCCGGGCAGGACGCGATGTCCTTGTCGAGCCGGGCGAAGCGGCCCTTCGCCGCGCTGACGCTGGGGAGTTGGACAGTGATCTGACGGGCGCCCGTGTCGAGGTCGGTGCGGAACTCCCGGTACCAGGTGTCCTGGCCCCCGCCCAGCGCCATGCTCAGGCAGCGGTCCTGTTCCACCGCCTCCGGTACGCCGGCGGTGACCTTGCCGGCGGTCCAGGACGACGAAGGGTGCGGCGGCAGGTCCGCGGCCGCCAGGAACCCCGGTGCCCGGGACGCGGCGTCCGCCGGTGGGGCGAGCGTCGTGCCGAGGGCGAGGCCCGTGACGGCGAGTGCGATGAGCGCGCCTGCTCGGGTGCGCTTGGACATGGGTGTCCCCCGTGGATGAGTGCAGTGGATGAGTGCAGTGGATGAGTGCATGGGTGTCGGAAGGTCGCCGCGACGGCGGATGGTCGGTCCGCCCTGGTCGGTGCGACACCAAGAGCATCGGCGCTGCCGGCGCCCCGGCGCAACGGCTGCCGTCCGATCGGCCGGGGTGGAACCATCCCAGCCCATCTGACGTGCAGGTATATGAGTGCCTGGGATGACGGGGACGACGGGGACGACGGGGAGACGGGGGAACGGTGTCGACACGGGACGACGTCGAGCAGTTCGCGGCGCTGCTGCGCCGGTTGAAGGACCGCACGGACCGGAGCTACGGCTCGCTGGCGCGGCGCCTCAACATGAACACCTCCACGCTCCACCGCTACTGCGCGGGCGAGGCGGTGCCCCAGGAC
>NZ_WVUG01000553.1 GCF_017614965.1 Streptomyces griseorubiginosus | reverse complement strand
GCGGGAGGGTGGGGTGGTACTCGCGCGGCTGTTGCGGCGGTTGCATGCCGTTCCCGGGTGGGACAACGGCGGGTGCGTCGTGCACCTCGATCTGCATCCCGACAACGTGATGCTCACCCCCGACGGGCCCCGGGTCATCGACTGGAGCAACGCCGAGGAGGGGCGTCCCGGCCTCGACTGGGGCATGTCCGCGATCATCCTCGCCCAGGTCGCCGTGGGCGATGCGCCGATCGCCGGTCTCGCGCGCGAGGTGCTGAGCGGCCTCCTCGCCGACCCCTCCCACCTCACCGAGGACGGCCTGACGGAGGCCCGGCGCCGACGCGCGGCTCAGCCCGTCATGAACCGGAGAGAGGTCGAACTCCTCAGTGAGGCGGAGGACTTGATTCGATCACTATGGCGTGAGCGTGGGAGCGTATGGCGTCGAAATGCGCCCCGTAACGACCGATTTCAGTGATCTTTCGGTCGTACCCGGTCGTGTGGCATATGTCCCGGCGCGGTGCGACCACACTGTCGGGGTGCTTGGGAAGAAGGACGCACCCGGTCCGGGGAACCTGCCGCCCGACAGCCGCCCCTTTGTCGGACGACAGGACGAACTCGCCTGGCTGGCTGAGGAGTTGATGAGCGGTGGACGGCTGCTGACCCTCGTGGGGGTCGGCGGGGTCGGCAAGACGCGGCTCGCGATGCGAGCGGCAGAGGCGGCTCGGGACGTCCACCCCGACGGCGTGTGGCTGGTGGAGTTGTCCGCGTTCCGGGCCTGCGGCCAGGTGCCGCTGGCCGTCATGGAGACGCTGCGGCTCGTCGACCGCTCGAACGGTTCGGCGATCGAGGCGCTGTCACTGTGGGCGCGGGACAAACGGTTGCTGCTGGTCCTCGACTCGTGCGAGCACCTGCTGACGGACTGCGTGACCCTGGTCGCCGATCTACTGGCGGTCGCTCCGGGGCTGCGCGTCCTCGCCACCAGCCGGGAGCGGCTGGGGATGCCGGGGGAGCGGGTCCTGGCCGTCGACCCCGGGGTCGCCCAGCGGTTCGACGCCGGCTCATCGCTCGCTCACCCGAGCGCCGCCACCGCGTCCATCTCCACCAGCACCCCCTCCCGCACCGGCCGTGCCACCACCGTCGTACGGGCCGGAAGCGGGGTGCAGTCGGCGAAGAACTCCCGGTAGACGGCGTTGAACTGGGGAAAGTGGGAGGGGTCGGCGAGATAGCAGGTGCAGCGGGTGATCGACGTACGGTCGCCGCCCACCGCCGCGACGACGGCCTCGACGTTGGCGAGTACTTGCCGCACCTGCGCGCCGAAGTCCGCCGGCATCTCCCCGGTCACCGGGTCCAACGGCCCCTGCCCGGAGGTGAAGAGGAACGGCCCGACACGCACCCCCTGCGACAACGGCGGCTCGCTGCCGTCCGCGAACCGCACGAACGGCGCCCGTTCGGTACGCACCGCTTGGAGAGCGCCCCGCCCCTGACGAGGGGTGGGCCCGCCGAACGGCAGCCGCAACGTCCGGGAGGCGAGCAGCCACCGCCCGTCGACGCGCCGGAAGGTGTCCTCGTAGTGACCGACCTGCACGGGTGCGCCGGCCGGCACCATGCCGCCGTCCCAGCCCTCGATCCGGTACGTGGTGAAGTACGAGGTCGCCTCGGCCGTGTCCGCGGACGTCACCGTGACGCGGATGTTGGACATGATCCGCCGTGAGAGCTTGTCCGAGGGGCGCGCGCCGAAGTAAGCCCGCAGCGCCTCCCGCCCTTCCGCCCGGCGTCCGTCCCCGGGTGGGGGCCACTCCCATACCCCGTCCTCGGTGAACAGCTCGGCCACGGAGGCGGGTTCACCGAGGTCGAGCCGGTGGACGAAGTCGAGGATCAGACGTTCACAGGCGCGTTCGGAGCGCTCGACACGTTCGGCGTGCTCGGCGTGCTCGGCGTGCTCGGCGTGCTCGGCGGGGAGGTGATCCATACGGAAGGTCGTAGCACATGACCTGACCTCAGACGGCCACGTACGTCACCGGATCGCTCCCCGTCACCGCCTCGGCCCGCCCCAGCTTCACCAGTCGCCGCAGGTGTGCCTCGGCCTCCGAGACCGCGATGTTCCTTGATCCGTAGGGGATTTGGTCCCAGGGGCGGTTCCACTCCATCCGCTCGGCCAGCTGCCAGGGCGTGAGGGGTTCGACGAGGAGGGAGCGCAGGTCGGTGAGCCGTTCCTCGTGGTGGTCGAGCAACTGCCGTACGCGGGCCGCCGCGTCGGTGAAGGCGTACTGGTGGGCGGGGAGCACCTCGGCGGGGGCGAGCCGGCCGACGCGCTCCAGGGAGTCGAGGTAGTCGCCGAGCGGGTCGGTGACCGTGGCGTCGTCGGGGTCCTCGTACAGGCCGATGTGCGGGGTGATCTCGGGGAGCAGGTGGTCGCCGGAGAACAGCCTTCCCGAACCCGGGAGTTGGGCCGGATGCTGCTCCTCCAGATGCAGGCACACATGTCCTGGGGTGTGGCCGGGCGTCCAGATCGCGCGCAGGCGCCGGCCGGGCAGGTCGAGCAGTTCGCCGGGGACGATCTCCCGGTCGGGCAGGGCGGGTGAGAAGCCGGGCAGGGTGG
>NZ_WVUG01000552.1 GCF_017614965.1 Streptomyces griseorubiginosus | reverse complement strand
GGGGGCTCCGCCCCCTGGACCCCCGTCGGCCCTTCGGGCCTCGTCTTCAAACGCCGGACGGGCTGAAAAAACCAAACTACTGGTCCGAGGAGAACCTCACCGCCCCCGCCGGGATCCTCGCGTCGCACCACACCCGCATGCCGTCCCGCAGTTCGTTGTCGGCGCCGATCACCGCGCCGTCGCCGATGACCGTGCCGGTGAGGACCGAGCGTTCGCCGACGCGGGCGCGGGTGCCGATGAGGGAGTCGGTGATGACGGCGCCGGGTTCGATGACGGCGCCCGGCAGGATGGTCGAGCCGAAGACCCGGGCGCCCTCGGCGACGAACGCGCCCTCGCCGACCACCGTGCCGCCGGTCAGCTTCGCGTCCGGGGCGACCGTGGCCGTCGGGAGGATCAGGCGGTCGCCGCAGCGGCCCGGAACGGCGGGCGACGGGGCCCGGCCCAGGACCAGGTCCGCCGAGCCGCGGACGAAGGCCGCCGGGGTGCCGAGGTCCAGCCAGTAGGTGGAGTCGACCATGCCCTGAAGATGGGCCCCCGCCGCCAGCAGGTCGGGGAACGTCTCGCGTTCCACCGAGACGGGGCGGCCCCGCGGGATCGTGTCGATGACCGAGCGGCGGAAGACGTACGCCCCCGCGTTGATCTGGTCGGTGACGATCTCCTCGGGGGTCTGCGGCTTCTCCAGGAACGCCAGGACCCGGCCCGTGTCGTCGGTGGGGACCAGACCGTAGGCGCGGGGGTCGGTCACCTTGGTGAGGTGCAGGGAGACGTCGGCGCCGGTCGTCTCGTGGGTGTCGACGAGCGCCCCGATGTTCAGGCCGGTGAGGATGTCGCCGTTGAAGACCAGGACCGGGTCGTCGGGGCCCGAGTGGAGGCGGGAGGCCACGTTGCGGATGGCGCCGCCCGTACCGAGGGGCTCCTCCTCCGTCACGTACTCGAGGTGCAGCCCCAGCGACGAGCCGTCGCCGAAGTACGGTTCGAACACCTCGGCGAGGTAGGAGGTGGCGAGGACGATGTGTTCGACGCCCGCCGCTCTCGCTCTCGCCAGCTGATGTGTGAGGAAGGGGACCCCGGCCGCCCGGACCATGGGCTTCGGTGTGTGCACCGTGAGCGGACGCAGCCGCGTGCCCTTGCCGCCGACCAGGAGGATCGCTTCTGTCACCTGTCGTCTCTGCTTCCTGCCGGGACCGGCCGAAATGTCCTTTGGCCGGCCAGTGTATGCAGATCGTCGTGCGACGCCTTCGACGGCCCGGTGGCGTTGTGTCGGTTCCGCCCCATGTCCCCCGACGGCGGTGAACGCGGGGTCCCCTCCCGGCGTCAACGGCCCTGGTAGCGGGCCGCGGTCGAGCGGGCCGTGCCGAGCTTGCTGTAGAGCCGGCGGCCCGGGCACTCCGTGGCGAAACCGTCACGGTGGCCGGAGATCACGTTCAGTCGTACGTTCTTCCCTTTTCGGTAGAGATTGCCACCCCCGGAGGTGAGATATGTCTTGCCCCGCGGATTGGCCCCGTAGAGACCGAGTTTCCAGGCCGTCAGGCGGGCGATGGCGTCGAGGACCGCCTTCGGCGGCTGCGCCGAGCCGAAGCTGCCGAGGACGGCGATCCCCATGCTGTTGCTGTTGAAACCGAGGGTGTGCGCGCCCAGCACGGGTTTCGCCACGCCGCCGGCCCTGCCCTCGTAGATGGTTCCGCACTTGTCGACGAGGAAGTTGTAGCCGATGTCGCGCCAGCCCATGCTGCGGACGTGGTAGCGGTAGATACCGCGGATGACGGAGGCCGCCTGGGAGCACTTGTATCCGTTTCCGGACGCGGTGTGGTGCACGAAGGCCGCCTTGACCTTCTTCGTGTAGACGAACCCCCTCTCGCGCAGCTTCTCGTCGGCGCCCCAGCCGCGCCGGGTGATGATGCGCGGGCGCGGGCCGATGTAGGGGTTGGCGCGTTGACGGGGCGTCAACTCGACGCCGGAGAGCGTCCGCAGTTCGTCCTCGGTGGCGGCCTTGGTCAGGGCCGGGATCTCGGTGGCGCCGGGGCCCTGGGCGCGGTCCGGGGGCGGGTCGCCGGGGTCGACGAGTTCCAGGCGCAGCCCCGAGGGCAGCGGGCCCTCGGCCGTGCCGGCCCGGGTGCCGCGGGCCGTCCCGCCCGTACGGTGCCGGCTCTCGGCGCGGACACGGACGTCCACACCGTCGGAGTCGCCGACCCACAAGGGGGCGGTGGAGCCGCGGACCCGGCCGGAGGCGCGCTCGGCGGCGCCGGGGTCGGCCGCGTCGTCGTTGTGGGTCTCCAGGTCCCGCCAGCCGCTCCAGGCGCCGTCGCGGGTGGAGCGGGTGCGGACCTGGACCCGGCCGTGGAGCGGGGTGTCGGGGTCGTCCCAGACCACTCCGACGAGGGCGAAGTGCCGTACGTCGTCGCGGGTCAGGCCCTGTTCGGCGGCCGCCGGACCCAGGGCGCGGTCGTGGGCGGCGGGGACGAGGGCGAGTGACTGGGTGCTGCCGGGGACGGCGGCGTCGGGGGCGCTCGGCAGGGCCGCCGGCCGCGCGGATCTCGCGCCGGGCGGCGACGCCGGGCTCGTCGGGGCGGCGGTCGCGGGCGGGG
>NZ_WVUG01000551.1 GCF_017614965.1 Streptomyces griseorubiginosus | reverse complement strand
CGGGGGGAGGAGGTGCGCTGGGCGGGCTTGCGGTCGGCCGGCAGGATCGCAGGGATCGTCGGCCCCAGCGAGGCGCGCGCCGCGTCGAACCACTGCCGGGTCACGTTGTCCAGATCGGGGTCCGAGCGCCTGCCGCCGCCCGCCGGTGCGCCGCGTCCTCGCGAGCCGGTCACCGTCGGCCGGGTGAAGTTCCACTGGCCGGTGTCGGACTCGGCCCGGTCGTAGAGGCTGCTCACCCGGTCCCGGACGGCCTCCCGGCTGGGGGCGTCCTCCCCGGCGAGGGGCACGGCGTCGGCGCTCTGCGAGAGCATGGCCACCGAGGTGAGGGCCGCCGCGGCGAGGGTGGAGTTGCGCATGCCGGGGAGGCCGGAGCCGCCCGTGCGCGATGGTCGATCCGGCGCCATGGGAGCCGTACTCCTTCCGTACTCCGCCTACCGAGTTAGCTGTCGGGTTCGGGCGGTCGTATCCGGAAGGCATGCCCTACGACCCTTGCCCGTGCGGGCAGTTGGGCCGATTCACCCCATGATTCGGTTGGGTCCCCGGCTCCGGTTCGACACCGGACTCGGCGGAGGCCACGCGTCCCGACGGGGTTCGCCGGAGGAACTCGAGTGGCCTGGACCCACGCTAGCCAACTTGTGCGGCTGGTGTGAAGGTTGAAGGGCAGAATGTCCGATACGCTTTTGTGACCTTCGTCGTGACGAGCCGTCAGATTCCGTCTCCGTGCACACAGCGGATCGGTGGCGTGACCGACCGTCGCGACGGCGGGTGCCTCAGGACCGCGGACCGTCCTCCCGGGCCGCCCGCTCGGCGTCGCGCTTCTTGATCCGCGCCGTCTCCTTGCGGACCTCCGCCTGGGTGGCCCGCTCCTTCACCAGCCATTCCGGCTGCTCCTGCTTCAGCGCCTCGATCTGCTCGGTGGTCAGTGGCTCGGTCACCCCGCCGCGCGCCAGCCCCGCGATGGAGACGCCCAGCTTCGCCGCGACCACCGGACGGGGGTGCGGTCCCTTGGCCCGCAGCTCGCGCAGCCACTCGGGCGGCTCGGCCTGGAGCTGGTCGAGCTGGGCGCGCGAGACGACACCCTCACGGAACTCGGCGGGGGTGGCCTCGAGGTACACACCCAGCTTCTTCGCCGCGGTCGCGGGCTTCATCGTCTGGGTGGTCTGGTGCGACTTCATGGGGTCCAGGGTATCGACCGGGTACGGGGCCCTCGACCACGGCCGGTAACCTGGCCAGGTGACAGGCTCGGAGACATCCCCCACGTTCCGGCTCGCGTACGTCCCGGGGACGACGCCCGCCAAGTGGGTGCGGATCTGGAACGAGCGACTGCCCGACATCCCGCTGCACCTCATCGCCGTACCGGCCGCCGAGGCGCCCGAGGTGCTGCGCGCGGGCGAGGCGGACGCGGGCCTGGTACGGCTGCCGGTCGACCGTGGGTTCTTCAGCGCGATCCCGCTCTACACCGAGACGACGGTGGTCGTGGTCCCCAAGGACCACGTGATCACGGCGGCCGACGAGGTGACGCTCGCCGATCTGGCCGACGAGGTGGTCTTCCACCCCCTCGACGACGTCTTCGGCTGGGACGCCCCTCCCGGTGAACCCGCCTTCGAGCGCCCCGCCACCACCGAGGACGCCGTGGAACTGGTCGCGGCGGGTGTCGGCCTCCTCGTCGTCCCCCAGTCCCTCGCCCGTCTGCACCACCGCAGGGACCTCACCTACCGCCCGGTCGTCGACGCCCCCCAGTCCGGTGTCGCGCTGTCCTGGCCCGAGGAAGCGACCACCGACCTGGTCGAGGACTTCATCGGCATCGTGCGCGGCCGCACGGTCAACAGCTCGCGCGGCCGCAAGCAGCAGTCGGAGGAGAAGCAGCCGAGGCGGGAGGAGAAGCCGAGGCGGGAGGAGCAGCAGAAGTCCTCCGCCCGC
The DNA here is from genome assembly GCF_017614965.1 of Streptomyces griseorubiginosus. GTDB lineage: Bacteria > Actinomycetota > Actinomycetes > Streptomycetales > Streptomycetaceae > Streptomyces > Streptomyces griseorubiginosus_B. The sequence continues at coordinate 729 of NZ_WVUG01000551.1, read as the reverse complement.
CGCAAGCCGGCCCCCGCCAAGCAGCCGGGCCGCACTCCCCGCGCGGGCGGCTCCAAGCCCGGCAGGCGAGGCAGGCCCGGCCGCCGCTCGTAGGAACGGCTCACTTCGGAGGCAACCCCGCGGCGAACGCGTACCCCTCGTCGATCCATGCGCCCAGGACCTGGTCGTCCGCCAGCGCGGACGGGTCGACGACGATCCAGCCACGCATCGGCCGCCCCCTCATGTCGAGGAGCCGCGCGCCCGGTCGGGCCAGTGCCGCGTCCGTGGCCTCCGGCCCGACACGGACCATCAGCCCTCCGGCGCCTCTCGCGCTCACCGCCATGTTCCCGCGCAGCAGAAACGCTAGCCCCCCGAACATCCGCTTCTCGGTGATGTCCGGATCGGCCCCCAGATACCGCCGAATCCGCTCGGCCAACGCTTCGTCGTACGCCATGGCGTGCCTCGCTGTGCCGACTCCCAGGATTCCAGGATGGCCCCGCACGTCTGTCCTGTTCGGGTGGAGGCGGGCCGCCGGTCGGAGTGGGGGCTCTCTCCTCGCGTCGCGTCAGCATGCACCGCACGGTGACGCCGAACCGTGGCCCGACCGCCGCCCTGCCACCGGCATGAGCCCATGGCGACGAGGGCGCCCGGCGGTATGACCGCGGTCGCGTCCGCGCCGGGGATACGACCCCCCGCCGCCCACAGGACATGCTGCCACCTTGCCGCCACGGCCCCGACCCGCCCCGGCAC
>NZ_WVUG01000550.1 GCF_017614965.1 Streptomyces griseorubiginosus | reverse complement strand
CCCTCGCCCTCACCCCGGGCGCCCCCTTCACCTCGCGTACGGTCTTCTCGGCCGCGCACGTCGTGGCCGACCCCTTCGCCGACGTCAGCCCCGACTCCCCGGCGGCCGTCGACTGGGACGCCACCCTCGCCTTCCGCCGGCACCTGTGGTCGCACGGGCTCGGGGTCGCGGAGGCGATGGACACCGCCCAGCGGGGGATGGGCCTGGACTGGGCGGGCGCGGCCGAGCTGATCCGCCGCAGCGCCGCCGAGGCGAAGGCGGTCGGCGGCCGCATCGCCTGCGGCGTCGGCACCGACCAGATCACCGCCGGGTCCCTCGTGGAGGTCCGGGCGGCCTACGAGGAGCAGTTGGCCCTCGTGGAGGAGTCCGGCGCGCAGGCGATCCTGATGGCCTCCCGCGCCCTGGCCGCCGCCGCGTCCGGCCCCGAGGACTACCTGGAGGTCTACGGCCACCTGCTGCGCCAGGCCGCCGAGCCGGTGGTGCTGCACTGGCTGGGGCCGATGTTCGACCCGGCGCTGGAGGGCTACTGGGGCTCGTCCGACCTGGACGCGGCGACCGACACCTTCCTGGAGGTCATCGCCGCGCACCCCGACAAGGTGGACGGCATCAAGGTGTCACTGCTGGAGGCCCGGCGGGAGATCGACATCCGCCGCCGCCTCCCCGACGGGGTCCGCTGCTACACCGGCGACGACTTCAACTACCCCGAGCTGATCGCCGGCGACGAGCAGGGCTTCAGCCACGCGCTGCTCGGCATCTTCGACCCGCTGGGCCCGCTGGCCGCCGAGGCGGTACGGGTGCTGGACACCGGAAATGTTGTCGGTTTCCGTGAACTCCTCGATCCCACGGTCGAGTTGTCCCGCCATCTGTTCCAGGCGCCGACCCGCTTCTACAAGACGGGAGTGGTCTTCCTGGCCTGGCTGGCGGGCCACCAGTCCCACTTCACCATGGTGGGCGGCCTCCAGTCGGCCCGCTCCCTCCCGCACTTCGCCCGCGCCTACGAACTCGCCGACGGACTGGGCCTGTTCCCGGACCCGAAGCTGGCGGAGGAGCGGATGAGGAACCTGCTGTCGCTGTACGGGGTGGACCGGTGACAGACCTGACGCGTTTCTCCGTCAACCAGATGACGGTCAAGCAACTGTCGATGCCGGAACTGGTCGACGCCTGCCTGGAGTTGGGCGTCCCGGGCGTGGGCCTGTGGCGGGAACCCGTCCAGTCGTACGGCGTGGAGGCCACGGCCAAGCTGGTCCGTGACGCCGGTCTGGCCGTCACCACGCTGTGCCGCGGCGGCTTCTTCACCGCGATCGACCCGGCCGAACGCGCCGCCGCCCTGGCCGACAACCGGCGGGCGATCGACGAGGCGGCCACGCTCGGCACCGAGGTGCTGGTCCTGGTCTCCGGCGGCCTGCCGGCCGGCTCCAAGGACCTGCACGGCGCGCGGGAGCGGATCGCCGACGCGCTCGGGGAACTGGGCCCGTACGCCGAGCGGCACGGGGTCCGGCTGGCCATCGAGCCGCTGCACCCGATGTACGCCTCCGACCGCTGCGTGGTCTCCACCCTCACCCAGGCGCTCGACATCGCGGAGCGCTTCCCGGCGCACCAGGTGGGCGTCACGGTGGACACGTACCACATCTGGTGGGACGACAACGCGCCCGCGCAGATCGCCCGGGCCGGCGCGGGCGGCCGCATCCACACCTTCCAGCTCGCCGACTGGACCACCCCGCTGCCAGCCGGCGTCCTCAACGGCCGCGGCCAGATCGGGGACGGCTCGATCGACATGCGGGAGTGGCAGGGATATGTGGAGGCGGCCGGGTACACCGGCCCCATCGAAGTCGAGCTCTTCAACGACGGTCTGTGGGCCCGCGACGGCCGCGAGGTGCTCGCCGAGACCGCCCGGCGCTTCGTGGAGCACACCGCCTGACCCCCGCCACACGCGTCCGCCCCGCACCGAGCGGCGAACGGTGCGGGGCGGAGCCGATCCCCTGGGGATCAGGCGGTTCCCCGGAGCCTGGCGAGGTGCGCCCGGCGTTCCTCCACGAGCGGGGCGATGTCGTCGACGGTCTCCAGCGCCAGGTCACCCGGCGCACCCCGGCCGCTGACCAGGACGTGGTGCTCGCCGACGGCGGTGCGCAGTTGCCACACCCCGGAGGCGCGGCGCAGCAGGGCGGGGACCGTCAGGTCGTCGACGCCGACCCGCAGCTCCTCCTCCGGGGCGGCGGCGAGGCCCGGCAGGACGTCCGGCTCGAAGTCCTGGCCGGGCAGGTCACGCCAGGTGGTGACGCGGATGTGGTCCTCGGCGGTCTTCCACGAGCCGTGGACCACCATCGCGGACTGCCAGACGCCGTTCACCTCGTGGCACTCGGCCAGGGCGCTGGGCGTGTGCCACGGCGAGCGCAGGCGGTAGAGCACCAGCCGGCCCTCCGCGAACGCCTGGATCACCCTGCGGTTCAGTCCCTCCCGCAGTTCCTGCGTGCGATCACCGGCTTCGACGCGATGCATGACCGCGAGTCTGGCAGGCATCCGCGGCGGAGGGCAGTGGCCGAGCCCGGAAAAAAACTTCTCGCGGACCGTACAACCCTTCCCTGACCTCGCGGGTCGTACTTGGTGTCAGGACCGCTGGAGGGGGATCTGGGGGGATCGCGGGGGTTCTGATG
>NZ_WVUG01000054.1 GCF_017614965.1 Streptomyces griseorubiginosus | reverse complement strand
CTCCCGCACATCCCACCCGTAAACAGCCACGAACCCGTCATAAGCCGCCGCAGGCAACCCGTACCGGTCCCGCGACAGAGCCATCACCACCAGATCGTGCTCCCGCAGATCCGAGGAGAACGTCTCCAGATCCACCAGTACCGGCCCGTCCGGCCCGACGTACACGTTCCGGGGCAACGCGTCCCCGTGAATCGGCCCCGGAGTCAGCCGCGGCGTCAACGCGGCCGCGGCCGCCGCGAAGCCATCCCGCCGTTCGCGCAGATACGCCGCGTCGGCCGGATCGATGGCGTCCCCCGCCAGCCGCAGCCACCGCTCCACCCCGCCCAGCAACTCCCGTGGCGGCAGGGCGAACGGGGGCGAGGGCAGCGCGTGCACGACCCGCAGCAGTTCGGCCAGATCCCGCGGTTCGGCGGGCCGTACGGGATCCGGCAGACGGTGCCACACGGTCACCGGATGCCCCTCGACCAGCAACGGCTTCGGCTCCGCCACCCGCACGGCCGCGACCCCCGCCTCGGCCAGCCACAGCGCGACGTCCACCTCCCGCCGCGCCCGCTCCAGCAGCTCCGCGTCCCGACCCACCTTGACCACCAGGTCACCGTCGGCGAACACCGCGTTCTCGCCCAGGGCCAGCAGCTCCGCCGTCCTGGGCAGCACCCCCGCCGCGCCCAGCACGTCCCGCGCCGTCGCCTCGTCCATCGCCCGCCTCCGTGTCCGCCGTCGTGTGGCGTCGGGTTCCAGCCAACCGCAGGTCAGTCTCGCATCCGCACAGGTCCGGGACGTGTGCCCATGCCCTTGACGGGACCCAGGGCCTTCACGACCATGACCGGGCCCGACCGTCCGTACACGAAGAGCGTCCCGTACACAGAGGGGAACCCGTGGCAGCGGAGATCGATGCGGGAAGTGTGGTGCGGCGCCCCACCGACCGTGCCGTCTGGTTCCTCGTCCTGCCCGCCCTGATCCCCATCCTCGTCCTGAGCGTCGGCCCCCTTCTCTACGGCATCCTGCTGGCCTTCACCGACTCCCAGTCCGGCCGGACCGAGCCGACCCGGTGGATCGGCGGCCTCAACTTCCAGGATCTGCTGCACGACACGCTGTTCTGGGAGTCGTTCCGGATCGGGCTGGTGTGGGCCGCGGCGGTGACCCTGCCGCAGTTCCTGCTCGCCCTCGGTCTCGCGCTGCTGCTCAACGAGGACCTGCGGCTGCGCTGGCTGGCCCGCGCCCTCGCGATCGTCCCGTGGGCGATGCCCGAGGTCGTCGTCGGCATCATGTGGCGGCTGGTGTACAACCCGGACGCGGGCGTCCTCAACGAGACCCTGCGCCACCTCGGCCTGGGCGACGGCCACGACTGGCTCAGCGGCCTGGCGACCGCGCTGCCCGCCGTGGTCGTCGTCGGCGTGTGGGCGGGCATGCCGCAGACCACCGTGGCACTGCTCGCCGGACTGCAGAACACCCCGCGCGAACTGCACGAGGCGGCCGCGGTGGACGGCGCGGGCGCCTGGCGCCGCTTCCGCACGGTGACGTGGCCCGCGCTGAGACCCGTCGCCCTCGCCGTCACCGCCCTCAACCTGATCTGGAACTTCAACTCCTTCGCGCTGGTCTACGTGCTGACCAACGGCGGACCGGGCGGCCGTACCCGACTGCCGATGCTCTTCGCCTACGAAGAGGCCTTCCGGTACGGCCAGTTCGGGTACGCGGCCGCGATGGGCTGCGTGATGGTCGCGGTGATCTCGGTGCTGCTCGCGTTGTTCCTCGCGGGCCGGCTGAAGGGAGGGGACGACACATGAGGGCCAACTCCCGTACCCGAGCGGGCCAGTACGTCGCCCTGCTCGCGTATCTCGTCTTCCTCGCCTTCCCCTTCCTCTGGTTGCTCTCCACCGCCTTCAAGTCCCCTCGGGAGCTGGGCAGTCCGCACCCCACCTGGATCCCACGTCACCCCACGCTCGACAACTTCCGCCAGGCCTTCGACGAGCAGCCCCTGCTGCACGCGGCCCTCAACTCCCTGCTCGCGGCGGCCGGCGCGGCCGTCGTCGCCGTACTGATCGCCACTCCCCTCGCCTATGTCGTGGCCCGGCGCCGCACCGCACTGACCCGGGCCGCCACCGGCTGGGTCGTGGTCAGTCAGGCGTTCCCGCTGGTTCTGGTGATCATCCCGCTGTTCCTCGTGCTGAAGAACCTGCGGCTGATCGATTCACTGGCCGGGCTGACCCTCGTGTACGTCGTGTGGGCGCTGCCCTTCGCGCTGTGGATGCTCGCCGGGTACGTCCGCGCGGTGCCGACGGAGGTCGAGGAGGCGGCGGCGGTCGACGGGGCCGGACGGGTGCGGACCCTCGTCCTCGTGGTCGCCCCGCTGCTCGCACCGGGCATCACGGCCACGGCCCTGTTCGCGTTCGTCACGGCGTGGAACGAGTTCTTCTTCGCGCTCGTCCTGCTGAAAACGCCGGAGAGACAGACGCTGCCGGTGGTGCTCACCCATTTCATCGGCGCGGAGGGCGTCGCCGACCTCGGCCCGCTGGCGGCGGCCGCGTTCCTCGCGACGGTGCCCTCCCTCGTCGTCTTCGCCCTCATCCAGCGGCGGATCACCGGCGGCATGCTCACCGGGGCGGTGAAGAACTGATGCGCGGCAGGGCGGTCTGCCTCCTCGTCCTCGCCCTGCTCCTGTCCGGCTGCACCGGCGGCGGCAACGGCACCGCGCACGGCCGTATCACCCTCCGCTTCCAGTCCCTGGCCTGGCAGCAGGAGTCGGTGGAGGCCAACAAGCAGCTGGTGAAGGAGTGGAACGCGAGCCATCCGGACATCAAGGTCGACTATGTCCAGGGGAGTTGGGACAGCGTCCACGACCAGCTCCTCACCGCCTTCGAGGGCGGCGAGGCCCCCGACATCATCCACGACGCCTCCGACGACCTCGCCGACTTCGCCTACGGCGGCTACCTCGCCGACCTGCGGGGCCTGCTGCCCGCCCGGCTCAAGGCCGAGATCCCCCAGCGCAGTTGGCGGACCACCACCTTCGGCGACGGCGTCTACGGCGTGCCCTTCCTCCAGGAACCACGCGTCGTCGTCGCCAACGCGACCTGGCTCAAACGGTCCGGCGTACGCGTCCCGACCCCGGAACACCCCTGGTCGTGGCCGGAGTTCAGGGCCATCACCCGGCAGCTCGGCGGCAAGGGCAGATACGGTGTCGCCTGGCCGCTGAAGGAACCGGTCTCGGCGACCCTCAACCTGTCGCTGTCGACAGGCGGCCGGCTCTTCCACCGGGGAGCCGACGGCAAGGTCACCATCCGCTTCGGCGCGGGCGACGAAGTCGTGCCCCGTACCATCCACGACCAGGCCAACACCGACCACAGCGCCTCCCCCACGACCCTCGGCAGCGGAGGTTCGGACACGCTGCCCGGTTTCTTCGGCGGCAAGTACGCGATGGTCCCGCTCGGGTTCTCCTATCGCCAGCAGATCGCGCAGCAGGCGCCGAAGGGATTCCGCTGGCAGGTGCTGCCCGCCCCGGCAGGCGTCGACGGCCTCGCCCAGGGCGTCAGCCCCCAGACCCTCTCCATCGCCGAGGACAGCCCGCACAAGAAGGAGGCCGCCGCGTTCCTCGACTTCCTGCTGCGGCCGAGGAACATGGTGCGGCTGGCGCTCGGGGACTGGATGCTGCCGACCGGCACCGAGGCCCTGCGGGACCCGGCCCTGCACACCACCAAGGACGGCTGGGCCACCGGCACGGCTCTGGCAGCCGACCTCCGCCCCGCGCCCGCGCAGTCCGTACGCGGCTACTCCGAGTGGAAGGACAAGGTGGCCACGCCCGCCTTCCAGGAGTACTACAGCGGCGCGATCGGCCTCGACGAACTGCGCGGCCGGCTGGAGCGGGACGGAAACCTGGTGCTCGCCCGTTACCAGCGGTGAGCACGACAAGGGAAACCGAGCCGCACGGGAAACCGAGCCGAACGGAGAACCGAGCCGACCGGAAACCGAGCCGACCGGAAAACCGAGCCGACCGGAAAACCGAGCCGAACGGAAAACCAGTTGTCCGCCGTGCCGCGACGAGCCTAGCTTTGCGTTCGTGGCAGCGAACAACGCGATCACCATCACCGGTCTCGGCCGGGACTGCACGCACTCCATTCGGATGCGTCGTGGCCCCGGTGCCCTGACCGGTACGGGAAGCCACGCCCGCTGATTGCTTCGCGCCTGTTTCCCCTCTTCTGTCTTCCGGTCAGGGCCTTCGGCTGCCCTTCTCACCGTTCACGGAAGACAAGGACCGCAGGCCATGGCCCGCCCCACCCGTAACACCCGCGCGCTCTCGCAGAACTTCCTCGCCGACCGCGCCACCGCCGAACACCTCGCCCAGCTGGCCGTCCCGCGCGCACGACAGGTACCCCTGCTGCTCGAAGTCGGCGCCGGAAAAGGCGCGTTGACCGAACGACTCGCCCCGCGCTGCCGGGAACTGCGCGCGTACGAGATCGACCGGCGCCTCCTCCCCGCGCTGCACACCCGGTTCTCCGGCACACCCCATGTGCACGTGATCGGCGCCGACTTCCTCACCGCGAGGGCACCCCGCACCCCCTTCTCCGTCGCCGGGAACGTGCCCTTCTCGCGCACCGCCGCCATCGTCGACTGGTGCCTGCGGGCACCGGCCCTCACCGACGCCACCCTGCTCACCCAGCTCGAGTACGCCCGCAAACGCACCGGTGACTACGGGAGTTGGACCCTGCTCACCGTGCGCAGCTGGCCCCGCTACGAGTGGCGGTTGGCCGGGCGGGTCGCGCGGACGCGGTTCCGGCCCGTGCCGCGCGTCGACGCCGGGATCGTACGGATCGAGCGGCGCCGCAACCCGCTGCTCGAACCGGCCGCGTACGACGGCTGGCGGCGGCTGGTGGAGCTGGGGTTCTCGGGCGTCGGGGGTTCGCTGCACGCCTCGCTGCGGCGGGCCCGTCCCCGGCGCCGGGTGGACGCGGCGTTCCGGGCGGCCGGACTGGATACCGGCGTCCTGGTGGGCGAGGTGTCCCCGCAGCGGTGGCTGCGGCTGCATGAGGTGCTGTGCGCATGAAAGCGCGTGAACCGCGGCCACCCGGATCGAGGCGTCGTCGATGGCGTCGAGGGCGTCGAAGCGTTCCGGCGCCTCGGGGGGGCGTGATCGAGGGCCCGTTGGTTCCCCCGGGGATACCAACGGGCCCTCTGTCAGGGGGAGTCGTCAGACCGTCAGTCGCTCACCGTGCTCCGGTGCCGAGTCGGCGATGACCTCCGGCGACTCGTCGTGCGTGAGGTCGGGCAGACGGTTCAGCCACCTCGGCAGGTACCAGTTGCGCTCGCCGAGCAGGGCCATCACCGCCGGGAGCAGCACGCCCCGGATGATCGTCGCGTCGATGAGCACCGCGGCCGCCAGGCCCACGCCCATCTGCTTCATGGACTGCATGGACAGCGTGCCGAAGATCGCGAACACGGCGACCATGATGACCGCGGCGCTGGTGACGACACCGGCCGTGGTGACGACGCCGTGCTGGATCGCGTCCCTCGTCGTGCGCCCCCGCATCCGCGCCTCGCGGATCCGCGAGACCACGAACACGTGGTAGTCCATCGACAGGCCGAACAGGATCACGAAGAGGAACAGCGGCAGCCAGGTGATGATCGCGCCGACGCCCTCCGCGCCCACCAGCGAGGCGCCCCAGCCGTGCTGGAAGACGGCGACGAGGATGCCGTAAGCGGCGCCCACGGAAAGGAGGTTGAGCACGATCGAGGTGATCGCGATGGTCAGCGAGCGGAACGACAGCAGCATCAGCACGAAGGCGAAGACCACGACGAACGCGAAGACCGGGACGACGGCGCCGCCGAGCTGGTCGTTGAAGTCCTTCGAACCGGCCACCTGCCCGGTGATCGGGGCCTTGAGGCCGTCCACCTTGCCGAGCGTGGCGGGTCGTACCTCGTCGCGCAGCTTCTCCAGGCTGGCGCCCGCCTTGTCCAGGTCGGAGCCGCCGACCAGGGGGACGTAGACGTAGGCGATGTTCTGCGCGTCGTGCAGGGTGATCTGGACCGGGCCGCGCGAGGCGCCCGAACTGATCGCCCGCGCCTTGAAGTCGGCGAGCGCGGACTTCACCTCGGGGGCGTTGATGTCCTTCGCCTTGACGACCACCTCGGCCGGCTCGGAGCCGCCCGGGAAGGCGTCGTTGACGCGGTTGTACGTCTGCACGATCGGCAGCGAGTCACCGAACTCCTGGTCCAGCGTGAGGTTCTGGGTCTTCATGCCGAGTGCGGGGGCCGCCACGGCGAGCAGCGCGCCGGCGGCGACCACCACGGACACCAGCGGCCGGGCGAGCACACCCCTCAGGACCGCTCCCCAGAACCGGCTCTCCCCGCCCGTGCGGGCGGCGCGGCGCTCCATGGCCTTGGCCAGGAAGGGGACGCGGCCCTTTTCCACCCGCTCGCCCAGCAGCGACAGCAGCGCCGGCAGGACGGTCACCGAGCCGACCATGGCGACGGCGACGACCATCAGCGAGGCCAGGCCCATGCCCTCGAACGTGGCGAGCCCGGTGAACAGCATGCCCGCCATCGCCACGCACACCGTGATGCCCGAGACGATGATCGCGCGGCCACTGGTCGCGGCGGCGACGCGCAGGGCCGTGTGCGCGTCGCGTCCCGCGGCCCGCTCCTCCCGCTCGCGGCGCAGGTAGAACAGGCAGTAGTCGACGCCCACGGCCAGACCCACCAGCAGCATCACGGAGTTGGCGGTGTCGGTCATCGGCTGGACATGGCTGACGATGCCGATCAGACCCATCGTCGCCATGATCGCCGTGATCGACAGCGCGACCGGCAGCAGCGCGGCCACCAGCGCGCCGAAGGCGATCAGCAGGATGCCGAGGGCCACCGGGACCGCGGAGTACTCGGCCTTCTTGAAGTCGTCGCCGAACGCGTCGTCGAACGTCTTCCGCATGCTCGCGCCGCCGATCTCCTCGATCCGCAGCGTCTGATGGTCCTTCTGCACCCCGGCGACGGCCTTCAGCACGGGCTCCACCCGGTCGCCCGCGGTCTCGGAGTCGCCGCGCATGTCGAACTGCACCAGCGCGCTGCGCCCGTCCTTGGAGATCGTGTCCGTGGTGTACGGCGACTTGACGTCCGATACCTTGCCGGTCCCGTCGACGGCCTTGACCACGGCGCCGACGGCCGCCCTGAACTCGCTGTCCGTGGCCTTGAGCCGGCCGTCCTTCGCCTGGATCAGGACCGTCTCGCTCGCCGGTTCCTTGATCCCCGCGTCATCGATGATCTGGGCGGCGGTGTGCGTCTCCCCCTTGAGCTGGTCGCTGTCCTTCAGATCGACCCGGCCCGCGGCGGAACCGATCCCCATCGCCAGGACGACGAACAGCACCCAGATGCCGACGGCAGCCCATCGGTGGCGGGCGCTCCAGCCGCCGGCCCGGGCGGCTATGCCCCGTACCCGTGTTTCTCGGTTCCCCATGACGGGCTTGCCCCCTTGTGCGCGGTGGCAGCCCCCTGCCGCCACCTTTCGTTACGAAGGTATGGGCGGCGTAAGACCAACTCGTCGTGCTGCCCGGTGAAGTGCCGTGGCCCGGACTCATCCCCTCGTACTCGGGCGTCTCACCGTTGGGGAGGACGACGGCCCCTTACATCTATCCGGGCTACTCATGAGTAGTGATCGGGGTGGCGGGCCGGTGTCCGGTCCGTCGCCATCGCTCCGACTTTGTCATTACGAAAGCTTGTTGAGTAAGTAACAGCTGCGTGCAGGTGTTGCTCGCGGCCGCGCTCGTCCGTCAGAGTTTCGCGCAGTCCACCCCCGGGTGGACGCCGGCCGTCGTGCCCACCCCCACGGGGCACGACGGCCGCCCTATGGTGTCCGCCATGACGACGACGTATGCGGCGCTGCTGCGCGGGATCAACGTGGGTGGCAAGAAGAAGCTGCCGATGGCCGAGCTGCGGCAGCTGATGGACGGCCTGGGGTACGACCGCGTCCGCACCCATCTGCAGAGCGGTCAGGCCGTCTTCGCCTCGGGCCACGGCGACGAGGAGTCGCTGGCCGCCGAACTCACGGACGCGATCGAGAAGCACTTCGGTTTCTCCGTCGACGTGATCGTCCGCGACCACGCCTATCTGAAGGCGGTCGTCGAGGCCTGCCCCTTCCCGGCCGCCGAGCTGGAGGCCAAGCAGTTGCACGTCACCTACTTCTCGGCGCCGGTCGACGCCGCGCGGTTCGCGGAGATCGACCGGGAGACCTATCTGCCCGAGGAGTTCCGGCTCGGCGAGCGCGAGCTGTATCTCTACGTGCCGCAGGGACTGGGCCGCTCCAAGCTCGCCGAAGTGCTCTCCAGGCCCCGCATCAACAAGGGCGTGATCGCCACGACCCGCAACTGGAACACCGTCGTGAAGCTGGCCGAGCTCACGGCGGAGTGAGAGCTCACGGCAGAGTGACCTTGCGCGGGCCGAGGTAGGGGGCGAGGGAGAGGATCTCGCGGGGCGGGGTCAGACGGGAGTCCTCGAACAGGCGCCCCGCCTCGTCGTCGGTGGCGGCGGCGACCGCGTCGAGCAGCGCGAGCTCGCCCTCGGAAGGGGACCCCGGCTCCTCGACCCCGGCCAGCGGCAGCCAGCCGTCCCATGGGAGGGTCTCGACGCCGCACCGGCAGGCCAGGTCCAGGACGAGGCTGTGCCGGACGAACCAGGCACCCCGCAGGGACTCGTCCCACGACAGCCCGAACGTCGCCGGATCCGAGGCCCCGCCCCGGACGGCCCGCCACGCCTCACCGGCCACCACAAACCGGTTGCGCGGCACATGCAGCGGATCGAAGTCCAGGTCGTGCCCCGCCCGCATGACCTGAGGGTCGGCCAGCCGCCAAGTCCCGTCCGGCAGACGGTACTCGGTGATCCAGTGGTCCTCGTGGAAGCCGTCGACGAAGTACGTGGCGAAACCCCCGCGCACCCGGGCCGGCGTCCCGGTGGCCCGCAGTAGCGAGACGTGCAGCAGGGCGAAGTCCCGGCACGTGCCGACGAACCGCTCCTCGTACGGCCGGGCTTCGGTGAGCGGCCGGTTGGAGCGTGCGCGCAGGATCCGCAGGATCTCGGTGACGTACCGCGACTCGGCGTCGTGGTGCAGCCGCTCCGTCGGGATCCCGTAGCCGAGGGGTTCGCCCTCGCCCCGGTGGATGATCAACGCCCGGACCAGTCGGGCCAGTTCACCGGGATCACGTGGCAGCGCGCCGGTGTCCAGGTCGCCGGGATCGCTGTACGGCGTCTGCTTCAGCCAGGTGTCCATGCCGGGACGCTCGACCCTGCCCCAGGGGGAAGGTCAAGTGCTGTGCGAGGCTCGTCCCATGCGCTACATCATCATCGGAGCAGGGGCCGTCGGCGGTGCGATCGGCGGGCGGCTCGCCGGTTCGGGGCACGAGGTCGTCCTGGTCGCGCGGGGCGCGCACCTGACCGCGCTGCGGGAGGGCGGGCTGCGGCTGACGGTGCCCGACGGGCGGTACACCCACCGGCTGCCCGCGATCGAAGGGCCGGGCGAGCTCGGCGAGTTGAGGTCCGACGACGTGCTGGTCCTCGCCGTCAAGGTGCAGGACACCGTGGCCGCGCTGCGGACCTGGGGCCCGGCCCCGGTCGCGGGCGGCGGCACGGCCGCCGAGCGGCTGCCGCTGCTGTGCGCGCAGAACGGCGTGGAGGGCCAGCGACTCGCGCTGCGCGTGTTCCGCAACGTCTACGGGGTCTGCGTCTGGCTGCCGGCCACCTATCTGGAACCGGGTTCCGTCTCCGCCGGCGGCGCCCCGCTCACCGGCATGCTGCACCTCGGCCGCCATCCCCACGGCACCGACGAGACGGTCCGGCTGATCGCCGCCGACCTGGAGAGGTCCCACTTCGAGGCCCCGGTCGTACCCGACGTGGCGCGCTGGCAGTACGCCAAGCTGCTGACGAATCTCAACAACACCGTCATGGCGGTGAGCGGGCCGGCCGACGGCACCGAAGCGGCGGCGACGTTGCGGGCACGAGTGCGAGCCGAGGGCGAGGCCGTGCTCGACGCGGCCGGGATCCCGTATGCCGGCCTCGAGGAGCAGCAGGCGCTCCGCGGTCACAAAGTGGACCTGGTCCCGCTCGACGGCGTCCCACCCACCGGCGGTTCCACCTGGCAGTCCCTCGCCCGCGCCACCGGCACCATCGAGGCCGACTACCTCAACGGCGAGATCGGTCTGCTGGGCCGTCTGCACGGCGTTCCGACCCCGCTCAACGACCTGCTGCAACAGCTCGCCAACACCTTCGCGCGCGAGCGCCGCGCGCCCGGTTCGATGCCGATCGAGGAGCTGGCCCGGCTGGCCGACGACGCTGTCGCGTTTGTTCAAGAGTCCTGAGCGCGCCCTTCCTAGCGTGGGGCGCATGACGTACGACGACCCCAAGCACCTGCACGCGTACATGACCGAATGTGCCGCCGAGGCGGCCCGTGTGGCACGCGGTGTGCCCGCGGACCGGCTCGGCGAGCCCACCCACTGCCCCGACTGGGACGTCCGCGCCCTGGTCAACCACTGGGTCCTCTACACCTCCCACGGCCTGGAGCACCGGGCCCTGCGCAAGCAGCTCCCCGAGGAGCTGACCGCGCGGGACTTCACCGCCGACCCCGACTGGCCCGCGGCCTACGCCGCCCAGCTGGACCGGGCCGTCGCCGCCTGGGCCGACCCGGCGGTCTGGGAGGGCGAGGTCGACCTGGGCATGGCGAAGATGCCCGCCGCACAGATCGCCTCGATGGTCATCAAGGAGATGGCCGTCCACGGCTGGGACGTCGCCACCGCCACCGGCCAGGAGTACCGCGTCTCGGACGAGGCGGCCCGGTTCGTGCTGCACGTGGTCGAGGAGCACGGCGCCCTCTACCGCCAGTACGACGGTTTCGCCGACCCGGTGCCGGTCCCCGACGACGCTCCCGTCTTCGACCGCGCGCTCGCCGCCAGCGGACGGGACCCCCAGCTCGCCCGAGCCTGACGTACCCCCGGAAACCCCCCACGCAGAGCCTGATTGGGCCAAGAAAACAGTGCGTGATTGGGTCAGGAAGCTGAACCAATCGCCGACTACCGTCGACCGCATGACGAACAGCTCTCCCGTCCGCGTCGACTTCTGGTTCGACCCCGCCTGCCCCTTCGCCTGGATCACCTCCCGCTGGCTGACGGAGGTCGAGCGCGAGCGCCCGCTCGACCTCCGCTTCCACGTCATGAGCCTGTATCTGCACAACCTCGGCAACGAACTCCCCGACTGGTACCGGGACCTGGTCGACCGGTCCATCGGTCCGGTGCGGGTCGCCGTGGCCGCGGCGGAACGGCACGGGGAGAAGGTCCTGCGCGATCTCTACACCGCTTTCGGCACCCGTATCCACGAGCGCGAGGCCGAGGACTTCGACGAGGTGATCGCCGAGTCGCTGGCCGAGCTGGGCCTGCCCGACGATCTCGCCGCCGCCGCGCACGACCCGTCCCACGACGAGGCCGTCCGCCGCCGCCACGAAGCCGGCGTCGAGCCCGAGTCGCGCGGCTATGTCGGCACCCCGACGCTGCACGTCGACGGAACCGTGTGGTTCGGACCCGTGCTCAGGGCCGTTCCGCGCGGCGAGCGGGCGGCCGAACTCTTCGACAGTTTCCGGGTCCTGGCCTCCCACCCCGACTTCTTCGAGCTGAAGCGCACCCGGACCGGCTCTCTGCGCTTCGACTGATCCGATGAATCTACCTTGAGGGTCGGGGGATCGCGTCAATTTCCGTCTCGTTCATTGACTGGGGCACCCAAGTGCTCCTACCTTTCCCGGCGTTGGGTACCGGCTATCCCACGGGAGGGGTACATGCCCACGCACCGAAGAGCCGCCCTGGTCACCCTTGTCACCGCCGTGCTGGCCCTCGGGGTCCCGGGCCTCGTGGCCCCGGCCCAGGCGGAGGCGTCCTTTGACCTCTATGTCTCACCCACCGGCAACGACCATGCCGACGGCAGCGCACGACATCCCGTGCGCACGCTCCAGCACGCCCGCGACCTGGTCCGCGCCAGGTCCGCCCACCTGAAGTCCGACCTCACCGTGCACCTCGCCTCCGGCACCTACCGCCAGTCCGGACCCCTGGTCCTCGACGCCCGTGACTCCGGCACCAACGGTCACCGGGTGATCTGGCAGGGCACCGGCGCCACGGTCGTCAGCGGCGGCCGCCAGGTCGTCGGCTGGCACCAGGTCCCCGGCCGCAAGGGACTGTGGGCCGCCCGCGCGCCCCAAGGGCTCACCGACACACGGCAGTTGTACGTCGACGGGGTGCGCGCCCAGCGGGCCCGCGGGGCCGTGCCGGTCGCTCTCACCCAGACCGCGACCGGCTACACCGCCTCCGCGGACACGATCGCCCACTGGAAGCACCCGTCCGACGCCGAGTTCGTCTACACCAGCGGCGAGGCGTTGTGGAACATCGAGCGCAACGGACTCGGCCAGTGGACCGAGCCGCGCTGCCGGATCGCCTCCGCCGAGGGCACCACCATCACCATGGCCCAGCCCTGCTGGGACAACTCCAACAAGCGGGTCGAGTTCCCCGACATCCCCGGCCGCACGGTCAGCATGGTCGGCCCGGGCCATCTGACCAACAACGGCAAGGCGACGTACGTCGAGAACGCCTACGAACTCCTCGACCAGCCCGGTGAGTGGTACCTCGACAAGAGCGCCCGAACCGTCTACTACCTGCCGCGCAAGGGCGAGAACCTCGCCCGCGCCGACGTGGAGGCGGCGGCGGCCGAGAAACTCGTCGACGGACGCGGCACGTCCGACGCACCGGTGCACGACATCGCCTTCCGCGGCATCCAGTTCAGCTACGCGACCTGGCTGACGCCCTCGCAGCCCGAGGGCTTCTCCGAGATCCAGGCCGGCTACACCATCACCGGCGACAGGGGCTGGGCCACGCAGGGCCTGTGCCACTACGTCGAGGGCGGCACCTGCCCCTTCGCCTCCTGGACGAAGATGCCCGGCAACGTGTCCTTCGCGTACGGGCAGCGCATCCAGTTCGCCGACGACGTCTTCGCGCATCTCGGCGCGTCCGGACTGGACCTGGGCACCGGCAGCGAGGACTCCTCCGTGAGCGGGAGCGTCTTCACCGACATCTCAGGCAACGGACTGGAGATCGGGGGAGTGGACGGCCAGACCCCCGCCTCCGGCGTCCAGGTGACGGACAACCACCTCTACGCCCTGCCCCGCGAGTACCACGGCGGGGTGGCCATCCTCAACGGCTACACCCAGCACAACACCATCGCCCACAACCAGATCGACCACGTCGGCTACAGCGCCGTCTCCATGGGCTGGGGCGGCTGGCCCGACAAGATCGGCGACCCGGCCACCCCGAACCCCAGCCACGACAACGCCGTGCGCGAAAACCTGATCTTCGACTACATGCAGGGGCTCGATGACGGCGGCGGCATCTACACCCAGGGGCTGACCGGCACCTCCATGGCCGACGGCGAGAAGGTCACCGGCAACGTCATCCACGACCAGTGGGGCCTGGGCAAGAACGTCTACACCGACAACGGCTGCACCTACGAGACCGTGGAGGGAAACGTCCTCTACAACGCCTCCTACGCCAACGTCGCCTCCCGGCACACCGACTACCGCGACGCCCTCGGCAACAACGACCCGACCCTCGTCAAGGACAACTGGTGGGAGGAGGGCACGGCCGACAGCGACAACAAGGGGCTCGTGACGACCGGGAACCACATCATGAGCGCCCTGTCAGACGTCCCCTCGGCGATCCTCGCCAACGCGGGACTCGAGCCCGCCTACCGGGGTCTGCTCAGCCGCCGGGTCGCAGCCCCGTCCGTGCCGGAGGCGCCGACCCGCGTCGGCACCAGCACCGCGGGCGCGGACGCGCTGTACGTCACCTTCAACCCGGCCTTCGTGGACAACGGTGCACCGGTGACGTCCTACACGGCACGGGCGTACGACGCGTCGGGCAGGGAGGTCGCCCAACAGGGTGTCTCCGCAGCCGAGTTCAAGCGGACGGCGCTGGTGCGGATCGGTGGACTGCCGTCGTCCGGCGGGCCGTTCACGGTGACGGTCACCGCGAGCAACAAGTACGGCAGCAGCGAGCCGTCCCTCGCCTCACTGCCGCTTGCGCCCACCGCGGCGACCGCCCTGCCGGGCGCGCCCACCGGCCCCAAGCTGCGCACGGCGGCCACGGCGGCCACCCTCGCCTGGACCCCGCCGACCGCGACCGGGGACGCCAAGGTGGTCGGCTACCGGGTGACCGTCTCCGACGGACGTGACCCGATCGAGGTCACCGGCCGGGACGCCCTGGTCACCCAGCCCTCCGCCAAGGGCATGTTCCGGGTCATCGGCGGACTGAGGCCGGGCACGTCCTACACCGTCACCGTCGCCGCGGTGACGGCGGCCGGCGCCGGCCCCGCGGCCACGGTGACAGCGACGACGACGTCCTGAGCCGACGGTCCCGGGTCACGGCCGGCCACGTCGGCCACCGTGACTCGGGACCGGGCCCGTCACCCCCGCGCCGGCCAACGGCGGTTCGCCGATAGGCTCCCTTTCATGACCACGACCGAGGACTGGTCCAACACCCGCCTGTGGGTGGAGCGGACTCTGCGGCCGGGGGAGCGCATCCGGGACGCCGGCGCGCTGCGGGGCGGCTGGACGTCGAGGATGCGGCGGCTGGAGATCGACGGTCCGGGGGAGCCGTACACGCTCGTGCTGCGGTCCTTCGTCAAACCCTTCTATCTCAGGGCCGCTTCGGGACTGCTCACCCGGGAGGCCGACATCCTCCGTCTCCTCGCCCCGACGAGCGTCCCGGCCGCCCGGCTGCACGCCGTCGACGCGGCGGGGGAGCACTGCGACCATCCGTCGCTGGTGATGTCGCTGCTGCCCGGGGGCCTGCGGCTGGACGACGACGGCGACGACGAAGTGGAGCGCAGAAGCCGGCTGCTCGCCCGGCAGTTGGCCGGCATCCACGGGCTGCGGGTGCCGGAGGCGGACCGGCCGCGGACGTACGAGGCGTGGACCGCCCCGGATCGGGTGCGGATTCCCGAGAACACCTCGCGGCCCGAGCTGTGGCGCCGGGCCGTGGACGTGATCCGGCGTCCCGCTCCCGACCACCGACCGTGTTTCCTGCACCGTGACTTCCATCCCGGAAACGTGCTCTTCACGGGGTCCGGAGGCGATCTCGCCGTCACGGGTGTCGTCGACTGGGTGGAGACGTCCTGGGGGCCGGCCGACCTCGACGTGGCGCACTGCTCGTCCGCGCTCACCCTGCTGCACGGTGTGCCCGCCGGCCTCCGCTTCGCCGACCACTACCTGGCCGCCGGCGGCACCCTCACCGACGATCCGGAGGCCCGCCGCTACTGGCGCGTCCTGGACGCCCTCGGCTTCGCCCCCGACGCCGAGAAGGTCGCCGTGCCCTGGCGCGAACTCGGCCGCACAGACCTGACGCCGGCCGTACTCACCCGACGCCTTGAGAACTATCTGCTTGCCCTGCTCGACTGAGCGGACATGGTGAAGTCCGGAGCGGTTCGGCAGCGCCCCCGAAGGGGCGCGGGGCTGCGGTCGAGGTGTGGCTGCGCCGCGCGGGCGCGAGCGGCCACGACGGCGCCGCGGACGGCCGACGGCACAGCGCGGCACTTCCAGCGGAGCGCTTAGGCGCCGATCGCGGCCAGTCGGGGCATCCGCGCCTCGTCGTACCGCTCCAGCAGTACCCGCGCCACCTCCGGCGCCGGGCCCAGCACGTCGGCCAGGACGTCCGCCTCGGCTGCGCCCCGGGCTATACGGTCCGGGAGGAAACCGGGGGCCAGGACGTACGGGGCGACGGCCACCCGCTCGCAGCCGAGCGCCCGCAACTCCCGTACCGCGTCCTCGGTCCGGGGGAGGGACGCGGAGGCGAACGCAGGTCGCACGGCGCACCAACCGGTGTGCCGCCACTCCCGCGCGATGTCAGCGATCACTGCGATCGCCTCCGGGTCGGACGACCCCGCCGAGGCCAGGACGACCCCGGTCGAGGACTTGTCGGCAGGCGTCAGCCCCGCCTCGTACAATCGCCGTTCCAGGGCCCGCAGGAGGAGCGGGGACGGGCCGAGCACGTCCGCCTGCCGGATGCGCAGCCGCGGCGGCGCCTCGCGCAGGACGGCCGGGATGTCGGCCTTCGCGTGGAAGGCGCGGGTCAGCAGGAGGGGGAGCGCGACGACGTCACGGACGACCTCCGCCGCGAGGGACTCCAACACCCCGTGCACGGACGGGACGTTGAAGTCCAGGAAGCCCGTCTCGACGCGCAGCCCGGGCCGCAGCGACCGTACCCGGCGCACCAGGGCGTGCACGGTCGCCGCGTGCCGCGGATCGCGGCTGCCGTGGGCGATGACGAGGAGAACGGGCTTGTCGTACACGGGCGTTCAGCTCTTCACGAGAAGGCCACGGCTGCGCAGCACCCAGCGCTCCAGCGGGCTGAAGATCAGCAGGTCGATGGCGATGCCGACGAACAGGATCAGGATGATGGCCTCGAACACCATGGCCATGTCGCTGGCGGTGCGCGCGTTCTCCAGCAACTGCCCGAGACCCACGCCGAGATCGGGGAAGCTCGCGATGATCTCCGCCGCCATCAGGGAGCGCCAGGAGAACGCCCAGCCCTGCTTCAGACCCGCCACATAGCCGGGCATCGCGGCCGGCAGGACGACGTGCCAGACGCCCTTCACGCCCGTCGCGCCCATCGTGCGGCCCGCCCGCAGGAACAGCGGCGGCACCTGGTCGACGCCGGACACCAGGCCGTTGGCGATCGAGGGGACCGCGCCGAGCAGGATGACGGCGTACATCATCGAGTTGTTCAGGCCCAGCCAGATCACGGCAGGCGGCACCCACGCCACCGACGGCAGCGACTGCAGCCCGGACAGGATCGGGCCGATCGCCGCCCGCACGAACCTCACCCGCGCCACCAGCAGACCCAGCGGGGTGCCGATCAGCAACGCGAAGAAGAAGCCCAGCAGACCGCGCGAGACGCTGGTCCAGATGTAACCGAGCAGATCGCCCTTCAACCAGGCGTCCTTGAACTCGCCGGCCACCGCACCGGGCGAGGGCAGCTTGGTCGGGTCGTCGACGATCGGGTACAGGACGAACCAGGCGGCCAGCACCACGCCGAGCGCGATGACCGGCGGCAGGATCTTGTTGACGAGGGTCTGCCGGAGCGTGGGGCGGCCGACGGCCGCGGTCTCCAGTGCGTCCAGGCCGGCCTCGACGCTCCCGGCGTCCTGGGCCGGCGTCGTCTCAGTGCTGGCCATGACGGCGGATCTCCCCACGCAGTACATCGGTGATCTCAAGGGACAGTTCGGCCACGGGCGCGTCCTCGATGCGCCGCGGCTGCGGGATGTCGACCGCCCACTCACGGGCGATCCGGCCCGGACGCGACGACAGCAGCACCACCCGCTGGGCCAGCCGCACCGCCTCACGCACGTTGTGCGTCACGAACAGGACGGACACGCCCGTCTCCGCCCAGATCCGGGTCAGTTCGTCGTGCAGCACGTCCCGGGTGATGGCGTCGAGCGCGGAGAACGGCTCGTCCATCAGCAGCAGGTTGCTCTCCTGGGCGAGCGCCCGCGCCAGCGCCGCGCGCTGGCGCATACCGCCGGAGAGTTCGTGGACGCGCTTGCCGTACGCGCCCTTCAAGCGGACCAGTTCGAGCAGGCGCTCCGCCTTGTCGCGGCGGTCGGCCTTGGCGACTCCCCTCAGCTTGAGGGCGAGTTCGATGTTCTTGCCCGCGGTCAGCCACGGGAACAGGGCGTGCTCCTGGAACATCAGGGCGGGGCGCCCGTCCGTCGTGATGGAGCCCGCGCTGGGCGCGTCCAGCCCCGCCACCAGGTTCAGCAGCGTGGACTTTCCGCAGCCCGAGGCTCCCAGGAGGGTGACGAACTCACCCGGTGCGACATCGATGCTGATGTCGTCCAGGACGAGCTGCTGCCCACCGGGTGTCGCGAAGGACTTCGAGACGTGCTCGAGGCGCGCCGCGTACTCGACGGACTCGTCGGCCTTGGCGAGCGTCGTGGTCGTGGCCATGGTCGTCACCTCCTGGGAACAGTTCGGGGCGTGCGTCAGCTGGTGCCGAGACCGGCGGCGTCGACCGTGGGCTCACCCTCGGCCTTGAGGACCTTGTTGAGGATGGTCAGGTCGTAGATGCCCTTGAGGTCGGGCTTCGCCAGCAGACCGGCCTTGACGGCGTGCTCCGCCTCCGTGTTGAGGGTGGAGGCCAGCGGGTCGTCGGTGAACTGGATCGACTTCCACGCCGGGTCCAGGACGTTCGGCTTGAGCGCCTTGCCGGAGTCCGCCTCCAGCTGCTTGTTGGCCGCGGCCTTCGCCTGGTCCGGGTTGGCGTTGATCCACTTGTTGGCCTCGACGGCGGCCTTCAGCACCGCCTCCACGGCCTTCGGGTGCTCCTTGAGGAACTGCTGGCGGACGATGATGTTCGTGATCACGAACTTCTTGTCGGGCCACAGCGAGGCCTCGTCCAGCAGGACCTTGCCGCCCTCGGCCACCAGCTTCGACGCGGTCGGCTCCGGCACCCAGGCGCCGTCGATCGAACCGGCCTTGAAGGCGTCCGGCGTGATCTTGTTGTCCGTGCGGACGACCGTGACGTCGCCCTTGCCGCTCTGCGCGTCGACCTTCCAGCCCTGGTCCGCGGCCCAGTTGAGGAACGCCACGTCCTGCGTGTTGCCCAGCTGGGGCGTCGCGATCTTCTTGCCCTTGACGTCCTTCAGGGACGTGATCTTCTTCGGGTTCACGACCAGCTTGACACCGCCGGAGGCCGAACCACCGATGATCTTCAGGCTCTTGCCGTTGGACTTGGTGTAGCCGTTGATCGCCGGGGAGGGGCCGATCCAGCCGATGTCGATGGAGCCCGAGTTGAGCGCCTCGATCTCGGACGGGCCCGCGTTGAAGGTCGCGTAGTCGGCCTTGGTGGCGCCCAGCTCCTTCTGGAACAGGCCCTGCTCACGGGCGACCAGCGCGGTGCCGTGGGTCAGGTTGCCGAAGTAGCCGATCTTCACGGAGTCGAGGCCGTCGATCTTCGACGACCCGGCGGCGACCTTCTGCTTGGAGGAGGAGTCGCTCTTGCTGGAGTCGGACCCGTAGCCGCAGGCGGCGAGAGTGAGAAGGGGAAGGGCGGCGACCACGGCGGCTCCGCGGCGCAGGAAGGTGGAGCGGTTGACAGGCACGGGAGGCTTTCCTCTCGTTGGCCCGGCGGTCACGGTCTCTCAGGTCGTGGCCGGGAGTTCGGCAAGGGTCTTCGTCGCTTCCGGGACGTCGGGTGGGGGGACGGGGCGCGCAGGCAGTGCGCGTACGTCAGCGCACACATCGCGCCACTCCGCCCTGCCCGCTGCCGAGGGCGCCGCTGCCGACGCGGCCGCCCTCCTTCGCGAACGTGGAGTAGAAATCGGGGGAGTTCATGTCAGAAGTCCCACCCGTCGTCCTCGGCCTCGTCCTTGACGGGCTCGGGGGAGGCGAACGACTCGCCGACCATGCCCGCGGTGAGTGTGGTGCCGTCGCTCGGGTCGATCAGGATGAACGAACCCGTGCGGCGGGAGTCGGCGTAGGAGTCCACCGGCAGCGGCTCCGCGGTGCGGATCTTCACCCGGCCGATGTCGTTGGCGACGAGCTGTCCCGGGTGCGGGTGCAGGGACAGGTCGTCGAGCGTGAGCCGGGAGGGGATGTCCTTGACGATCGCCTTCACGGTGCGGGTGCCGTGCTTGAGGAGCACACGGTGGCCGACGGTCAGCGGAGCGTCGGCGACGTGGCAGACGGTCGCCTCGATGTCCTGCGTGGTGGGCGGGGCGTCCTTGCTGGGCACGATCAGGTCGCCGCGGGAGATGTCGATGTCGTCCTCCAGCAGGATCGTCACCGACTGGGTGGTCCAGGCGACGTCGACCGGCTCGCCGAGCAGGTCGATGCCGGAGATCCGGGAGGCGTGGCCCGAGGGCAGCACGGTGACCGCCTCGCCGACGTGGAAGGAACCGGCGGCGATCTGGCCGGCGTAACCGCGGTAGTCGGGGTGCTCGGCGGTCTGCGGCCGGATCACGTACTGCACCGGAAGCCGGGCGTGGCAGTGGCTCAGGTCGTGGCTCACCGGAACGGTCTCCAGGTGCTCCAGGACCGTCGGGCCGCCGTACCAGTCCATGTTCGCCGACGGCTCCACCACGTTGTCGCCGGCCAGTGCGGAGATCGGGATCGCGGTGACCTCGGGGACGCCGAGTTCGGTCGCGTAGGCCGTGAACTCCTCGGCGATCTCGGCGAAGACGGATTCCCGGTAGTCGACCAGGTCCATCTTGTTGACGGCCAGGGCCACGTGCGGGACGCGCAGGAGCGCGGCGATCGCCGCGTGCCGGCGGGTCTGCTCGACCACGCCGTTGCGGGCGTCCACGAGGATCACCGTCAGCTCGGCCGTCGAGGCACCGGTGACCATGTTGCGGGTGTACTGCACATGGCCCGGGGTGTCGGCGAGGATGAACCGCCGCTTCGGCGTGGCGAAGTAGCGGTAGGCGACGTCGATGGTGATGCCCTGCTCGCGCTCGGCCCGCAGGCCGTCCGTCAGCAGCGCGAGGTCCGGGGCCTCCTGGCCGCGGTTGCGGGAGGCGTGCTCGACGGCCTCCAGCTGGTCGGTCAGCACCGACTTGGAGTCGTGCAGCAGCCGTCCGACGAGCGTGGACTTGCCGTCGTCTACCGAACCGGCCGTCGCGAAGCGCAGCAGGGTGGTCTCGGAGAGCTCCGTGGTCGTGGTCATCCTAGAAGTACCCCTCGCGCTTGCGGTCTTCCATCGCGGCCTCGGACAGCTTGTCGTCGGCGCGGGTGGCGCCCCGCTCGGTCAGCCGGGACGCGGCGATCTCCGCGATGACCTGCTCCAGCGTCACCGCGTCCGAGTCCACGGCACCGGTGCAGGACATGTCACCGACGGTCCGGTAGCGCACGAGCCGCTTCTCGACCTTCTCGCCGTCCTTCGGGCCGCCCCACTCGCCGGCGGTCAGCCACATGCCGTTGCGGCTGAACACCTCACGCTCGTGCGCGAAGTAGATCTCCGGCAGCTCGATGCCCTCACGGGCGATGTACTGCCACACGTCCAGCTCGGTCCAGTTGGACAGCGGGAACACGCGCACGTGCTCGCCGGGCGCGTGCCGGCCGTTGTAGAGGTTCCACAGCTCGGGGCGCTGGCGGCGCGGGTCCCACTGGGAGAACTCGTCCCGCAGCGAGAACACCCGCTCCTTCGCGCGGGCCTTCTCCTCGTCGCGGCGCCCGCCGCCGAAGACCGCGTCGAACCGCTCCGCCTGGATCTTCTCCGTCAGCGGCAGGGTCTGCAGCGGGTTACGGGTGCCGTCCGGACGCTCCTTGAGCACACCCCGGTCGATGTAGTCCTGTACGGAGGCCACATGGAGACGCAAGCCATGTGCGGCCACCACACGGTCCCGGTACTCGAGGACCTCGGGGAAGTTGTGTCCGGTGTCCACGTGCAGCAGCGAGAAGGGCACGGCGGCCGGCGCGAAGGCCTTCAGCGCCAGGTGCAGCATGAGGATGGAGTCCTTGCCGCCGGAGAAGAGGATCACCGGCCGCTCGAACTCGCCCGCCACCTCACGGAAGATGTGCACCGCCTCGGACTCCAGCGCGTCCAGGTGGGACAGCGCGTACGGGGCGTCCGTCCCCTCGTGCACGGATGCGACGGTCGTCATGCCAGTCCCCTCTCGGTGAGCAGCGCGTGGACCGCGGCCGCGGACTCCTGGACGGTCTGGTGCTGCGACTCGATGCGCAGATCCGGCGACTCGGGCTCCTCGTAGGGGTCGTCCACACCCGTCAGCCCGGTCAGTTCACCCGCCGCCTGCTTGGCGTACAGACCCTTCACATCGCGTACGGAGCACACCTCGACCGGGGTCGCCACGTGCACCTCGATGTACGGCGCCCCGCTCTCCTGGTGCCGCTTGCGGACCGCGTCCCGGCTGTCGGCGTAGGGCGCGATGACCGGGACCAGCGCCTTGACGCCGTTGCGGGCGAGCAGTTCGGCGAGGAAGCCGATGCGCTGCACGTTGGTGTGCCGGTCCTCGCGGCTGAAGCCGAGGCCCGCGGAGATGAACTCGCGGATCTCGTCGCCGTCGAGCACCTCGACGCGATGGCCCTCGGCGCGCAGCCGGCCGGCCAGTTCGTACGCGATGGTGGTCTTGCCAGCACTCGGCAGACCCGTGAGCCAGACGGTGGCTCCGGTCGTCACCTGCAACTCCTCGGTCGTCGTCATTCGTGCAGCCCGCACTCGGTCTTGGCCCGGCCCGCCCAGCGGCCGGCCCGCGCGTCCTCGCCCTCGAGCACCCGGCGGGTGCAGGGGGCGCAGCCCACGGAGGCGTAGCCGTCCATCAGCAACGGGTTGGTCAGGACGCCGTGTTCGCTCACATAGGCGTCCACGTCGTCCTGGCTCCAGCGGGCGATCGGGGAGATCTTGACCTTCTGCCGCTTCTCGTCCCAGCCGACGACCGGGGTGTTCGCCCGGGTCGGGGACTCGTCACGGCGCAGACCGGTCGCCCAGGCCGTGTAGTTCCTCAGGCCCTGCTCCAGCGGCTGGACCTTGCGCAGCTTGCAGCACAGGTCGGGGTCGCGGTCGTGCAGCTTCGGGCCGTACTCCGCGTCCTGCTCGGCGACCGTCTGGCGCGGGGTGAGGGTGATGACGTTGACGTCCATCACGGCCTCGACCGCGTCACGGGTGCCGATGGTCTCCTCGAAGTGGTAACCGGTGTCGAGGAACACGACGTCGACGCCGGGCATCGCGCGGGAGGCGAGGTGGGCGACCACCGCGTCCTCCATCGACGAGGTCACGCAGAAGCGCTTGCCGAAGGTCTGAGCCGCCCACTGGAGGATCTCCAGCGCGGAGGCGTCCTCCAGATCGCGGCCCGCCTGCTCGGCGAGCGCCTTGAGCTCCTCTGTCGTACGGTCTCGCGTCACGGCGTTCATATCTCGTCTCCCGCTGCCTCGGAGTGCTGAAGGCCCCGGGCGAGCAGCCCGAGGAACTTCAACTGGAAGGCCCGGTTGCACGCCGCGCATTCCCAGGCGCCGTGGCCCTGCTCGGCCGGACGCAGGTCCTCGTCGCCGCAGTAGGGGCAGTAGAAGGGGGCGGCCCGCTCGCTCACGACAGGGCCTCCTCGGAGGCGCGCGCGGCCCAGGCGGCGAACCGCTCGCCGTCCTCGCGCTCGTCCTGGAACCGCTTCAGAACGCGCTCGACGTAGTCGGGCAGCTCCTCGGCGGTGACCTTCAGGCCGCGCACCTTGCGCCCGAACCCGGCCTCCAGGCCGAGCGCGCCACCGAGGTGCACCTGGTAGCCCTCGACCTGGTTGCCGTCCTTGTCGAGGACCAACTGCCCCTTGAGACCGATGTCCGCCACCTGGATACGGGCGCAGGCGTTCGGGCAGCCGTTGAGGTTGATGGTGATCGGCTCGTCGAACTCCGGGATGCGGCGCTCGAGTTCGTCGATCAGCTGGGAGCCGCGGGCCTTGGTCTCGACGATCGCCAGCTTGCAGTACTCGATGCCGGTGCAGGCCATCGTGCCGCGCCGGAACGGCGACGGCCTGGCCGTCAGGTCCAGCGCCTCCAGCGCCTCGACCAGCGGCTCGACCTGCTCCTCCTCGACGTCGAGGACGATCATCTTCTGCTCGACGGTGGTACGCACCCGGCCCGAGCCGTGGGCCTCCGCCAGGTCGGCGATCTTGGTGAGCGTGGTGCCGTCGACACGGCCGACGCGCGGTGCGAAGCCGACGTAGTAACGGCCGTCCTTCTGCCGGTGCACACCGACGTGGTCACGCCAGCGCTGCAGCGGCTCGGCGGGCGCCGGACCGTCGACGAGCGTCCGCTTGAGGTACTGCTCCTCCAGCACCTGCCGGAACTTCTCCGCGCCCCAGTCGGCGACCAGGAACTTCAGCCGGGCCCTGGTGCGCAGGCGCCGGTAACCGTAGTCGCGGAAGATCCCGACGACGCCCGCCCAGACCTCCGGGACCTCCTCCAGCGGCACCCAGGCGCCGAGCCGGACGCCGATCTTCGGGTTGGTGGACAGGCCGCCGCCGACCCAGAGGTCGAACCCGGGGCCGTGCTCGGGGTGTTCGACGCCCACGAAGGCGATGTCGTTGATCTCGTGGACCACGTCGAGGAGGGGGGAACCGGAGATCGCCGTCTTGAACTTGCGCGGCAGGTTGGAGAACTCCTTGCTGCCGATGTAACGGTCGTGGATCTCGTCGATCGCCCAGGTGCCGTCGATGATCTCGTCCTCGGCGATGCCGGCGACCGGCGAGCCGATGACGACACGCGGGCAGTCGCCACAGGCCTCGGTGGTCGACAGCCCGACCGCCTCCAGGCGGTTCCAGATCTCCGGGACGTCCTCGATGCGGATCCAGTGCAGCTGGATGTTCTGCCGGTCGGTGATGTCCGCGCTGCCCCGCGCGAACTCCTCGGAGATCCCACCGATCACCCGCAGCTGCTGGGTCGTGAGGCGGCCGCCGTCGATCCGCACCCGCAGCATGAAGTACTTGTCGTCCAGCTCCTCCGGCTCCAGGATCGCGGTCTTGCCGCCGTCGATCCCGGGCTTGCGCTGGGTGTACAGGCCCCACCAGCGCATCCGCCCGCGCAGGTCGTTGGGGTCGATGGAGTCGAAGCCCCGCTTGGAGTAGATCGTCTCAATGCGTGTCCGCACATTGAGACCGTCGTCGTCCTTCTTGAACTGCTCGTTGCCGTTGAGGGGGGTGTAGTGCCCCATCGCCCACTGGCCCTCACCGCGGTGACGGCTCACCTTGCGGCGGACTGGCGCGGCGGCGGGCTTCTGCGGGGTGGCGGCCATGGTGGTTACGTCCTTCGGGACAGGCGGGAATTCGGCTCTGACCTGCGCGTTCGGGCGCATGGGCATACGTGCGCGACGTTGCGCAAAAGAGAGGGAATGTCAGGAGATGTCGGGCTTCGCTGTGGCTGTCAGCTCGCCGGACAGATGGCGCTGGACATGCGGCCGAGGTCGACGTGCCGCCGACTCACCAAGGCAATTCCAGTTCCAGACATGACGGAAGCGTGTCATGGCAGTCTGGACACAGTCCAGCTTCGTCCGCCATGCGGACATCCTTGTCTCGTTCGATGAGACAAGGGTGTCGTCGATCACATGCGCCGTACGTACTCTTGTCCGCGCAGGTCAGACGCGGTATGCCCCCGGCCAGGGACCCGGTGCGGCCACCTCCGGCTGCTCCTCGACCTTGGTGTCGAAGAGCTTGAAGCCCCGCCGGAGGTAGTTGTCCATCGCATGCTCCCCGTCCAGGCTGCACGTATGCAACCAGACCCGCTTGGTCGCGGCCAGCCCCGGCCAGCGGTCCGCGAGGTCCCAGGCGCGGGCGGCGCCGTACGACAGTAGGTGCCCGCCGATGCGCCGGCCGCGGAAGGCCGGGATCAGCCCGAAGTAGACGATCTCCACGACGCCGTCGTCCTGCGGCTCCAGCTCCACGTAACCGGCGGGCGTGCCCCGGTCGTGGGCGACCCAGGTCTCCACGCCCGGCCGCCGAAGGTGCTCCAGCCATCGCGCGTGGCTCCAGCCGAGCCGGTCGATCCAGCGGATGTCACCGCCGACGGACGCGTACAGGAAACGGCTGAACTCGGGGGAGGGCACCTCGGAGCGGACGATCCGCACGTCCCCCTCGGGCGCTGCGGCCGGCAGGAGGTCGGTCGGGGCGGTCTGCTCCAGCGACCAGGTGGTCACGGGGATGTTCGTCATGCCCGCCAGAAAATCATTCGGCCAGGGATCTGTCGATCGAGCTCAGCGGCAGCGCGTACAGCATCCGCCCCGACTGGGACCAGACCTCGCCGGTCTCCTCCCAGAAGGACAGCGAGCCCGCCCGGCCGCCCCAGCAGTGGTGCGAGTCGTCCGAACCGCACTCGGTGGCCTTCGCGTCCTGCCGGTTCTGCCGCCAGAGGGTGCCCCGGTCGTCTCGACTGTCGGACGGCCGGTCCAGATACCAGTCGGAGCCGTACGACAGGACGCCGGCGATGCCGGTCGTCTT
The DNA here is from genome assembly GCF_017614965.1 of Streptomyces griseorubiginosus. GTDB lineage: Bacteria > Actinomycetota > Actinomycetes > Streptomycetales > Streptomycetaceae > Streptomyces > Streptomyces griseorubiginosus_B. Next base: position 11,201 of record NZ_WVUG01000054.1, on the reverse strand, counting down.
CGTCTCGTACGCCTCGCTGGCGACCGCCCGTCCCTCGCTGTCGGTGGCCAGCAGGCCGGCGCGGGCGGGATCGCTGCTGAAGCGGTAGCGCCACAGTCGGGTGGGCCGGTCGCTGTTCGCGGGCACCGCCTCGCTCGCCACCAGGCTGTCGGGTGCGGTGCTGCGGTCGAGGGAGACGGCCGCCGGGCGCGGGGTGCCCCGGCCGAGCGCGTACGACCCCACGGCGGGCAGCACATAGCGGGCGCCGTACGCCGACCAGCCGCCGTGGACCCTGCCCACCCGGTCGCTGTCCACCGAGGCCCGCTGGACGCGCCGCAGATCGTAGACGTACAGGCCCTCGGCGGTGGTGACCAGCAGCTTGTCCTGGTACCAGACCAGTCCCGAGACGGTGGAGGCCAGGCCCGTGTAGTTGCGGCCGCCGTCGGTCGGCACGGCCAGCAGGGCCCAGGTGTAGGTGAGGTGGTCCGGGTCGTCGGCGTTGACGAAGGCGACCCGGGCCGGGCCCGGCCTGCCCGCGCGGCCGGTGTCGTGGCTCCAGCCGGAGAGGATCACCCGGTCGTCGCCCCAGTGGCCGTCGTCGTCGGCGTCCCCGGAGGTCGTCACCGCGCCGGCCCGCCAGCCGCGGGTGTCGGCGGCGTCCCAGCAGTACGCGCGCGTGGCCGCCGGTTCGACCGGCAGCGCCGAGCGGTCGGCGGTCGTGCAGTCGGCCGGGGTGCGCAGCGAGCGGTCGGTGTCCGCGAGGACGGAGCGCACCCCGACGGGTCTGCCCATCGCCGAGGCGAGCCGGTCCAGGGCGGCCCGCGGGACCAGGTGCTCCTGAAGCGGGAAACGAGAGGTCCCGGCCGTGTCGAGCGCCTTCAGACCGCCCGGGTCCTCACTCACCGTGGCCTGCGAGGCGCTGATCATGGTGGCGGCCGCGGTGAGCGCGAGGGCGGTCCCGGCGAGGAAAGCGCGCAGCGCGCGGCCGCGCTTCTGCCGACGGTGCCTGCCACGACTCTTCATAGGTCCTCCCGAGGCGAGCCAACTGCGGCCAATGGTCCTTGTGTTGACCAAAGGCGCAGGTGGGGTGGCCCGTAGAGGGATGCTACGGCAGTCAAGGGCGGCTCGGCACGAAGACCCTGCAAATATGCGGAAGATGGTGCGTCACGGTCACTCCGTGGGACCGGAAGGACACATTCGGGGCATCCCGTCCGTCGTCCGCGCGCCCACGACCGCGGGCGCCGTCGAGTGCGGCAGCAGATCGCGCGGATCGTCCGGCAGCACCACTTCCACCTCCGAGTCCTCCCCGAAGCGGTACGGGCGGTGCTCCAGCACACCGCCCAAGTAGCGCCGCACCCGGGACATCTCGGCGCGCACGGTCACCGTGCGCGCGGGGTCGCCGAACACCTCCTCGGCCAGCCCCGCGGCACTGTGCCCGCCCCGCCGCAGCGCCAGCAGGTACAGCAACTCGGCGTGCCGAGGACTCAGTTCACGGCTCCAGGAGCCGGCGCTCCCGGACACCGTCACCGACCAGCGGCGCGGCTGCGAGAGGTCCAGCACGACCCGGGTGGCCGTCCGCGGCCCCGGCTCGGCCGAGGCGCGCACCAACCAGCCCCCGGCCAGCGGCTCCACCGAGCACAGCCCGAGCGGCGGCAGCCACCGGCGGCCCGGCGACAGGGACTTGGGCAGGGCGATCCGACCGGTGTACGGCATCCCGGTGACCGCGGCCGTCCAGCCGTCCCGGTCCACCACCAGGGCCTGCCCGCTCAGCCGGGCCAGCACCGGGGCCGCCGTGGCCCGCAGCCGCTCCAGCGACCCCAGATGCAGCTCGCGCAACCGGGACTCGGCGAGCTTGGCCACCGAGTCGACCCAGGCGAGCGTCGCCGGGTGCATCGTCTCCAGCGGCCCGCTGACGTCCACCACGCCGAGCAGCCGGCCGTCACGCGGATCGGTGATCGGGGCGCCGCTGCACGTCCAGCTCGTCTGCGAGCGCACGAAGTGCTCCGAGCCGAAGACCTGCACGGGCCGCCGTACCACCGCCGGGGTGCCGATGCCGTTGGTGCCGACGACGTCCTCCCGCCAGTCCGCGCCCAGTTCGAAGCCGAGCCCGTCGGCCCGGCGCAGCACCGCGGGGCTGCCCTCCCGCCACAGCACCCGGCCGTCCTGGTCGGCGACCACCATGATGTGGTGGGCGACGTCCGCCACCGACAGCAGGCCCTCCCGCAGCACGGGCAGGACGTGCCGCAGCTCCGTGGTCTCCCGGCGCCTGCGCACCTCCTCGGGCGAGAGCAGGCCGGAGCGCCGGTCCCGGTCGGGATCGATGCCGCCGCGCAGCATGCGCTCCCAGGACTGTTCGATCACCGGGCGCGGGGCGACGGGGCCGCGCCCGCCGGCGAGCGTGGCGGAACGGACCTCGCTGAGTACCCGCGCCGCACGCGCCGCGTCGACCACGGCGAGCTGCGCCACGTCCGTCGGCGAGAGTGCCACTGATCCTCCCGGGGTCGTCTTGACTGTCCGTCTCATAGTGCCGGTCCCGGTTGACGGACGGACACAGTCCGGCCACAGACAGCAGCAAGTTGCAACCCCTTGCAACCCTGGTGAACGCTCCGAGCTTGTTTGAATATTGAGCGACGCCGTCCCGAGCGGCGTTCACGGCCTCGAACGGGCCAGTGCGGCGGGGGTGGTGCCGTGTCGGCGCAGCACCACCCCTGCCTTCGGCGATTTGGCCGGGTGCGCCTCATGGGGTGCGGCCTGGTGTGATTCGGCGGGTGCGGGGCGGTTTGTGGTTGTTCGCGCCGTTCCCCGCGCCCCTTTAGGGCATTGGTGCTTAGGTCAGTTCGTAGGGCGGGCTCGGTTCACCACCGCATTCAGGTCCAGGGTGTGGGGCAAGGTGCCGAAGGTTGGGCCTCCGTCGGCTCCGAGGCGGGAGGCGCAGAAGGCGTCGGCGACTTCCGGTGGGGCGAAGCGGGCCAGGAGGGAGCCCTGGAGGACCAGGGCGAGGCGCTCCGTCAGGCGGCGGGCCCGGGTCTCGATACCGTCCAGGTCGGAGAGTTCGGTCAGGAGGTCCTTGATCGCGCCGTCGAGGCGGTGGTCGGCGCCGCGGGCCTCGCCGACCTCCTGGAGGTAGGCGTTCAAGGCGTGCGGCTCGCGTCGCAGCGCGCGCAGCACGTCCAGCGCCTGGATGTTTCCGGCGCCCTCCCAGACCGAGTTCAGCGGTGACTCGCGCACCAGCCGGGGCATGCCGGACTCCTCGACGTAACCGTTGCCGCCGAGGCACTCCGCGGCCTCCACGACGACCGGGGCGCACCGCTTGGTCACCCAGTACTTGGCGGCCGGTACGGCGATCCTCAGCAGCGCCCGCTCCTGCTCGCCGCCCTCGTCGCAGGCGGCCGCGAGCCTGAGCGCGAGGGTGGTCGCCGCCTCCGACTCCAGTGCCAGGTCGGCCAGCACGTTGCGCATCAGCGGCTGGTCGGCGAGCTTCGCGCCGAAGGCCTCCCGGTGGGCGCAGTGGTGCACGGCCTGCGCGACCGCCTGCCGCATCAGGCCCGCCGAGCCCAGCACGCAGTCCAGCCGGGTCGCGGCCACCATGTCGATGATGGTGGGCACCCCGCGCCCCTCCTCGCCGACCCGGCGCGCCCAGGTCCCGTCGAACTCGACCTCGCTCGAGGCGTTCGACCGGTTGCCGAGCTTGTCCTTGAGGCGCTGGATGAGGAAGACGTTGCGGGAACCGTCCTCCAGCACCCGCGGCACGAGGAAACAGGTCAGTCCGCCGGGCGCCTGCGCGAGCACCAGGAACCCGTCGGACATGGGCGCCGAACAGAACCACTTGTGTCCGGTGAGCTCGTACTCTCCGTCCGCGGCGAGCGGCCGGGCGGCGGTCGTGTTCGCCCGTACGTCACTGCCGCCCTGCTTCTCGGTCATGCCCATGCCGAACAGGGAGCCGGCCTTGAGCCGGGCCGGCCTGAGCTCACGGTCGTAGATCATCGACGTCAGCCGCGGCTCCCACTCCGCGGCGAGAGCGGGATCGGTGCGCAGGGCGGGGACGGCGGCGTGGGTCATCGACAGAGGGCAGAGGTTGCCGGCTTCCACCTGGGTCCACACCACGAACGCCGCCGCCCTGCGCACATGGCCGCCTGGCCGGGCCCAGGCGGCGGTCAGCCCGGCCGCGACGCCCTTGCCGAGCAGCCGGTGCCAGGCGGGGTGGAAATCGACCTCGTCGACACGGTGGCCGTAGCGGTCGTGCGTACGCAGCCGGGGCGGGTTCTCGTTGGCCTGGGCGCCCCACTCCTGCAGCTGCGCCGACCCGGCGGACTGCCCGAGCGCCGACAGCTCGGAGTGGACCTCGTCGAGCAGACCCGGGGCGAGGTGGCGCTCCACGGCCGCGGTCAGGGCATGGTCGGCGCCGAAGACGTCGTAGCCGGTCAGAGGCGGGGGCTGGTTGGTCACGGTGTGCGTGGTGCCTGCCATGCCGCGAAAGTACCCCGTACCGGCGCCGGTCAGCACACTTCAGCGCGCCGGGTGGTGCGTCACGCGAGCCGGGCCATAGCCGGCTCCCGCTCCAGCGCGTCCGACGGCCACCCCTCCCGGTACACCGTGTCCAGGTAGCGCTCGCCGAGGTCCGGGGCGATCGCCACCGCCGTGAGGCCCTTGTGGCCGTGTTCCGCCAGCCACTGGCCCGCGCCGCTGATCACCGTGCCCGTCGAGCCGCCGAACAGGAAGCCCCGGGCGGCGAGCCGCCGGCACGCCAGCACCGTGTCGCTCTCCTCCACCCGGACCAGGTCGTCGACGTACGACTCGTCGAGCAGCCGCGGCGGCACGCTCGCGCCAAGGCCGGGGATCATCCGGCGCCCCGGCGCCCCGCCGAAGCTCACCGAGCCCACACTGTCGACGGCCACGATCCGCACCCGGCGCCGCCACTGCCAGAACCAGCGGGCGCAGCCCATCAGGGTCCCGGTCGTGCCGGCCCCGACGAACAGGACGTCCAGATGCGGGAAGCGGCGGCCGATGGCCGGCGCGGTCGTCCGGTAGTGCGCCTTCCAGTTTCCGTGGTTGGTGTACTGGTTGAGCCACACGTATCTGTCGTCGGACGCGCACAGCGCTCCCACGTACGCCATCCGGGCGCCCAGGAAACCGCCGCGCGGATCCGGCTCCTCGATCACGTGCACCTCGCTGCCCAGCGCCTCCATCAGCCGGATCGTCGGCTCGTTGCAGCGCGCGTCGGTGACGCACAGGAACCGGTGTCCACGGCTGGCCGCGATCACGCCGAGCGCGACGCCCAGGTTCCCGGACGACGACTCGACCAGCACCGATCCGGGCCGCAGCAGCCCGTCCCGCTCGGCGGCGTCCACCATCTCGGTGGCCGCCTTGATCTTGATGGAGCCGGCGAAGTTGAACCCCTCGCACTTCAGGTACAGCGGCAGCCCCAGCGCGGCCCGCAGGTCGACATAGAGCTCCTCCTCGTTGAACTGAACAGGGTCGGAAATGACGGGCATGATGTCCCCTTCTCATGCGTCACGCAGCCGGGCCGGTCAGCCGTACCGGCGCAGCTCGTGGAAGAACCCCTCGACGACGTTGAGCCCGCCCCGACGGGCCACCTCGTCGTGGACGAACCTGCCGACCGCCAGGTCGAGCACCCCCAGTCCGAACGGCGAGAACACCACCGTCCGGTCGCCCGGGACGCTCGCCCGGCCGGTCAGCACGTCGTGGAGCGTGCCGTCCAGGAAGTCGCGGCCCCCGGTGAGCTGTTCGGCCAGGTACGGCGAGGTCTGTGCCTTCAGGCAGTGTTCGACGTCGTCCACGTAGTTGGCCGAGTCGAGCAGGATCCTCGGATCGAGGTCCCGCAACGACACGTGCAGCACCAGCGGACGGTGCGCGAACCACGACGGGTCGTGGACGTGCGGCTCGGCGGCGACCGTCGCGAAGACCAGCAGGTCCGAGGCGCGGACCAGGGACTCGGCGTCCTCGTGCACACCGATCCTCCCTTTCGCGCCCGTCCGCTCCAGATAGCCGCGGAACCCCGCCGCGCTGCGCGACGACACGTCGTACACGCCCGTCTCCTCGAACTCCCAGCCGGTGGCGGTGAGATGGGTGTGGATGTAGCGCGCGATCAGGCCGGTTCCCACGAACCCCACCCGCGTCGGCCGCGGTCGGCTCCGGCTCAGCCGGTCGGCCGCCAGCGCGGCCGAGGCGGCCGTGCGGGTGGCGCTGATGACCGAGCTCTCCAGACAGGCGAACGGGTAACCGGTTTCGGGATCGTTCAGGATCAGCACCGCCGAGGCGCGCGGCAGGCCGGACCGCGTGTTCTCCGGGAAACTGGAGATCCATTTCAGTCCGTCCACCCGCAGCGGTCCGCCCAGCGAGGCGGGCAGCGCGATGATCCGGGAGGCCGGGCGGTCCGGGAAGCGCAGGAAGTACGACGGCGGGTTCACCGACTCGCCCGCCCCGTGCAGCAGGTAGACGGCCTCGACGAGCTCGGCGATCTCGGACTCCCGCCCGTGCAGGGCCTGTTGGACCTGCTCACCGGAGATGACGGAGAAGGACGGTGCGGTGGCGGCGGTCATACGGTCCTCACCTCGAAAGCCGGCGCGCAGTCGGTCAGCCGTACGGGATCGCCGAGGGCGGCCAGCACCTCGCGCGGGCCCTCGAAGGGCTCCCGGCCGTGCGCCGTGCGGATGTTGTCGACGAGCAGCAGATCGCCGGACTGCCACGGCTCGCGCAGGGTGTGCGCCTCGTACACCTCGTTGACGGCGCGTACGACGCCCTCGTCGAGCGGATCGCCGTTGCCGTGGCGGGTGTTGAAGGGCAGCCCGTCGGGGCCGTACATGTCGACCAGGTACTCGCGCACCTCGGGGTCCATGGTCCACTCGTTGAGGAAGGCGACCTGGTTGAACCAGCAACGCCGGCCGTCGGCCGGGTGCCGGACCACCGCGGCGCGGTGCTGCCGGGTGCGCAGGGAGCCGTCGTCCTGCCAGTCGAACTCGATGGCGTGGGCGCGGCAGTGGCGTTCGACGGCAGCCCGCTCGTCGGTGCCGAAGGCCTCCTCGACCGTGGCGCCGATCTCGTCGTTGTACGTCCGGGTCAGCAGCCAGCCCTCCCGCTCGAACCGTTCGGTCAGTTCCGCGGGCAGCGCCTGAAGCACCGCCGGTCCGTCGGCGAGAGCGGTCGCCCCGCCCGACTCCGGCGCCTCCAGGCAGGCGAAGAGCAGCAGACCGGGGAACTCGAGGGAGTAGCTGAGCTCGTGGTGCATGCACATCTGCTGGTTGGGCGGCCACTTGGAGGAGGAGTACACGCCGTCGCCGTAGGTGCGGCGGGGCGCGAACGGCTCGCGGTCGGCCATCAGGGCGTCGGTGAGGTGCCGGAACACCGCCCCCGCGGCGGCCGGTTCGGTCAGGCCGAGCCCGCGGACCATCAGGCTGCCGTGCTCGGCGACCGCGGCACGCAGCGCCTCACGGTGTTCGGCGGCCCAACTCTCCGCTCCCGCCTCGGGCTCGGCGTGCAGGAGCGGTGGACGGCCGGGGGCTGTGTCGATGTCGGGCGAAAGAGCCGGGTACACGTGCGTCATCGCACCTGTTCCTTTCCGTGGCGCTGGTCCAGCAGGCCCGCCAGGTCGGCGAGGACCGGGTGGCGGTTGACGTCGTCGATGGTGACCGCCCGGTCCAGGGCGATCGCGAGCTTCACGGCGGACAGCGAGGTGCCGCCGCGGTCGAAGAAGTGGTCCCGGCGGCCGATCCGGTCCGCGGGAATGCCGAGCACCTGGGCCCAGGCGGCGGCCATGCGCCGCTCGCCGGGGCTGTCCGGGTCACCGGAGGCTTCACCGTCCGGCCGCAGGTCCGTGGAGGCTTCGCGGTCCAGGCGCCCGGCAAGACGGTCGAGGGCCTTGCGGTCGGTCTTGCCGTTGCCGGTCAGGGGCAGCCGCTCCCGCCAGTGCACGACCGCCGGCACCATGTACTCCGGCAGCGACTCGGCCAGCCGAGCCCGCACCCGATCGGCGTCCACCGGCTCCGGCCCCGTGCAGAACGCCACCAGCCGCGTGCCCCCCACGACGACCACCGCGCCGTCGCGCACCCCGTCCACCCGCAGCAGCGCGTTCTCGATCTCGCCGATCTCCACCCGGAATCCGCGCACCTTGACCTGGCTGTCCCGGCGCCCGAGGAACTCCAGCTTCCCGTCCGGCCGCCAGCGCCCGCGATCCCCGCTGCGGTACAGCCGTTCGCCGGGCCGGTACGGGTCGTCGGTGAAGGCCGCCTTGGTCCGCTCGGGGTCGTTGACGTACCCGCGGCCCACGCAGACCCCGGAGAAGACGATCTCGCCGGGCGCGCCCAGCGGCACGGGCACCAGATCCTCGTCGACGACGTAGACGCGGACGTTCGCGATCGGCCGCCCGAGCGGCACCCGGGGCCCGTCCGGCGCCCGGTCCATCACCTCGTGGTTGGTGTCGTCCGAGGTCTCGGTGAGGCCGTAGGCGTTGACCAGCCGGATGCCGGGTTCGACGCTGAACCAGCGCTCGACCAGTTCCCGCTTCACCGCTTCCCCGGTCACCGAGACGCAGCGCAGGTCCGGCAGTTCGCGCGGCCGCTGCTCCAACTCGGCCAGCACCGCCTCCAGATACGACGGCACGACCTGCAGCACGTTCACCCGGCCCCGCGCGATCGTGTCGACGAACCGCGGCACGTCGAGGATCGTCTCCTGCCCGACGATCAGCGTCCGCCCGCCGACCAGCAGCGCGGTGACCAGCTGCCACAGGGAGATGTCGAAGCACTGCGGCGCGGTCTGCGCGACCGTCCGCCCGGCCCCGACGCCCAGGTCGGCGATCTTCGCGAGGACGTGGTTGACGAATCCGGCGTGCTCGCACATCGCGCCCTTGGGCTCACCGGTGGAGCCCGACGTGAAGTAGATGTAGGCGAGCTGGCCGGCGGTGACGGGCAGGCGGAGATCGCGCTCGGCGTGCCCCTCGCCGTACGCCATGTCCACGAACAGCTTCCGGACGCGCCCGCCCACCCGGGTGTCGCTGCCGCGCTCGGTGAGGACCAGGGCGCACTCCGCCCGCTCCAGGGTCCGCGCGATCCGGTCGGCCGGGAAGTGCGGCTCGACGGGCAGATACACTCCGCCCGCCTTCAGGACGCCGAGCACGGCCGCCGCCCAGTCCAGGTTCCGCTCCATGACCACGGCGACCACGCCCTCGTGCCGCAGCCCCCGGGCGAGCAGCGCCCGCGCTATGCGGTTGGCACGGGAGTTCAACTCGCCGTACGTCCAGCGCCGGCCGTCCTGGACGACGGCCACCGCGTCCGGGTGCAGCGCCGCCCGCTCCTCGAACAGTTCGTGCACCCGCCGGTCGGGCAGCTGCCGGCGAGGACCCGCCAGCTCGTCCAGCTGGAAGCGGAGTTCCTCCTCGGAGAGCAGGGTGGGCCGGTGCGGGTCGGTGAGCGCGGTGAGGTGGTATCCGGCGACACGGGCGGCGGCCGCGGCGTCGAGAAGGTCGGTGCGGTAGCGCAGGCGCAGGGTGCGGCCCTGGAGAGCGACCCGCACACCGGGGTCGGCGAGGGCCGGTGCTCCGGGTTCCCCGGAGAGTTCGGCGAGCACCCTGAGGTGGGCGGCCGCGAGGGCCGACGGATCGCTCGGCACACTCTCCGGCAGTGCGATGTCGTACTCCGCGACGCCCGGTACCGGGTCGAGCGTCCAGCGCGGGATGATGTCCATGGATCTTGTTCCCCCTGTTTTCTTTCCTTGCCGTCCGGTCAGCCGTGCCGTGGCGCGACCGCCGGGTTTCCGCCCCACCGCGCCCCGGCCGGCATCTCCTCGCCCTTCATCAGGAAGGAGTCGGGCGCGAGGACGGCCCCGTCGCCCATGGACACGCCGTAGTGCACGAGCGCTCCGGTGCCGAGCGTGCAGCCGGCCCCGATGGTGATGTGGTCGGACTTGAAGGTGCCGTCCTCCTGGGAGTGGGCCTGCACCTTGGTGTGCGCGGCGAGCGTGCAGTCGTCGCCGATCGTGGCGAGGGTGCGCTCGGTGATGTAGCAGCCGTCGTCGAAGACCCGCCGCCCGAGCCGGACCCCCAGCGCCCGCCAGACCAGGTTCTTGAACGGTGTCCCGTTGAAGACGACCAGATGGTTGTCGGGCACCTTCCACAGCCGCTCGTGCCACCAGAAGTACGGGTCGTAGATCGAGCACAGCTTCGGCGTCAGCGGCCGGAACCGGCCGATCAGCCGCTCCACGAGTACGTAGTAACCGGTGCTGAAAGCGAGTCCGACGATCAGGGACGCACCGATCAGCAGGCCGCCGGCCGTGCCGTGGGCGCCGTACAGGTCGAAGGCGGCGAAGCCGATCACGCCGAGCACGAACCAGTCCAGCCAGCGCAGAAACAGGAACAGCCCCATGGAACGGAGGTTGAACCGGTTCTTCAGGGCGAGCCCGCGGCGCAGTTCGGCCCCCTCGCGCAGATGGTCGAAGCGGCTGTCGCGTTCCACCGAGCGCGGGATCTCGAAACAGGGCGAGCCCAGCAGGCCCACGCCCTGACGGATCTCGCCGTCCAACGGGACCATCACCTTGGTCGCCAGCAGACAGTTCTCGCCGGTGCGGCCACCGCTGGGGTAGGCGATGTTGTTCCCGAGGAAGTTGTGCCCTCCGATCGTCGCGCGCGAGACACGGAACGACGTGCCGGAGAAGTCGGCGTTCACGATCGACAGGCCGTCGGCGACCATGGTGCCGCTGCCCACGGTGGCCAGGTACGGCGTCTCGTGCTGCACCTCGGTGCCGAAGTTGGAGCCGGTCTGCTCCACCCGCGAGAGGTCGTAACCGATGGCGCGCAGGTAGGGGACGATGTACGAGCTGTCGCCGCACAGCCACTTGAAGAACTTGATGTTGGTGACGCGGGCGATTCCACGCTGCACGGAGTAGTGGAAGCCGTAGAGCGGATAGACCCGGTCGGGGCGCAGCAGCGGGCTCAGGGCTCGCGGAAGCAGGGACACGGCGGCGAGCCCGAGGACCAGGTAGCCGGCGTAGGCGGCGAGCGACAGGCCCAGCGCCTCGCCGTAGAAGCGCGCCGTGGTCAGGTCCTGGGAGCTGGGGTCGAGCAGGGCGTCCAGGGCGGGGACCAGGGTCAGCAGCAGGTAGCTTCCGCCCACGGCCAGCGGGACGTAGAGCAGCAGCGTCCGCAGCAGGCCGGCCAGGGCGTAGACCGCGCGACGCGTCGCGGAGCAGGGGGCCGGCGGGACGCGGACGTAGTC
>NZ_WVUG01000549.1 GCF_017614965.1 Streptomyces griseorubiginosus | reverse complement strand
CGCCCCTCCACCGCCCGGTCGGCGACTTCAAAACTCGACGCCTCGGCCCGCCCCGTGTAGTACCGCCCGACGACGGCGCCGTCGATGGTCCCCTCCACGTCCGCCACCAGCTGCGAAACCGCCGAGGCCAACTCCCGCAGATCACTCCCGATGGCATCGACGAGCGCCTGACAGGCCTCCGGCGTGGCAGACCTCCCCGCGGCCCGGAACTCCCCCCGCACAAAGGCCAGCCGGTCCGCCGGCTTGGTCATCTTCGGACAGGCGACCTCGCGCGCCCCCGCCTTGCGAGCGGCGTCGAGCAGCGCCTTGCCCTTGGCGCCGCCCGCGTGCAGCAGCACGAGGGTGATCTCCTCCGCGGGTGCCCCGAGATACGCCTTCACGTCCTTGACCGTGTCGGCCGAAAGATCCTGCGCGTTGCGTACGACCACGACTTTGCGCTCCGCGAAGAGCGAGGGACTGGTCAGCTCGGCGAGCGTGCCGGGCTGCAACTGGTCCGGGGTGAGGTCGCGTACGTCCGTGTCGGCGTCGGCGGCCTTGGCGGCGGCCACCACCTCCCGCACGGCACGGTCGAGCAGGAGGTCCTCCTGGCCCACGGCGAGCGTCACGGGGGCGAGAGGGTCGTCATCAGAGTTCTTCCTGGCCATCGCGTAAAGCATGGCACGACCCACTGACAACACGGCCTGCCCGAGTGCCCCAAGGATCCCGGCGTCACCGCTCCCGCCGAACGTCATCACTCCCGCCGAACGTCACCGCTGCCCGCCGAACGTCACCGCTCCCGCCGAGCGTCATCACTCCCCGCCGAGCATCACGGCTCCTCGCGCCAGCCGTCCCACTCCCCCGCGAACGCGTCCAGCTCCCCGGGATCCAGCCGCCCGTCCTCGTCCCGCAGGACGACCAGCCACTGCGCGTCCTCCGCGTCGTCCTCACCCGCCAGGGCGTCCCGGACGAGCTGCGGCTCCTCGACGACCCCGAACCGCTCCCCCAGCGCCTCCGCCGCCTCCTGCGCCGCGTCACGGTCGGGCAGCACCAGCACATGTCTCACATCACTCACGGCCCCATTCTCCGCGCCGCGAGCCGCCTCGCCATACCCAGCCCCCATGGACCTTACGAGCCGCCATCGTCCAGCCCCCGTCAGCCCTTCCGGACGATCTGCACATCCAGCTCGACCCGGATACTCGGCCCCACCACCGCGATGCCCCGCGCCAGCATCGTCTGCCAGCTCACGGTGAAGTCGTCGCGATGCAGCTCGGTCCGGGCCCGGCAGGCCGCCCGCACCTCGCCCTCCATGCCGTTGCCCAGCCCCAGATACTCCGTGTCGAGCGTCACCGTCCGCGTCACCCCGTGCAACGACAGCGCCCCCGTCACCGCCCACCGGTTCCCGCCCTTGTGCACGAACCGCTCGCTGTAGAACTCCAGCGTCGGAAAGCGCGCCACGTCCAGGAAGTCGGCCGAGCGCAGATGGTCGTCCCGCATCCGCACGTTCGTGTCAATGGACGCAGCGTCGATCACCACATGCATCGCCGACCGCTCCACCGGGTCCCCGATCCGCACGGCACCCGCGAAGGAGTTGAACCGCCCGTGGATCCGCGCCAGCCCGATGTGCCGCGCCGTGAACCCGATCGAGGAGTGCGTCGGCTCGATGTCCCAGTCACCCGGCGCCGGCAGCTCCGCGGGCTGCGCGATCTGCAGCGTGACATCCCCCAGGGAGGCGAGCGTGTTCTCCCCGACGGTCGCGCTCGCCCGGTACGGCGTGTACCCCTCGGCCGACACCGCGAGCCGGTACTCCCCTGCGGGTACCGTCGTCACGAACGACCCGAACGGGTCCGTCTCGCCCCCCACCACCTTGCGCCCCATGGTGTCGCTGACCGCGAACTCCGCATGCCGTACCGGCTCGTTGACCGGATCCAGCACCCTGCAGCTCAGCACCCCCGCGCTCGGCGGAGTCCGCACCGCCGCCAGGGGACTCGTCCGTTGCACCCGACTCGTTCGGTTTCCCAGCCAGCGGCCGAACATCCACGCCACCCCTGTGCGCTCGACACCAATGTTGCCGAAGAGACATTCGATCACCGATGAGGCTTTCGAGGCAACACGGACTGTCTACGCACGAGTAGCAACGGCTGGTCCGATGTCGCCCCGATCCATCACCCCTGTTGGGATTTCCGCACAGTCGGCACTCGGCGAAGGTCGATCCCGAACTCCTCCCGGTAGACCGCCAGCACCTCCTCGTCCGTGCCCAACTCACGCTGCTCACGCGCTCCGCCGGCGCTCGTCACCTTGAAGGTGCGCCCGCTGAGCGTGATCCGCCCGCCGTCCTCGGTCACCCGCGAGCACACCAGCGACCGCACGAAGTGGGAGGCTGGCGACGTGGAGTGCCACCATGCCCCGGCCACGAAGTCACCGAGCTCCCGGGGCCGCAGCTCCAGGCGGTACTGGGGAGCGCCGTTCATCACGACGTCCAGGTCCGGCCCCGCCTCGACGATCCGGAACACGCCCGCGGGGTCCTGCTGCTCGCCCCGCTCCCCGAAGGCCAGCGGATGCAGACTGTGCGCCCCGAAGCCGACGTCCGCCAGCCACTCGCTCCCGTCCACCGCCCGCACCCGCAGCGCGAGATGGTCGTACGGGATCCCCAGCCGCCCCTCGCCCCCGTGCACCCGCGCGG
>NZ_WVUG01000548.1 GCF_017614965.1 Streptomyces griseorubiginosus | reverse complement strand
CTCCGGAGGGGCTGCGGGCCCTGGTGGACGGGGAGTTGGCGCTGTTGCGGACCGGCTTCCCGGAGCTGCCGCGCCGTATCTCCGGCTATGCGCTGGACGCCCTGCTGCCGGAGAAGGGCGCCGACGTCGCCCGCTCGTTCTGTGGCAGCGAGGGCACCCTGGGGGTGCTCACGGAGGCGGTCGTACGGCTGGTCGAGGCACCCCGCGCGCGTGCGCTCGCCGTGCTGGCGTACGGCGACGAGAGCGCGGCGGCCGAGGCGGCGGCGGGCCTGTTGCCGTACGGGCCGCTCACGGTGGAGGGGATGGCGGCCGATCTGGTGCCTGCCTCGGCCGGTCTGCCCAGGGGCGGCGCTTGGCTGTTCGTGGAGACGGGCGGGGAGTCGGAGGCGGAGGCACGCGCGCGTGCGGAGGCCATCGTGCGGGCCGCCGACGTCGTGGACTCGCTGGTCGTCGTCGAGCTCGCAGAGCAGCGGGCGCTGTGGCGGATCCGGGAGGACGCGAGCGGTACGGCCACGCGGATGCCGGACGGCAGCGAGGCCTGGCCCGGGTGGGAGGACTGCGCGGTGCCGCCCGCGCGACTGGGCGCTTATCTGCGGGACTTCCGTTCCCTGCTGTCCTCCCATGGGTTGCGCGGCACTCCGTACGGTCACTTCGGCGACGGCTGCATCCACGTCCGCATCGACTTCGACCTGCTCACCGAGGCGGGCGTCGGCCGCTTCCGGCGCTTCTCGGAGGAACTGGCCGACCTGGTGGTGGCACACGGCGGTTCGTTGTCCGGGGAGCACGGCGACGGGCTGGCGCGGGCCGAACTGCTGCCGAGGATGTACGGCCCCGAGCTGGTCAGCCTCTTCGAGCGTGCGAAGGGCGTCTGGGACCCCGACGACCTCCTCAACCCCGGCGTCCTGGTCCGCCCCGCGCCCCTGGACGCCGACCTCCGCTTCTCCGTCCTGCCCCGCGAGCCGGTCGACGTGGCCTTCGGCTACCCGGCGGACGGCGGCGACTTCTCGGCGGCGGTACGGCGCTGCGTCGGGGTCGCCAAGTGCCGTACGACCGCTGCGGCCGGCGCGTCCGTGATGTGCCCGTCCTTCCGGGCGACCGGCGAGGAGGAGCACTCCACACGCGGGCGTGCCCGGCTGCTGCACGAGATGCTCGCCGGTGAACTGGTCAGCGACGGCTGGCGGTCCACGGAGGTCCGGGACGCGCTGGACCTGTGCCTGTCCTGCAAGGGCTGCCGCTCCGACTGCCCGGTCGAGGTCGACATGGCCACGTACAAGGCGGAGTTCCTCCACCACCACTACGAGGGCCGACGCCGTCCGGCCGCGCACTACAGCATGGGGTGGCTGCCGGTGTGGCTGGGCTGGGTGACGCGGACAAGGACGGCGTGGCTGGTCAACTCCCTGGCCGCCGTGGGCCCGCTCGCGTCCCTCGCCAAGCGGCTCGGCGGAATCGCGCCCGAGCGGGAGCTGCCCCGGGTGGCGCCGGAGACGTTCACCCGGTGGTGGCGCAGGAGGACGGCGGCTCAGGTGCGGCAGATCAGGGCCGAGTGGAAGGAGAGGGGCGGGCCGGAGGGGGTCGGCGACGCCGACGGCATCGCCGGCATCGATGACACTGATGACACCGATGACACCGATGACTTCCCATCTTTTGTCGCCCTGTGGCCGGACACGTTCACCGAGCACTTCACGCCGGAGGTCGGCAAGGCGGCCCTGCGGGTGCTGGAGGCGGCCGGACTGAAGGTGGTGCAGACGCCCTGGATGAAGTGGAAGGCGGAGGTCGAACAGACCCCCGACGGTGAGATCTCGGGGTACGGCGTGAACCTCCTGACGTCCCGCCGGGTCCGCGTCTGCTGCGGGCTGACGTACCTATCGACGGGCCAACTCGACCGCGCACGCAAGGTGTTGCGCCGCACCCTCGATCTGCTCGGCCCGTTCCTGGACCCCCGTGTGGGGGAGCAGATCCCGCTCGTCGTCCTGGAACCCAGCTGCGCCGCGGCCCTGCGCACCGATCTGCCCGAGCTGCTGCACGACGACCCGCGCGCCGCCCGTCTCGCCGCCTCGGTGCTGACCTTCGCGGAGGCGCTGGAGAAGTACGCCCCCGACTGGACCCCGCCCCGGCTGGACCGCCCGGTCACCGGCCAGACCCACTGCCACCAGCACGCGGTCCTCGGCGACGGCCCCGACCGCCGGCTGCGCGCGGCGGCGGGCCTCACCGGCGAGCTGACCGGCGGCTGCTGCGGTCTCGCCGGCAACTTCGGTTTCGAGAAGGGGCACTTCGAGGTGTCGTCGGCCTGCGCGGAGGAGCGGTTGCTGCCCGCGGTGCGGCAGGCACCCGAGGAGACGGTGGTCCTCGCGGACGGCTTCTCCTGCCGCACCCAGCTGGAGCAGCTCGCGAGGGTACGGGGGCGGCATCTCGCGGAGGTGCTGGCGGAGGCGCTGGGCGACGAGTGATCGCCAGGTTTCATAAGCCCGCTCTCAGGTTCATAAGCGAACTCTCAGGTTCGGCGGGCGCTCTCAGGAATCTCCAAGGTATTCACAGCGCCTGCTTGCCGTTACCTCGCCGAATTTGCCTTCCCTTGAGTTGCGTGGAGTGTAGGTTCATTGGTGTCGGGAGCCGGACGCGGAATTCCCGAATCCCTGAAATGCGAAACACCAGGAGTCGTAAATGAGCCTCAAGAAGCTCGCCCCGCTGCCCCCGAAGCCCAAGTCGAAGCAGCTC
>NZ_WVUG01000547.1 GCF_017614965.1 Streptomyces griseorubiginosus | reverse complement strand
GTGTGGGCCTGGCGCGCCGGGGGCGGTAGCCCGGCCGAGGGACTGGTGGGTCGGGACGGCGGGGCCCGTCGGCAGGTGAGAGCGTTCTACGAGACCTGGTGGTTGGGTTGGCGCATGCCGGCCCGGTCAGGGGGCCTTACCCGCGGCGGCGCGGCGGCCTACCCAGTCGGCCCGGTGCAGCCGCCACGCTCGGGACGCCAGGTAAGGCCGGGGTGCGCCTCAGCCTGCCGACAGCTTGTCCAGCCACTGCTCCAGCAGGGCCGACTCGGCCGCGGTGAAGACCGTCGACTGTTCGGCACGCAGGCGGGCGGCGAGTGTGGCGGCGGCGACCGGAACCGCCCTGTCCTGATCGTCCCGCTCGGCGGGCTCGTCGCTGGCGGCTGGACGCGTCACCGATTCGAGAACGGCGTCACGCAGCCGCTGGGAGAACTGAGGGTCCGGGTACTGCTCGGGCCGGGTCACCATCGACAGGGCCGCCCCGACATTGGCCGACATGATCATCTGCGTGGCGAGCGCGGGCGGCACGGTGAGCCGGCCGGCGGCCGCGCAGCGCTCGAGGATCCCGTGCAGCAGGGCGTGCGCCTCCTGCGCCGCGGCCGGCGGAACCGTCAACTCGGGTGAGTACATCAGGCGGTAGTGGTTGGGGTGCTCCAGTGCGAAGCGCATGTGGTTGTCCCAGCCGCTCCTGATGTCGGCGACCGGGTCGTCGCTCGGCCTGGCCGCCCGCTTGGAGGCGAGGTACGCCTCGAAACCCCGGTCGACGACGGCCGCCAACAGCCCCGCCTTGTCGCCGAAGAGCCGGTAGAGCATCGGCGCACCCACCCCGGCCGCCTCGCAGACCGCCCGCGTGGAGACATCGGCGACCGAGGCCTTGGCCAGCAGGTCGGCGGCCGCTTCCAGGATCTTTTCCCTCGCATCCATGGGTCTACCGTACGCCATTCGTATCGACGATACGAATTGGGGGGTAGCGTCGCTACGAAACTGTGTTATCGTCGATACGAGCAAGCCGTAGCAGCGCTAACAAAGGATGCAGTCATGACCACTCACACCTCCACCTCCGCGCACCGGCGCGTCGCGATCGTGACCGGCGGTTCGCGCGGCATCGGACGACAGGTCGCCGAGCGCCTCGCCGCGGACGGGTACGCGGTCGTCGTCGGATACGCGGGCAACAAGGAGGCGGCTGACGAGGCCGTCCGTGCCATAGAGACCGCCGGCGGCACCGCACAGGCAGCCCGTGCGGACGTCGCCGCCGAGCACGAGATCGCCGCCCTGTTCGACCTCGCGGAGAGCATCTACGGCGGCGTCGACGCGGTCGTGCACGCCGCCGGCCGCATGCCGCTCTCCCCCGTCGCCGACCTCGACCTCGCCGAGCTCGACGCCCTGTACCGCACCAACATCCGCGGCACGTTCGTCGTCGACCAGCAGGCGGCGCGCCGGCTGCGCCCGGGCGGAGCGCTGGTCAACTTCTCCACCTCGGTGGTGGGGCTGGCCTTCCCCGGCTACGGCGCCTACGCCGCGAGCAAGGGCGCGGTCGAGGCGCTGACGCTGATCCTCGCCCGCGAGATGCGGGGGCGTGACGTCACCGTCAACGCCGTCGCCCCGGGCCCCACCGCGACCGAGCTCTTCCTCGACGGCAAGGACGAGGAGACCATCGCCCGCCTCGCCGCGCAGCCGCCACTGGAGCGCCTGGGCACGCCCGAGGACATCGCCAACGTCGTGTCCTTCCTGGTCGGCCCCGAGGGCCACTGGGTCAACGGCCAGGTGCTGCGGGCCAACGGCGGAATCATCTGACGGCCGGCTCCGACAAAGGAACGGAATGCCATGAACGACAGCAAGGTCATCCTCGTCACCGGCGCCTCCAGCGGTTTCGGCGCCCTCAGCGTCCGCGCGCTCGCCGCGCGCGGCCACACCGTCTACGCGGGCATGCGCGCCCTCGCCACCCGTAACGCGTCAGCCGCTTCGGACCTGGCCGCACACGCCGAGGAGCACGGCGTCGATCTGCGCGCCGTGGAACTCGACGTGACCGCGCAGGACAGCGCGGACGCAGCAGTCGAGCGGATCGTCGCCGAGCAGGGGCGGCTGGATGTCGTGGTGCACAACGCCGGGCACATGGTGCTGGGCCCGGCGGAGGCCTTCACCCCTGAGCAGTTGGCGGACGTCTACGACACCAACGTCCTGGGCACCCAGCGCGTCAACCGCGCGGCACTGCCACAGCTGCGTCGGCAGGGCCAGGGCCACCTCGTGTGGATCGGCTCCTCCAGCACCCGCGGCGGCTGCCCGCCCTTCCTCGCCCCCTACTTCGCGGCCAAGGCGGCGATGGACGCCCTGGCGGTGAGCTACGCCGCCGAGGTCATCCGGTTCGGGATCGACACCTCGATCGTCGTTCCGGGTGCCTTCACCTCCGGCACCAACCACTTCGCCCACGCCGGCACGCCCGCCGACGCGGAGCGGGCCGCCGCCTACGACGCCCGCTACAAGGCACTGATGGACGACGTCAACGAGCGGCTGGCCGGGCTGATACCACCGGACGCCGATGTCTCCGAGGTGGCCGACGCGATCGTGCGCGTGGTGGAACTGCCGCCCGGCAAGCGGCCGTTCCGCGTCCACGTGGACCCCAGCCGGGACGGCAGCGAAGTCGTCTCGGCGGTGGCCGACCGCATCCGGGTGGAGTTCTTCCGCCGAGTGGGCCTGGAGGACTTGCTGACGCCTGCGAGCAGTCTGTAGGTCGCGCCGTTGTGGGAGGG